>NZ_CP150484.1:3656782-4012074 GCF_037997115.1 Amycolatopsis coloradensis
ACGGGTGAGCGGTCGGGCTTGGTCCAGTTGTTCTTGAACTTTCCGGGCATGGCGCCCTCCTTTCAGGGCAGGGATTGCTGGCTGGAACGGTGTTGGTTCAGCGGCCGACGCCGGTGGCGCGCACGGCGTCGGCGAGGATGTCGGCGTGGTCGAACGCGAACCGGCCACTGCGGGCCATCTGGACGGCGACGTCGAGCGGAATCCAGGACGCGGCGGCAGCGTCGTCGGCGGCGACCGGGGCGGGCATCGTCGGCAGCACCGCGGTGTAGGCGACACCGACGTAGCGGCCGCGTGGGTCCCGGTCCGGGGTGTCGTAGACGTCGACCAGCCGGAGCGGGATCCGGCCGAGGTCAAGGCCGGTTTCCTCGACCGCTTCACGTTTCGCGGCCGCCAGCGCGGTCTCCCCGGCGTCGACGTGCCCGCCCGGGAACGCGGCCTTGCCCTGGTGCGGGTCCCAGCCGCGTTCGATCAGCAGCACGTGCGGCACACCGTTGCGGTGGGCGAACAACACCACATCGGCCGCGTAGAAGACCGGTGCGCGGCGGTCGAGCCGGGTCGCGACCCGACCGGCCAGCGCGGCTGCCCAGTACCTCATCCTCGCCATGATCTGACTCCTTCCATAGTGGACAGTGCGGATTGCTGTGTTGCGGGGCCGGATCAGGCTCCGACCGGGGACGGCGATGTCAGAGTCGACCCGCTTGCCGCAAGACCCAGGAGACGAACTTGGCCTGGGCACTGGGGTTTCGTGAGCCGAGGAAGCCTTGGCGGCTCTTGGTGATGTCGGCGGGACCGAGTCCGGCGTCGTAGGAGTCCGTGATGCTGTTCATCGCCATCACGACCTGGTGCAGCCCCATCCCGGTCTTGGTGATTCCTTCCCGGACGGCCTTGTGGTTACTGTCGAAAACCGGTCGCACGATGTCCTCCTGGTTGTTGGTCAAGGGAGAAGAGCTGGCAGGGATGGGGTTCAGCGATTGGTGCGCCGGTAGGCGTCGGCGATCGCGGTGGCGGTGCGGACCACGCGGTCGGTGTAGCCGCGCTGGTGGAGGTGTGTGGCCAGCGAGTCCAGGACGGCGGCCCGGCCGGCGAGGCTGCCCGGCTTGGCGTAAGTGCTGAGCAGGTAGACCGTCCAGTTGTCGGCCTCCAGCCCGTACCCGCCGAACCGGTAGCTGCGGCCGTGGTCGGCGGCGTGTTCAGCGGTGGCGACCATCCCGGCCAGATCAGCGACCCACAGGTGCCCTTGGATCCGGTCCTGGACTGCGCTGTCGTCCAGCAGCCGGGAGCCGAGCGGGACCAGCTCCGCCAGGTAGTGCTCTTCACCTGCCAGCCAGTTCAGCGCGGCGATCCGGTCGCATCCGGTGCTGGCCCCGGGCAGGTAGTCCGTGGTGATCCGGCTGGATCGGCGGTCAGCGTCCCGGTAGGCGCGGGTCGCGGCCCGGATCGGTTCGTCGCGACGGAAACGGAGTCGCATCACGCCACCGCCCGTCCAGCCGTGGCGGGCACCGTGGCCCCGGCCAGCAGCCCGACCACGTAGGACACGAACGCCTTCTGGGCACAGGGGTGCACCTGGTCGGTCTGAGGATCGCGCAGCGTGGTCCGCAGCCACAGCGTGAGCCGCGCGACCGACCAGCCCTGACGGCGTCGCTTCGCGATCGCGTCCACCAGCTTTTCGACGAACACCGCCCGCACCCGGGGTGCGCGGGTCGCGGCCTGCCGCGCCACCTGGTTCGGCACCACCGCGAGCACCGTCGACACCGGGCGCTGGGACCGCGTCCGGCGGGCCGTGGCCTCGTCGGCCTCGTGCCGGGCCAGCGCCCGGACCTGCGAGGCGACGTCCTGGTAGACCCGGGCGCGGCGGCGCATCACCGGCTCCGACGTGCCCTTGAGCAGGACGCGGGCGTTCGCGGTCAGCTGGCCGGCCAGCCGCTCGAACCGGCGCACCACCAGCGCCTCGACATCGCCGTCGCGCAGCGGCACCACCAGCGGGTTGCCCGCGGCCTGCTCCACCTCGACCTCGACCAGCGCCGCCAGCTGGGCGGCCACGTCCCGGTAGACCGTCGAGCGCAGCGCCACGACCTCGCCGGGCAGCCCGGAGGCCTCCAACACGGTCGCGTTGCGGGTCAGCAGGGCGGCCAGGTCACGGAACCGGGCGGTGATCGTGGTGGCCGGGTCGGCGTATCCAGGCATGGCGGTACCTCCACAACAATGCGAGAAAGCGAGAAATAGCGGGAAAAGTGAGCGGAAAGTCAGCTCAGAAGCTCGTGCGGCGAACGGTCACCAGCAGCGGGATCAGCCGCATGGCCTGCACACCGTGCGGACCGGAAATCTGGGAGCGGAGCGCGGTCTCCGTGGCCTCCAGCCACTCCCGGCACCGCGACGCCGGGGCACTCTTCGGCGGCATCGACGCGAACAGACCAGCGAACGCGGCCGGAACGAACAGGCGGCCCATCACGCCACCTCGCCGAAGTCGTACAGCTCGACGGCCGACGTCGACATGCCCCGGTTAGCGAGCGGGAGCGGGATCACCGGCGCCGGGGTAATCGCCACCTCGAACTCCGCCAGCGAACGCGTCTCGAAGTCGAACTCAGGCAGGTCGAACACCTCATACCCCCAGCCCGCCGGGGCAAAGGAATCCATCGCCAACGCGTCGTAGTCCAGGCCATCCGCCGCGGCCTCGATCTGGCGGCGGGTCGGTCGTGCAGTCCTCATCGGAAGTTCCCTTCGTCGTACTGACATAAAGCAGATTAGAGCGATATATAGCAGTTGTCTCTAGACCGTTAGAGTGATCTAGGTCGGTATGGGTCGGTCCAGATAGGATGTGCGCATGACCGCCAAGTACGAGCAATTCGCGGAGACGATCCGGCGCAGGATTCGCAGCGGTGAGCTGCAACCTGGCGAAATGCTGCCTGGCTACCGCGTCCTCGCGGAGCAGGTGGAGGGGTTCTCGACAGGGACTGTGCAAAAGGCCTTACAGGTCCTGTCGAGTGAGGGCTGGCTGTCGGCGACCCCTGCCGTTGGCTATTTCGTCAACGAGCCCCCGTCAGGGACTCAGGACGCCGTGGACATCGCGAGCGAGCTAGCCGCTCTCAAGGTGATGGTCGGCGAGTTGGCTGAGCGCGTCGGACGACTCGAAGCTGGTGCTACCCATTCCTGAGCGAGCGGAAGAAAGTGACCAGGGAGTCGATCACGCCTTCCCCGCCGTCAATGGCGTCGTTGGCGACGTCTGCGGACTCCCCGGGCGCTTTGAGAACCATCATGATGACCGCGCCGATGATCGCCGCGATAACGAGCTTCTTGAGGATTCCGGCGCCGGTCTTGAAGTTGAAGGGGTTGTTCTTGCTGGACATGTCCGCCTCCTGGCGATTCGGTTGGAGTTCGTTGCTTGCTGTCTGGAATCAGCTTCGCGAACTGCGTCACATGTCGGTGACCTCCGACACATGTCAGTGACACTGGGCCGACAATCCCAACCGACAACGCCGACAAGTACCGACAACGCCGACAAGCAGTGCCACCTGTCAGGGTCGAGGAGTGAGGATCGATGACTCAGCAACGGGAAACCGTGCTGGTTGCGCAGCAAGAACTGGGTCGCGTGCTAGCACATTGGCGCGGCTCTGCTGGCCACGGCCAACACGGCCTGGTCGACTTGCTCAAGCGGGCCGTTCACGACGGCAAGGCGCCGGGCGTGCACCCCTACACCCGATCCTCGCTGGCCAATTTCGAAGCAGGGCGCCAGCGGCCGGACCGACTCTTCTGCGAGTGGGCCGATGTGACGCTCAAGGCGGGAGGACAGATCTTGCTGGCATATGAGGCGATGGAACAGGCCGTCGCGACGTTGCACGAACGCTCACGGCCGGCCGCAACGGCCACCGCGACCGAGTGGCGCCGGGCGGATCACCACGTGGCGCAAGCGCCAGTCGTATCACCGTTAGACGACGTTATTCTCAACGCGTTCGCGGGCTCCGAAACGTCCGGATCAGACGACATGCTGGAGGGTCGGGTGCTGGCTGCGCATCACTCCGCTGCCGAGCAGGACAACGGCCTATCCGTGGTGGTCGTTGGCGGGTTCGCGGGCTCGGGAAAGTCAGAGTTTGCGCGGTTCCTGTCGGCGGCGGCGCGATGGGCGCGACTGAATAAGGACACGATCACGCGCCCGGTTGTCGAACAGCTTCTCATCGCGCTCGGTAGCGACCGTCACGATCGACATTCCGACCTGTACCTCACGAAGGTCAGGCCATGCGAATATCGCGCGCTCATGGACGCGGCCATGGAGAACCTCGACGCAGGGGTCTCGGTGGTACTCGACGCGCCGTTCATCCGGGAGCTGTCCGACGAGGCGTGGATGACCCGGCTGACCAACAACTGCAAGGCGCGTGGGGCCAAGCTGTCGGTGGTCTGGGTGCGCTGCGACGTCGAGTCGATGTACGACTACCTGTCGTACCGAGGCGCTGCGCGCGACGACTGGAAACTCTCGAACTGGCAGGACTACATCGCTACGATCGACCCCGACTTCCGACCCGCCGTCCCGCACTACCTGGTGGACAACCGGCTGAACGCGGCCACCACCCTGGTCGAGCAGGCTGACCGGATCGTGAAGGCGATGCGTCATGGCGAATAGCCGTGGCGTCCTGCTCTACGGTCCGCCGGCCGCGGGGAAGGACACCATCACGGAGCAGCTGCTCACGATCGGCCCATACACCCATTTCCAACGACTCAAGGTCGGATCGGGACGGACCAGCGGCTACCGCATGGGCACGTCCGAGCAGCTGACGGCGCTGCGTGAACGCGGACAGGTCATCTACGAAAACCAGCGCTATGACGCGACCTACGTCATCGACCGGGAAGAGCTGGACACCATCGTGCGCAAGCACGAGCGGGTTCCGGTGCTTCACGTCGGCCAGGTCGACGCCGTCCACGCGGTATGCAGTAGCTACCCGCTGACGTGGACGATCGTGATGGTGTTCTGCCCACGGGGGGAAGCGGAGAAGCGGCTCATCGGGCGGAACGACGCGCGGATCGTCGAGCGCCTGGCGGTGTGGGACGACACGCTCGCCGAAGCTGACCCGACGCTGTTCGACCTGGTCTTGAACACCGCCGCATTCGAGCCCGCACACGCGGCCGGTCTGATCGATTGGTGCCAGCGCCACCGTCGATAGTCCACTCCCAACACCATCACACGCCCCAATTTCCCTTCCGTCACAAGGAAAGGTGAGTTTCGCATGCCTAAGATCCTCGCGAGCTGCGAACCCGACGATCGGACGGTCGTCGACCTTCTGCGTTGCTTCGACGGTGTCGAAGTCTTGCTCTACGACCCGAACGAATCTGCCCTGACCACAGTGCAGCAGCATGCCGACATTCTCGTGGTCCCTTTCCGGGGCAGCCATCGGCCAATTCCGCTGCTCGCGCAGCTACCTCACCTGCAGATGGTGCAGCTGCTGTCCGCCGGAACCGACGAGTGGGCGCCACACGTCCCCGGCGATGTGGTTCTCGCCAGCGCGCGGGGCGGTCACGCGCATTCCGTCTCCGAGTGGGTCCTGTCCGCGGTGCTCTGCCTATATCGCGGCTGGCCCGCCCTGTTGGACTACCAGCGCACGGGAGTGTGGGCGCACCGCAAGGTCGACCCGGAGACGGTCGCCGGAAAGCGGGTCCTCGTCATCGGCGCCGGCCACATCGGCACCGCCTCAGCCGAGCGACTTCGCAAACTCGACGCCACCGCCACACTGGTCGCAAGTACCGCACGGGACGGGGTCCACGGCGCTGCAGACATCCCGAACCTGATCAGCGACCACGACATCATCGTTATCGCGGCGCCACTCACCCCCGAGACACGCCGCCTAGTTGACCAGGACTTCCTGGCGGCAATGCCCGACGGCGCGCTGCTGATCAATGCCGGACGTGGCGAGATCGTCCACACCGACGCGCTTATGGCCGAGTTGCAGAGCGGGCGACTGCGCGCGGCGCTGGACGTCACCGACCCCGAACCCCTGCCAGCGGGTCACCCACTCTTTACCTGCCCCGGCGTCATCATCAGCCCGCACATGTCAAAGAACGTCCCTGGCACTGCACAACGTTGCTGCGAGGTCGCCGTCCAGCAGATCGCGACCTTCATCGAGGGCGGCGTGCCGTCGAACATCGAACGACGCCGCTGAGCACTGTTTGTGCAGATACTGCCAATCTTTTGGCTCAAGGAGCTAGCCCCGCAAGGCAGCCCAGGTCACAGGATGCATAATCGAACACATGTCCGACTCGGTGAGGCCTGCTGGCGAGACCCCCTACGTGCACGCGGTCGAGCCACCCAAGCCGGTGTGGGTCGACTTGCGGGCGGTCTTCCCGGTCGGCGCCCCGCGCGGAGCGGTCCCTGAAGGGCTTGACCTGACCGGGACCGTGCCCGGGACGCTGAGCACGTGGGCGGCTACGGTCACCGGGCATTGGGTCGGATGGGTCACCTTCCCCCTGGGCACGCCCGGCGAGGGGGCCACCTGGCACCACCAGTGGGTCCTGTCGGATGCATTGAACCCACAGTCCGACTGACGGTCAGGGTGCAGCCGACTGCTACTGGGTTCTTTCAAGACGTAACAGCTTGCCTTCGGCTGACGTCTCCTTCTTGGGGGCATGGAGCTAGGGGAGGACGCTTTGACGGCAATCGCATGGACACGGCTCTCAGGAGACGACATCGAGCAGATGGTGGCGGTCATGCTCCTGCGAAAGCATCCGATTGGCCGCCATGTCAAGGCCAACCCTGGTGATGGCGGGATCGATGTATTCATCCCCGACGGCCCTGGCCTCCGGACTGGCGTCAACTATCAGATAAAAAAATTCTCCGAAAAGATTACAAGCACTCAGCAGGCGCAGATCCGAAAGTCGCTGAAGGCTGCTCAAACGACAACCGACGAAGGCTATTTTGTTATTCGCGAGTGTTTCATTACTTGCCCGCTGCTTCCGACGAGCGCCGACTATAAGTGGTTGTCAAGGACCTCGACCGGACTGACATTCGATACCGACTGGTATGGACTGTCTCACATCGAAGGCTTGGTCGCCGAATTTCCGGATGTTGTTGACTATTATCAAAATAACCGTGCGGAGTATTTTAGTCGCATCATCGAGAATGCCTACGATTTCGCGCGTGAAGCCCTTCGGATAAATGGTAAGGGTGAGATCGCGCCACATGAACTAGTGTCCCATCTGGCTCAGTTGCAAAGAATTGCCAATCAAGACCCTCTCTACTCGTACGACTTTGCAACGATGTCATCGCGACCAGATTCGGATGCCCTGCTTGTGTCCAGTAAGCCCGGACTGGTGGCGACGACAATCCAACAGATTGATGACGATCTATATGTTTCGGTTGATCTCTCTGCGAAATTTCCGGATGCTGTTAATATTCGGCCTTGCACGATTACCGTCCGGAGTTCACGGCAGAACGAGGCTGATGAGTCATATGACGACTTCTTGCAATTCGGTACGGCGGCCGAGTTGATCGCAGACGTCAATCTAGATCTTCCGGGCGGACTGGGCGGCGAGTTCTCCAAGGTTAACCTCAAGATTGGTCCCTCTAGGCCTACTTCCGCCAGGACATATAAGTATGAGGTGGTCGACAGTCAAGGGGATGTGCTCTCGGAACTCCTGATTGAGCATGGGATACAAGGAGTGGGGGCACTTCGGACGGGCGCACACATTCGAGGTACAGATTTCCAAAACATAGTCGGCGTCGAATGGCGATTTGACAGATCTGGGGAAAACTCTTCACTCGCCTTCTCGTGTGAGAGCTTTGAAGGACGCCCGCTCCTGGAGGTGTATCAGTCATTCATGTTTCTTGCTTCTCTAAGCAGGGGAGTGATGTTGCGACTTACGGACACGTTGATTCCGCGTCGCGTGATCAGGCATCCACTTGAAGGGTTTGACAGGAGTAACCAGTGGACGGTTGCTGAACCCTTAATGCAAAACCTGCGCAAAATTCAGCAAGTAGTGGATGTGCCTGTGTTAATTCCAGACCTGCTGGAGATTGGCAAAGAAGGAGTCGAATCCATAATTGTCGCCGGACGCTTGCTCGATGGCGAGACGATCGTCGGCACCTGGAATAAGATTGAAACAATCCTCCCGAATGCTGACAATATTGTCAGCACTCCGCAACCAGTTGTACTACGCGCTCCACATGAGGTAAAACTTGGCGATCAGTCTTATGCAATCGGCACCGTCGAGGCGATTCATGATTCTGCAGTCGGTGAAATTATCGAGACTGAGACGGACTTCGTAGTCCGCTTTACTCCAAGCGGCTCTAATTCGATGTCGATTCGTTTGATCGCAGAATTGGACTGAGATTGGGCGCAGCGAGCCCACTTGCGGGGAGGTAGGCGGCACGTTCGTCGGTCCCGAAGATCAGGCAGCCCGGGGCTGACGACGAGTCTGGGGCGGCCGGTCGCCAGTTGACGGTGGCGCTCGTAATGGTCGGGCTGGCCGCTACGGGCGGGGTGACTTACACCTGCTAGAGCGAGTGTTGGCGCGTAGTGAAGCCGCGGTGCATCTTCGTCGTTGAAACTGTCCGGGCCAAACGCGCGGCGCTAGGTCCTCGGTTGGTTGGCTTTGCCCACTGCATGTCCGGTGCGGCACGCTGAGGCACTCGGCGGGAGAGTCCTACCCCCGCCTCGCCCCCAAAATGGAGAGCGGATCGACGTCTTCGCAGGTAGGGGGCTAGTTCCTGGCCGGATTCAAAACCCGTCCAGTGTGAGTTCGAATCTCACCGGGGGCACTCGCAACATCCCCACAAGCTCAGGCGCGGCTTCGCGCTGGAGTTCGTGGGAGGGCGCCACGTCGGTGATCCTTTCCGCTACGTGAGTGATCTCCGGCAGCTGGTCTGCCGGGAGCTTGATCGTGATTGTCGCATGTTCGCCGTCGTCGTGGACCATGATGGCGAGCTGGACGGCTTCGAACAGCGCTTGAAGGTATGGCGCCGGCGCCAACGCGAGGTTCATCGCGAGGTAGGGCAGTGCGTCGATCAGAGGCAGATCGTCTGCCGTCATCTCCTTCGGTGTCGCAGCAAGGTCCGCTTCGTCCAGTTCGGTGATCTTGGCTAGGAGCCGCTTCTCCTCGCCTGCCAGGTTGTTGTAGCTGCCACGCAGCGCGGTGGTGAAGGGGTCGTCTGGGTCGCCTTGCTGCGCCTGTTTCAGGATCGATGCCTGTTGTTTGTCGATCTCGGCCAGCTTTCGCCGGATACGGTCCCGTTCGGCCTCGCGTTCCGTAGCCACGTGATCGTCGACGCGTTCGAGGTCGGCTTCCAGGATCGCCCGGCGGTCAGGGCCGAATACTCGGTCGGCGAACAACTTGGCCACCGCGTCCAGTACAGAGTCCTCGCGAAGGTAGAGGACCTTTTCATGGTCTGCGAATCTGTCCGGACGGCCACGGTTGTTGTTGTTGTTGTTCGGCCTGCAGAGGTAGTACGCCCGGCCGTGGCGTGGATCGCCAAACATCCGTCGTCCGCATTCGTGGAACATCCGTCCCCGGAACAGGTAGGTCCTGACTGTGGCCGGGTGCTTGTTCGTGGGTTCGGTGCCGTCTCGCGAGCCCTGGTTGGACTTCCACCCTGCGTTGATCGCGTCGTACATCCACTTCGGGATCAGCGGCTCGTGCACCGGTGCCGGCGACCAGACCCACTTGATCGGGTCGTTGTGCTTGCCTCGGCGCGATCGCGTGGCGCGTCGATTGAAGACCTGGTAGCCGGTGTACTTGGGGTTCCGCAGGATGTCGTACACGCTGGATCGTCCCCAGACGCCGCGTGCACGTCGCTTGCCCGGAGGCTCGGGAGGCGGGTACTTGTCCAGGTCCGCGTTCAGCCGGTCGGCGATCGTGTCGCAGCCGAGGCGCTCGTAGTACCGCCACAACGCGATCTGAGTGACTGTCTCGCCTTTGAGGTCGTCAGGTTCGAGTCGTGACTTCGTGTAGCCCTTGGCCGCCTTCGCTGGGTTCGGATGCTTGAACACTTTCGCTTTGTAGCCATGGCACGGCTTGCCGATGTTCCAGCCTTCGCGCACATGGGTGCAGAGGCCGCCCCAGGACTGTTCGAGGGTGTTGAGGACCTCGTACTCGGCTACCGACTGGTTGATCCGGCGTTGCAGGATGCGTTGAGCGCTGCTGCCGGAGTCCGTGATCGGCTCGTTCGAGCCGAACAGCGGCACGTCGTTTCGCTCGAGCTCGCGCTCGACCGACAAGCCTTCGAAGGCCCGCCGGGCGACCCGTGCGATGTTCTCGCAGATGACGACGTCGAACCGGCGTTTCGGGCTGGCGGCCTCGGTCAGGAGTTCGGTGATGCCGCCGTCTCGCGCGATCGGGATGTCGAATCGTTCGTAGTTCTCGCCGCGTCCGCGGGACGCGAGGTCCATGCGTCCAGACTCGACGTCGTAGAAGTGCGCGACGATCACCCAGGATTCGGGGATGGCGGCCTTGGAGTTGCCGAGCTGACGCAGGATGGATTGGCGGGGATCCTGCTGGTCCTCAGTGGAGGTTCGCGCGAGGAAGGCGACACGGACTTCGTTGCGGAGGAGAGCGGTGGGCATGCCCAGCGGCGACACCGCGTAGTCCGACAGGCCCGAGGGACCTGATACCGGAATCTGCGTCATGCGGCCATCTGGTGTCGACAGCAGAGCCGGTGCGGCCGCGGTCAACTCGTCAGGTGAAATCATGCGGGATCGCCGTCCTCAGGTAATCCGCTGTGGGCGCTTTCGCGTGCCCAGCGCAAGAGATCAGTGGTGGCGGCGGCAAGTCGTTTCCGAACCATTTCGGCTTCGGTTCCATGGACTCGGTCAATGTGCCCGGAAAAGGTGCGATCAATGCCGCGCTTTCTCGGTTGGGCGTAGCACCACGCGGGCGCTCCGAACGGAGACGCTGGTTCGCTTACCTCGTCGCCGGATGCTTGCCTCATCAGCCCTCCGAGACCGCGATCCCGGCGGCCAACGCGGTAGCGAGACCTGCGCTGGAGCGGGTCTCGCTGGTCTCGCGGCCAGTCTCGCCGGACCGAAGATGTCTCTGAAGACACGTGCATTACAGGCGCCGAACAATTCATCGGCGTAGAACTCTGCTATTTGCGCCCGCGATGAAATCTCGAGGTGACGTCGAGAGCAGTCCCTCTCCCGGACGACGCAACTTTGAGACGTCGCATCCGGTGGGGAACGCCGCATGGCGGTAGTTCAACCATCGACGGCTTAGCTGCCAGCCTGACGTCGCCTAGGCAGCTCTGGCTAACGGCGAGACCTTGTCGCCGTTAGGGAGACCTGTCGAAAGGATCCCTGGAGACTCCACCGCCGAGTGCATGCAGGCCCGAATGTCGCCAACAGAGGGGCGCAAGGCCCCGCACGCCCCAGGTCTCGTCAGCTTTCGGAGAGTCGAGACCGTAGTCGATGTTGATCTCGGGGAGGTGATCAAGTCTCGCTCGAACTGCGTCGTGTTCCCGCCGTGGCGGCCACGGAGCATCATCCTGTACGCCCGAACGAGTGACATACCTACTTGCCCCAGCCCAGGGCAAGCATCTGGGCCAGGGAAAGGGCGAGGGGTGGGTTCGAGCCTCGTGGCGATCTTGTCGCCGCTCGAAAGGACCCGCGATGTCCGCCTTCGCACCTGCCTGCAGCCCGCTCACCGCGCTCCAGCGACAGCTGACTCGCCGTAAGTCGCTCGAAAGGTTCGACGCAGCATTGAGCTCTTGGTCAGAGGACGACCCGGCGCTGGCCGGTGTCAGTTCACATAGCCGGCTTACTGAGGTTCTGGACAGCCGCGACTACGACCATCGCGACGAAGTCCTGTACGCCTTGCTGCAGCGGGCCTCTATCGACGGCAACGGAGGATCCGTTGCAGCGGAACTCGTACTGAACGCCATGGTGGCCGCCGTGCCCGGCATCGTCGCCAGGGTCATTCGCGCGAGCCGGGCCGCGGTCGGGACTTTCGGCGCTCGCCGTGGGGTGACCGGAGGTGGCGTCTCTCTGAACGAAACGAACGCCGATATCCAGGCCGCTGTCATCGGGCATCTGTGGGAGCAGATTCGTTGTTACCCCCTTCGTCGACGTCACCACGTCGCCGCCAACCTGGTCTTTGACACCCAACGGTCAGCTCTTCGAGCTTCGGCGTCGCCGCGCGAGGAGCTCTATCAGTGCATTATCCAGGACAACACGCCACTTTGGTACCACGGTGTAATTCTCCGGTACTCCAACAAAGGGCAGGGTCTGTACGACATACACGACTTCGGCGGTTTTCAGATCTGGGCAACACTCTGGGGCGGTGGCGTGTCGTACCAGATCGACCGGTGGAACGTCGGCTGGTGCTAGGGCTGCGTAGGGGACTCTCCGGCGTTCAACGCCGGAAAGTCCCCCTCGGCCACGGGAAGATGCACTTTGGCAACGGTCGGCCTTGGGAGCGCAGCGCTACCTCTCTGGCGAAGTTGCTCTGAGAGGGGAGCGAAGGCAAACGGCTGGCGGTGGCCGCATTAACATATGAGTCTCGATGGCCTGATGCTGGCCTGGCTGCGAACCCGCTGGTTAAGAGCCAGCGACACTGTGTGTCGGATGGTGTCGAGTGATGCCGAACAAGACCTTTTCATCTGGTCACAGCGTGTCCGCGGTGTCGGGGTGTGTCGCTTGGTGTCGGACTGTTTCGGACCTCTCGGGCTCGTCTCGGGCTCGCGAATGCCGGGTTCTGTCGCTTAATCCAGCCGCTGATCTGCACCTGGGGCGAGGGTTACCGTCTCGACCCACCACTGGAAGACCTCATCGCCTACGAGATGAAGCAGTTCGATGCGAACTTCACCCGGATCTCGCGGCTGCTGAGCGGGACAGTCGATCCGCACTTCGCCCGCGGCCCGAAAGACGAGTGGATCACCAGCGTCCACGACCAGATCAACGGCGTGCGAGCCGGGATGAAGATGCTCACGATGCTGCGGCCGCCGCCGGAGGCCGAGCCGGATGAGGGACGCCGGAAACCCCGGCCGAGCAGGCCATGACCACATCGCGCCACCGGCAATGCTATTGCGATGTCCGGTGGGGTAACAGGGGGGCACCGGTTCGTTCAGCGTGGTCCATCTACTGCTGTGCCACGCTTGTTCGGCGGGAATACGATCACTGTGCCGATCATGCAGGCTGTTCGCCCAACTCGACCTTGATGCTGGAGCCGATCTCCCGCGATGCTAGGGCGGAGGATGTTCCGTGGAGTGGTCCGATGGGCGCGCGTGCTGGCGAAGCTGCCAGGTTCCGGTGTCTGGCGGCCCGGACATGGGCGTCTACTCCCCCGCGAACCCGGCCGTCTCCTGCTGGAGCTCTTGCGTGTACTTCTGCGTGGTCGCCGGCGAATCCGATTGCTAGCGTGACCTGACGGGGTTCCGTGTTCACGAAGACTCTCGGAAAGAGGGTGGCAGCTGTGCAAAACAAGTTCGCTCTTTTGCCTGCCGTGATGGGGCTGTTCCGTCACTTCTGTTCACCGGAACCGGGACAGCCGCTGCCGTATCCGCGGATGACTGTCAACACTACAGTTTGTTGGGGCCGAGGCAGCCGGGTCAGGTCGCCGTTCTGTGCATGAGGATCAGTCCTTACCGCGACACCGCCAAGTATGCGGCCCATTGGACGGTCACGAGCGCGACGCTCAACACCAAGGTTCTGGGCTATTTCGATAATAAGCTACTCAATCTCAGTACGAGTTATTCCTGGTGGACGTTCGACAAGGTCGTCACGGTCGGCGCTTGCGTGAACAACGAGTGTGGCACCTGGGTGGACGTCTGGAGGAATGGCTATTGAGGGGCAAACGAACATGGCGCGTTCGCCTATCCTGCAGTGAAAACCTTTGTGGCACGCCTGGCTGGACACAAGAGGCACATTTCCGGATGGCAGTTTCCGACTGCGTCCTTCGCGCGGTTTCGCGAGGGGGTCGTGAGTGGCGAGCGAGGTTGGAACCCGAAACGCCACACGTGTCCCCTTGCGGAGCTGTACATTCAGGTAGTAATGGCTTTTGCAACACGCCACCTCTGCGTTACCCCTCAATGGATCCCCGATCCCAGAGGATTCCTTCCGTGGTTCTGCAGGTGTTTCCTCATGGTGGTCGCGGTTGTTCTCCTGTTAAGTGGAACGAAGTCGCGGTGCCGTTCGACCGGAGGAGTTGCTATGGCGTTACGGATCAAGGAATTCCCCCGTCGTCCGGCGGGAGGCGAACGGGAAACGGTGACCGTCGATCTCGACGTGAGTGAGTCCGGCGGGATCCGCCCCGTGTCCCGGCACACCATCCAGGATGTCCTTCTCGGACACATCACCTGGGAGGAGCTGACGGTCGCCGCAGCGCCGCGACTTCGTGCGTCGCGGATCGCGGAATCGGCATGAAGCCGTCGATGGTGATCATCGTCGTTAGGAAGAACCGGATTCCGGTCGCATAGCAGGGAGGCGAGTTTGGAGCCCACTCGGCCGCGGGCAGGTCTCGGTCGCATACTGGAGGACTTGGGCAGCACGCTGGTGGAACTCGTTTGCGGCGACCCGGCAGGTTCCCCCGAGATCGGCGGCGTCGTCATCTACGACCCGCGTGACGAACTGACGCTTCCGCACAGCGCCCTCGTACTGGGCGTCGGCGTGCACGATCGCGCCCAGATCGCCGGTCTGCTCGCCCAGCTGGGTGAACACGGCGCGTCGGCGCTTCTGGTGCGGTCCCCGGTGCGGGCCGACTCGGTGATCAAGGAAGCGTCACGGCGGTCCGGTGTCGCGCTGCTCGGACTGGCACCGGGAGCGTCCTGGGACCAGCTGGCCGCGATGATCCGGTCGCTGGTCGACGACGGTGATCGAGGGGAGATCGAGCGGGAAACCCTTGGCGGGCTGCCTTCGGGTGATTTGTTCGCCCTCGCTAACGCGGTTTCCGCGCTGGTCGGCGCCCCGGTCACCATCGAGGACCGGGGTTGCCGCGTCCTGGCCTTCTCCTGCGGGCAGGAGGAGACCGATACCTCACGTATCGCGACCATCCTCGGCAGGAAGGTGCCGGCACGGCTCGCGAGAAGCCTTGAGGAGGGCGGCATTCTCCAAGAGGTCTATCGCAGCAGCCAGCCGGTGTACATCCGGGCCCTGCCAGTCGACGAGTCGGTGCTCTCCTCGCCGCGGGTCGCGATGGTGGTCCGGGCGGGGGACGAGGTGCTCGGGTCGATCTGGGCGGCCGTGCGCGCACCACTGTCGGAGGAGCAGGGCGCCGCGCTCCGTGACGCGGCGAAACTCGTGGCACTGCACATGATGTGGCTGCGGACCGGAAGTGACGTCGAACGCCGCTTGCGGGCCGGGCTCGTCGGCACCGCGCTGGAAGGCGGTTCCGGGGCGGCTGAGGCGGCGCGCAGGCTGGGGCTGGCGGCGCACCCCTGCGTGGTGCTCGCCTTCGCGCTCGCCGCCGTCCCCGGCGACGAGGCGCAGTACATCGCGGAACGGCAGCAGGTCGTCGACGCACTCGCGCTGCATCTGGGGGCAGTGCATCCCCGAGCGGCCACGGCTTTGGTCGGCGATGTCATCTACGCCGTCCTGCCCGTTCCCGGCGATGACGAGGCGGCGGAGGACCGCGCGGTGCGGATCGCGGTGGACTTTCGCAACCGGCTCGGCGAGCGGTTGAGCGTGCTCGTCGGCGTCGGGCCCAGCACGCTCGGCGGCATTTCGCTGGCCAGGTCGCGCGCGGGGGCCGATCGCGCGCTGCGTGCGCTCCGTGAAGGGGTCGGCGGCCGTACGGTCGCGCGTACCTGCGACGTGCTCAGCGAGATTCTGCTGCTGGAGATGGCCGATCTGATCGAGGAGCATGACGACACTCCCGCAGGGCCGGTCGCGCGGCTGCGTGCCTACGACGGTGCGCACAATACGCATCTCGTGGAGACGCTCGACGCCTGGCTCGACGCGTTCGGCGACATCCCGGCAGCGGCCAACGAGATCTTCGTGCATCCCAATACTTTCCGATACCGGCTGCGCAGGCTGGCGGAGATCAGCGGGCTCGACATCGCTGATCCGGAGGCCCGGTTCGCCGCGATGCTCCAGCTGCGCTTGTGGCGGCACACGCGCTAGCGGAGCGAAGGGGTCGCCACCGGCATCGAGCCTCGCTCGAAGGTGGTACGTCGGCATCCGCCGTCGCTCGGCCAGAGCGCGGCCGGAGGCGGTGCGACTCGAAAGGCCGGAGTGGCCGGGCTTTCTGCCACGGGGAGAAGGCCGAGGCGGATCGCCGCACGGGTCAGCGCCTGGATACGGGCACGATGCTCCCGGAGCCACGCGGCGGGATCACCCATCGCGGAATCGCCGGTGCCGAGCGCGGCCACCGCCCGCCGGACGGCCACCGCGTACCGGCTGTACAGCCGCGCCACTGCCTTCCTGGACAGGTCGTCGGAGCAGGCTTCCGCCGCGACCGCCAGCCGCACCAGGCCCGCCATCCGGTACGCGTCGCCGTCACGCTCGAGCAGATAGGCGTCCGCCAGGCGATCGAGCACGTCTTCCGCTTCGTCGTCGGAGAGTTCGCCCAGTGCCGCCGCCATCCACGGCACATAGGACGGCGCGTCCGCGATCGCGAGCGCGGCGACGAGCCGTCCGTCCCGTTCGCCGAGCGCCCGGTACGCGGACACCGGCTCGTTCCGCAACTGCGGGTCGCCGGCCGACAGCTCCGCGAGGCGGCAGCCAGGGTCGCGCAGCCGGGCGACCAGCCGGGTGACCGTCCATTGTGGCCTGCTCGACAAGCGGGCGGCCGCCGCCTGCAGGGCGAGGGGGTGGTGATCGCACAACGCCGCCAGCTCGTCGAGTGCGTCGTCCCGGGTGCCGATCAGCTTGTGTAACAACTCGGCAGAATCTTCAGGGTGCAGTGGTCCGATGTGGACTACCGTATCCGGCATGCCGTGCAGGCGTTCGCCGGTGGTGACGACCATGGCGCAACCCGGCGCCGCCGGTAGCAAGGCCCTCAGCTGTTCTTTGTCGGAGGCGTTGTCCACGAGCAGCAGCACCCGGCGGTCGCGCAGCGACGACCGGTAGTGCGCGGCGGCCTCGTCGGCCGAGTGTGGTGCCACGGAGGTGCCGACGTCGAGCGCGCGCAGTACGCGCATGATCGCTTCTTTCGCCGACAGCCCGGCGAGATCGAGGTAGACCTGACCGTCCGGGAACGCTTCGGCGACCCGGTGGCACGCGTGCACGGCCAAGGCGGTCTTGCCGATCCCGCGTTGCCCCGTCAGCACCACGAGCGAAGGCCTCGCGAGTCCGGGGCGTGCCACCGCGTCGATGACCCGCGCCAGTTCGGAGGAGCGGCCGGTGAAATGCGGGACGTCCGGGGGAAGCTGAGCGGGCGACAGCCGTGACTCGGTCTTGGCGCGTTTCGGGGTGAGCAGTTCCTCGCTGGAGCACAGAATCGCCCCGTGCAGGTCTCGCAACCGCGCGGCGGGTTCCAGACCGTGGAGGGCGAGAAGGTGCTGGCGATAGCCCTGATAGACCTCCAGTGCCTCGACCTGGCGTCCGAGTCGGTAGTGCGCGGTCATCAGCAGAGCGATGAAGCGATCCTGCAGCGGATGCTCCGCCACCAGCTTCGCGAGCTCGCCGACCACCGACGCTTCGGCGCCGATCGCCAGCTCAGCTTCGAACCGTTCGGCCAGGACGGCCAGCCGCAACTCATCGAGCCGCACCCGTTCCGGCTCGGCGAAGCCCGCGCAGGTGTTGTCGAGCGGGGCGCCGCGCCAAAGCTCGAGCGATTCCCGGAGCAGCCGTGCTCCTTGCTCGTACCGTTCCTCGGCGTTGGCCGCCCGCCCCTGCGCGACGAGCCGCTCGAACTCGGTCAGATCGAGCCAGATCGTCTTCGGTTCGATGACATAGCCCCGGGATCTCGTCTGCAGGACTTCCTTGTGCCCGTCGCATCTGAGCACCTTCCGCAGCGTCGCGACATAGGAATGCACCAGTGCCTGGGCCGTTTTCGGGGGTTCTTCCGGCCACAGCGCGTCGATGATCCGGGAAACCGACAGCGGTTGCCCGCCGGAGAGGAGCAACGCGGCCAGCACGGTCCTCGGCTTCGCGCCGCCCAGTGGCAGCGCCGCGTCTTCCTTCCAGGCCTCGATCGCTCCCAGCAGACGGAATTTCATCGGTGCTCATCCTGTCGTCGCGCGCTTGTCGCTTCGGCTTCATATTCTTCAGTGTCGAGGTGAGCGAAGGCGTTGTGGCGGAAGCCGAATCGGGCAAGTGCGTTTGGTGCCTGGAAACGAAGACACGCGAGACATCCGCGGCGGCGGCACCTGGGTGCCCGGAATGTCTCGCGTGCCGTTTCACCATGCGGCGGGGGTGGCCGCACGTGAACCGAGTGTGCCCGAGAGGCCTGGAAGAAACCTGGGAGGTCAGCTGGGAACGGAGATCCGATCGCGACGCCGGCCAACCACGCGCCAGCCGACCACCAGCACGATGACGATGGCGGGCATCGAGTAGAAGGCGATCTTCTCCGCGCCGTCGGAGAAACCCATCAGCACGATCACCAGTACCAGGAAACCCAAGGTCGCCCAGCCGGTGTAGGGCGCTCCCGGCATCCTGAACCGAGGGCGTTCCAGTTCTCCGCGAAGTGAGGCTTGCCGTAGCCGCATCTGGCAGACGATGAGTGTGGCCCAAGTGGACACCACGCCGAACGAGGCGATCGCGGTGGTGATGTCGAACGCCTGTTTCGGCACCAGATAGTTGAGAATGACACCGAGGACGTAGGCGGAGCAGGTGAAGAGGATCCCGCCGTAGGGGACGTGGTGTTTGTTCATCCGTCCGGCGAATTCGGGTGCTTCGCCCTTTTCGGAGAGCGCGCGCAGGATCCGGCCGGTGGAGTAGAGACCGGAGTTGCAGGAGGACAGCGCGGCGGTCAGCACGATCGCGTTCATGACGTCACCGACGGCCGGGATGCCGAGCCTGGTGAAGACCGTGACGAACGGGCTCTCGCCCGAGCTGTAGAACGGCCACGGCACGAGCATCGCCAGCAGCAGGACCGAACCGACGTAGAACACGCCGATCCGCCAGACGACACTGTTGACCGCCTTGGGAACGACCTTCCCAGGTTCCTGGGTCTCCCCGGCGGTGATGCCCACGAGTTCGATGCCGGCGTAGGCGAAGATGACCGCCTGCAAGGTCATCAGGGTGATCCCGAAGCCCGCGGGGAAGAACCCGTCATGGGCGATCAGGTTGTGCGCTCCTGCCGTCGTTTCCCCGATCTGCGCGCTCGTGAGCACGAGGCCGAGACCGACGACGAGGAACACGACGATCGCGAGGACCTTTACCAGTGAAAACCAGAACTCCAGCTCGCCGAACAGCTTGACACTCAACAGGTTCACCAGCAGCAGCACACCGAGCGCGGCCAGCGCGGTGACCCATTGCGGAATGTCGGGCAGCCACTTGTGCACGTAGATGGCCACCGCCGTGATCTCCGCGATCCCGGTCGTCGCCCAATAGAGCCAGTACATCCAGCCGGAGGCGAAACCGGCCCACGGGCCGATGAACTTGCGCGCGTAGGTGACGAAACTGCCTGAACTCGGTTGGTACAGCACGAGTTCGCCTAGTGCGCGCATGACGAAGTAGCCCGCGACCCCGCACAGAGCGTACGAGAGGAGCAGTGATGGGCCCGCCTGCTGGAGTTTTCCGCCGGCGCCGAGGAAAAGCCCGACTCCGATCGCACCGCCGATGGCGATCATCTGTACCTGGCGGCCGCTCAATGCTTTGGTGTAGTCGCGGTCCGAGGAAGAACTCATATGTCAGTCCTGTGGGTTCGATGGCTCGGGAAGCGCGGATGGCCGCTTCCGCTGCGACGGATGTCACAGCGCGAGAAGTCATTTTGCTCACGGAGCCTGCAAAGAACCTGCAGCCGATCAGTCCGCTCAGTGGGCGTCCGGCCGCGGCCAACGCAGGCCCACGACGTACTCGCACGCGAGGCTTTCGCCGGACGGCCCGCGCAGCCGGTGCTGTCCGAGTCCCGGTAGCGCCTCGGTGATCCTGACCGGCACGGAGCCGGCCAGTTCCTGCTGCAGGACCGCGAGCGAGACCGCACTGCGGAGATCGGCCCACAGCGGTTTCGCGGTGAAGTCGTCGATCCGGCGGCAGAACACTTCCGCCGGGATACCGTGTTCGCGCCGCCAGCGATGGGCTCGCAGCACCGTCTCGCTCTCGTGTTCTCCCTTGACCGGCAACGGAAGTCGGTCCACGTGGCACAGCCAGTTCGCTCGTTCGACGACCGTGCGGCCCACGGTTTTCCGCGGCCGCGCGATGACCTCCGACTCTCCGGGCCGCAGGCTGGTCAGCTGCCGGTCCCCGAACTCGTGCGGTGCCACCCAGGGGTTGGCGAGGATGGTCAGCAGCCGGGGGAGCCCGCTGCTCAGATGCGGCGGGATCAGGCCGAGGTAGGCAAGGCCGAACGGTCTGCCGTCGGGGCCGAGCAGTTCCAGCACGCCGCGGTCCGCGTCGTGGATCAGCGTGGCGCGTTCCAGCGGGAGATCCCCGGGCCTGGCGGGCATCCCTTCGCCAGGGACGATCAGCGCGGGCAGACGGCCCGCGGCGGTGTACTGGGCCGTCGTGCACGCGCGGCTGTTGACCAGTTCATAGCGGGCGATTCCCGGCCACATAGCGGAAGACCACTCGCCCAGGGCATCGGAAAGCGGGTCGCCGAGTACGTCGGTGAACCTGCTGACCATCCCGCCGACGCCGTCGCAGAGCTGGTTCACCACCGGCACCCGGCCCTCTTCGGTGTCCGCTTCCTGGAAGAGCACGGCGACCGACGGCGGAGCGCTGGTCCGGCCGACCGGGAGGTCTGCCCGGCGGGTGGCGTCCGCCCGGCTCCTGTCGCGTGAAAAGGCTTGGGACAGCGGCAGGGAGGCTCGGTCTTCGACGGTGAGCGCGGCGAGGAAGCCGAACAAGTCTGTGCAACGGCCGCCGCGGCCGAACCGGGAGACGAACGCTTCGAGCAGGAAGTCGTAGAGGTGGCTGCGGAACAGATGCGGCCGCAGCTCCGACGCGTAAGCGCTCAGTTCCCCTCCCAGTTCAGCGTCGAGCGGATCCGGCACGCCGAACCCGGTCGCGGCGTCTTCGTAGACGAGGTCGGGTGTCCACATCCGGATGCCGCTCGCCGCCCGCCACTCCGCCTGTGTCTCCTTCGCGGCGGCGATCGTCGCCGTTCGCTCGGGCAGCGCGGCGTCGGCCAGCCTGTTGATGGACCGGTGCAGGCGGTGCAGGCGGACTGGCATCGGGTGACCTTCGGCGGCCGACAGCGTGTCGGCAAGCCCTTGGAGCGGATCACCGGTGCCCGGCGAGCAGACGACCGGGTGGATCCAGCCGCTGTCGAGCATGCGCAGGTACCTTGCCCATGAGTCACGTCCGCCCATCAGCTCGCGGAGTTCGGCGAAGGTGTGGTCCCGCTCATTGTCCGCCTGGAACAGCCAGGCGGGCGCGGCGGCGTCGTGGCCGGTGAACGGCGACAACCATGACATGGGTCCTTGGCCTCCGGCCTCGGTGAGCAGGACGAAGCCACCGGGACGGACGCTCGTGTGCGCGGCCACGCGGTACCGCAGCAGTGGCGCGAGTTCTCGGTCGCGGGCGGCGGCCCGCAAGGCCAGCTGGGCCAGCGCCGCTCCGGAGTAGCTGCGGGATCCCGTGCCGGCGACGCCTGGCATCGACACGGTCGTCAGCCGGGAGTAGGGGCTGGTCTTGACGGCGGTCCGGGTGACGTAGGAGTACAGCGTGCGCAGGTTGCGGTTGTCCAGTTTGCCTTCCCGCGCCTTGCCCAAGCCGTGTCGCGTCCATTCCGGCGCGGCCAGGGCGAGTGAGCGGACGAACGGCTCGTGGTCCAGTTGCGCGACCAGCGTCGCGCGCGCCTGTTCACTATCGAGGGCGACGGATGAAGCCAGCTCCCGCCGCAACTCCGCGGTTTCCTCGGTCCTCCGGTGGTAGGCCGCGAGCAGCTTGAGGGCGTCCGCTGGCAGGTGGTTCGAGAGGTCGTCGGCGTCCGCGGGCAGCGTGGCGCTTTGGAACGCGGCACGTTTCACGGCCAGCGCCACCCGGCGCAACGCCGGAGTGGTGTCGAGCGCCGGCACCAGCTCGTAGCAGACGTCCGCCAGCGACGCGCCGATCGACGCCTGCTCCTCGGCCAGCTTTTCCGCGCGCCGCAACAGTTTCTCGGTCCGGCCGCCGACCAGCGTGCACGTCCGCGCCGACAGGCCGCCGACCCGTGCGAGCGTCCACGGGGAGAAGGCGGCGGAAGTGTCCGGTGCCACCGTGACGGCGAAGTGCTGGTGCGTGGTCATCCGGCTACCTCCGTACGTATGCCCAGGCCTGCGGCCAGCCGCTCCCATGACCGGTCCGCCGACCCCGGCGGGTCGCAGCCGGGACAGCCGTGGACGGGAATCACCCGGTGCTTGCCGTAGGTGCCGTGCACCAGGTCGATCTCGTGGATGTCGGCCGTCTCGCCGTCGTCGGTGAAGGCCCGCGTGACGGCGTGGAGCAAGGCGATCGCGAGCTTGCCGTGTTCAGGCAGGAACGCGTGTTCTTCGGCCGGGGCCGGCAAAGCGGAAAGCCGGGCACGCTGGGAATGCTGACGGCGCCGCTTGCCTGCGCAGTCCGGGCAGGGGCCGGTGCCCGCTCCCGTCACCGGCCCGCAGTACAACGTCGTTCCGTCCAGCACGAGAGGCAGCCACGGCAGGCGGAGGGCTCCGGCTCGTGCCGCGACTGTCTCGAAAAGGCCGAGTCGCGCGGTCTGGGTCACGCCTGCCAGCAACCGCAATCTTCCGGTGCGGCGGTCGTCGAGTCCGCCGAGCACCCGCTCGCCGAACGCGCCCGCGCCGTACAGCCACAGTCCGGCACCGTGCGGGGTGGTGTGGATGACGGGGTTCACGATGTTCCGTCCGCCGGGGCGAAAGCCCAGGCCTGGATACGGAAATCCGCGTCGCTCACGATCCGATCGGCGGCGATCGTCCGGAAGGCGTAACCAACGGTGTTGGCGTGGGATCTGGCCACCTCACCGGCCGACCCGGTCGCGAGCAGCGCGCGACGCCACAGATGGACGCCGCCCTCACGGATCGCTTCCAGGCCGCCGGAGACCAACACCGTCGCGGGAGGGGCCGTCAACTCGTCGGCGATCTTCACAGCGTGGAAGGCGCCTTCGCGGAATTCGTACCAACCGGTGTCGAGCCCGTCGACGTCGCGGGCGGCGACGGTGAACCGGAGCACGTCCGAGTCCGGCGTGGCGGCGTCGAGGATCCATCCTATCGCGTCCGCGGTCAGCCTGCCGTCGACCAGCCGGACCTCCCACATACCGCGGCCGCGCGGCCGAGGGCCGGAAGCGCGCGGCAGCGGTGCGGCGGCGAGTTCGGCGCGCAGCAGATCCGAGAGCGCGGCCTGGCTTTCAGGTGCGTACGGGTGCGTGCTCATCGTTCGTCTCCCGATTCCCGGTCCAGTACCACGATTTCGAGCAGTGTCTCGGCGTGCGGGAGCAGGCCGAGCGCGTCGCCGAGGTCACCGAGGGATCCGCTGAGACCGTCCCGCGCGCGCAGGCCCAGGTCGGCGGCGACCGCGAGCAGCCGCTGTACGGCGGCGCCGGTGTGCAAGAGGCCATCGCGGACCGTCGTCCCGTTCGAATGGGCGGGCACCGTCACCGATACCGCGATCACGGCGAAAGCGTCGTCGGCGTGCTCTCGGCGCCACCGGGTCACGTCCGCGACCCCGGCGAGGTCGATGAGCCCCGCCTTCTCCGGGAGATAAAGGTGCGCCCGGTCCTTCTCACCGAGCACATAGGCGTTGAGCGATCGGTCGACGCCACCGGGGAAGGCCGCGTCCAGCAGCCGCGTCAGTTCCTGGCCGTCCACCGGTTCGATTGCCGCCGGATCGGGTTCGGGGGCGAGAAGGAACTGCGGCAGCTGACCGTCCGGAATGGACTGACGGGCGACGTGATCCAGCGCGAGGCAGAGGGATTCTCCGTCGCCCGGCCGGGGTGCGCGTGGGCGACGGCGATAGGAGCCGTTGGCCGCGTCGAATTCGGCGACCGCCGACATGGAGACCGGACGTCCGGCGCCGCTCAGCAGATTGATGATCTCGAGCGCGGCGAAACCGAGGGCGGCGTCCCGTCCCGGCGAGGCGAGGGCAGCGGCAGCCGGGGGCGGGTTGACCGGCCACCAGTCGGCGTAGCGCAGTTCGTCACGCGGGGCGAACCGCGGACCGACCTCCGCTCCGCCCTCATGGACGAGCACCCGGAGCCACGGGACGCCCGCGGCGGTGAGCTCACGATCGAGCGCGGCGAGTTCGACCATGGGCTCCTCGCCGTTCAGCACGACGAGGACGAGATCGGAATCCGTGCATCCGGCCCGGTCCACGACTTCGCCCCGCACACCGTCGAGGGCGAGCAGTTCGCCGAGCTCAGCGGTGAGGACTGGATCGCCGGTGAGTTTCACCCGGGTTCCCCGGCGGTCACCGGAATCCGCGTCTCGTACCTTGGCGGTCGCCGTGCCGGACCGGGCTAGCCAACGTCCGGAGTGGTCGCCGGGAACCGGCCCGGAACAGATAAGGTCGCGGGAGCGCGCGAGAGCGTGCACCGCGTCCACGGTCTTCACCGGCAGGCCGAGCAATTCGGCTATCGCGGACGTGTCGCGGGTCCCGTCCATCGCACGCAGCACGGCGGGCAGGACGGTGTGCGCCGCCTTGCCGCCGAACACCTGCGGCTGGGCGGCGCCGAAGGCCAGCGAGCCGGTGCGTGTCGGGATGAGGGAGATACCGGGCAGCAGGCAGGGAAACCCGGTACCCGGCCCGGATTCGGCCTCGCGCAGCGCTTCGGCGGCGGTGGTCCGCTGGACGGTCGTGATCATGCCGTCGCCTCCATCGCGTCCAGGATGATCCCGCGCAGCCGGGCGAAAGTCCGCTGCTCGGGAGGAACGGGGGACTGTGACCGGGCGTTCCCGTGCACCCCGAGCAGCACCGAGCTCGTCGCTTCGCCGAGATGCGGCTGCACCAGCACCACCCTGGGCTCGGCCGCGTCGCCGTCGAGCATCCGTCCGGTCAGCCCGCACACTATGGCGACCGTGGCGCCGAGGTACCCGGCCGGTTCGCCCTCGGGATGGTCGTCGAAATGGTCGTGCACCAAGCCGAGGTCGGTATGCGCGCCCATCCGCTGGGCACGCCTCCGGTAGTAGCAGTCGACGGTCGCCTCGGCGCGCGGGCCGAGCAGCGGCCCGACCCGGGTCGTCAAACCTTCGGCGACGACGGGCAGCAGCGTCTTGCCGTGCCGGAGCACCGCACTGTCCACAGCGGACTCGAGCCGCCGCACCGGGCGGCTCCAGGCGAAGACGATCCGCTCGTACTCGGCGATCAGGGCGTCCAGCGACCCGAGGTCGGGCCAGCCGCCGAGCCGGTGCGCGGTCGCGTCCGGTCGCGCCGAACGCAGTCTGGTGGCCACCGCCGCGCCGAAGTCGTCGTCGTGCAGTACGAGGACGCTCACGATGTCTCCTCTCTTCGGTCCCGTCTCAGGCGATGGGTTGCGGCCAGGGGTTGAGGTCGGCTTCGTCGTGCACTGGGTACCCCATCGCCGCCGGGGCGGTGTAGAGCCGGGGATGCGCGAGGAACTGGGCCTTGCGGACGAACGACATCGGCTGCAGTCCCGGCACGATCGCCTTGACCGCGGTCATCCCGACCGCGGCGGCCTCGTCGGTGGTCAGGTCGACCACGTACGCGTCCGTGCCCGCCGCCGTCAGCCGGTCCGACAGCCAGCGCAACGACTCCGCCGAATTCCCGGCGGGCGGGGCGGGCAGCGCCGACAGCGGCCGCTTGCGCGTGCCGGAGAGCAGGAACTCGAAGGCTTCCGAACGGTCGGCGTGCGCGGTGAACAGCGCGCCGTCCATCGTGCGATAGCAGTCCTCGGCGCTTTCGGGGGCACTGCCGATCTGGGGCAGGAAGGAGATGTGGCAGGACAGGACCTCCCGGAACGCGTTCACGGCGGCCTGCACCGGATCCATGTTCGAGGCACAGATCGCCACGTGCTTCACGGCCGTGCTTCGCCGGTCGACCCGGACCGCGAAGATCGACGGCACGCCGACGTCCGTGGTGGCGTCGAAAAGCCGGACGTCGACGTACGGATGACGCTCGTAGGCGGCGACGAGCTCCTGCAGCTCGGGGCCGCCGATGTCGACCTCGATCTCCGGCAGCGGCAGCCGCTGGTGCCAGGTGAGCGCGGTGGCGTCCCGCTCGATCACCTCGACGAGCCCCTTGACGATCGACAGCGCCGGATCGGAGTGCACGGCGCAGCCGGTCGAGATCGGGTTGGCGATGTTCTCCTCGGCGGCGGGGATGTAGAACAGGTAGACCAGCGGTGCCGGTACCCACATGGGCTTCCCGTCGCGCAGCCGGACACCGCGTACCCAGTTGCGGGGTACGTCCTTCGCGGCGAGCTGGGTGTGCTGCCCGGGAAGCGCCAGTTCGGTTTCCGACAGCCGGGGCAGGGTGTCCAGGTCGAGTGCTTCGTCACCGAGTTCGAGCGCGGTCGCCCAGCGCATGTCCGCCGGGTCGTGCACGGTCGAGCAGTAGCGTTCCAGCGCCTCGGCCACCGCGACGGCTTTGGCGAGCTCGACGTCGAAACCGCCGCCGCTGCCGTCCATCGCCTCCGGCGCCGACCGGGACCACTGGGCATAGCGGCGGATCGCGGGCACGGCGGCCTTTCCATCGCCCAGGTAGGCGGACGCGATGGGCATGACCCCCGAGCCGGGCGGAAAGGGTAGCAGCGCAGGTTCGGCGACGAGGCCGAGTGAGTTGTCCACGAGCGGCGCGAGCCGGTCGGGGAGTGGGATGGGCGACGTCATCGTGGTAACCCTTCCGCCGTACGGTTGCCGGCTTTCATCGCAACGGATCCGCCCAGTCGCCGTCGTTGAGATCGCCCGGCGCGATGAGCGTGCCGTTGATCCGCACGGAGGGCGTGCCCGCGATGGTGGGACGCACGGCGGCGGTGGTCTCCTGCAACGAGGCCGCGAACGTGCCCCCGCGCAGGCACTCCGCGACGCCGCTCGTGGCGCCCGCCTCCGCGGCGAACCTGATCAGCTCCTCGTCGGTGCGGTCGGCTTCGCCGTGTTCCTTCGGCTGGTTGTCCGGCGACATCAGGTGTCCATGCAGCCGACCGAAGGAGGTGCCGTCAGCTTGGCTGGCGCACAGCATGGCCGAGGCCGCCCTGGTGGAGTAGTCGCCGGATTTCGACTTGTCGTCCAGGAAGGTCAGCACGTGGTAGTCGACCTTCGCCCTGCCTTCGTCGATCGCTTTGGCGAGTAGCTGACCGAAGCGGTGCTCGAACCTGGCGCAGTACGGGCACAGTGGATCCTCGTAAACGTCCACTTTGTTCGGTGCGTCCGCCGCGCCCAGCGAGATGACACCGGGGGAGCTGATCCTGGCCGCTGTCCGCGGCGGACCGTAGCCGTCGGCTTCGGCGCTGCTGTTCCGTAGCTGAAGGTACAGGCCACCGCCGACGACGACCGCGATGACCAGCACGATGATCGCCTTGACCGCAGGCGTGGTCTTACGCCGCGCGGGCGGTTTGGTCTGGGTCATGTCGTCTCCCGGTCTTGGGCTCGCAGGCCCGCGTCGATGGCGGTGCTCGACGCGGGCCCGCGAAGTGAGGGGGTCAGAAGAGTTCGCCGGCCAGCTTGTAGAGGGTCGTGCCGACGAGGCCGAAGATCAGCAGCGTGTAGGCGAGGCAGGCGACGCCGTATCCCCAGAACAACGTCCGTTCACCGGCGGTGGACCGGCGCAGGGCGCTGGGCAGCGGCCTGCGCAACACCCGATGCAGCACGTAGGTCATCGCGCGGCTGCGCAGGTTCAGCTTGCCGAGCGCGTTCTCGAGTACCTGCTGTCCATCGGTCGGCAGCATGGGATTGAAGTTCATCACCATCATCACGGTCTGGAACATCAGTATGGTGCCCAGCAACCCAGGGTCACCGGTTCCGGTGAGCAGCAGGGTGGCCGTCGTGCCGAGCACGATGCCGTCGAAGGCGGGACCGGCGAGCAGGATCGCGATCCGGGGCCAGCGCCCCCGCAGGCGAACGGCGTCGGACCGGTCGACGTAGCCGATCGGCATCACGTAAAGCCACAGCGCGACACCGACTTCGCGGGCGGGCACACCGTAGTAGCGGCACAGCACACCGTGGCTCGTTTCGTGCAACAAGGTTTGCGGGATCATGATGAGGTACACCACCCAGATCGCCGAAAGGTCAGGCGTGATCGGGTGGAGGATCAGCGTCAGCACCGCGGCCAGCAGGCCCGTCGCGCCGAGCAACCCGATCGCGCCGAGCGCCATCCCGCCCACGCGGCCGCGGAAGGGCCGGGCGATGGCGGCGAACACGCGATCGGCGCGTTCGGTGGAGATGGGCAGCCGCGCGTGCGGCATCTTGATCTGGGAGCGGGCCACCCGGGTGGTGATCCCGTCGGTGGCCGGAACCACGCCGTCGAGCAGCTCGAGCCTGGCGAGGTCGTGGACCAAGAGGCGTAACGCCTCGTCGACCTTGTCGAGCGGGGCGCCGCTGCGCCGGGCCAGCCCGTCGAGCAGCTTGTCGTAGCGGACACCCGCGGTGAGCTGGGGGACCAGCTGGCAGGTGCCGTTGCTGACGAAGGTGTACTTGCCGCTCGCCTCGTCGAACAGCATCGAGCGGCCGTCCGCGCCGGTGAGCAGTTCGACACCGGGGTTGAGCCGGAGGACGTCGTCCTCGGCGGGCCACCGCGCGTCAGCGACCACGGACGCCGTAGCGGCGGTCTGCGCGCCGGGGGTGGGCGGTTCGACGGTGGTGGACATGGTGACCCTCCGGGACTTCGAGGCTGATGGGAAAGGGAAAGGGCGGGTGGCCGGTGGGCGTGTGGGCCGTGCCGGCCACCCAAACCGTCAGGGGCAGGAAGAACCGGCGGAGCTTCCGCAGGCGGCGCAAAGAATCGGTGTGCTGGCGGTACCCGCGCAGGCCCCGGTCGACATGGTGCAGTCGGCCGCCGTGTTGTTCGCGGGTTCTTCGGCCCAGAGTTCCAGGTCCGCCTCTGCGGTCTTGAGGTTCGTGTCCATAATTTGCTCCTGTCTCCTCAGATTCCGGCGATTCGAGATACGAAAAGAACACGAGGTGGGTGGCCGGTGGGGACGTGGGCCGTGCCGGCCACCCACCCGTTTCACCGCGATCGGCGACTAAAGCACACTCAGCACGTGGTCGAGGCGCAGCCCGCGCTGGCGATCGACCCGGCGGTCGAGGGGGCCGTGCTGAAGCTGGATGTGGTGGCGGCGCATCCCTTGCAGCAGTCGGCGGCGACGGTGGTCGCGTTGTCTTCGACCCACAGATCCAGTGCGTTGTCGGAGTTCAGCTCGATGTCCATTTGTTCTCCTTCGGGTAGTTAAGCCGGCGAGACCGGCCACAGGTTTGTCCGGAAAGTTTCAGCAGCCGGTGCTGCCGGTGCTGGCGGAACTGGCGGAACTGGCCGTGCTGCCGAAGCTGCTCGCGCTACCGGCGGTGGCGGCAGAGTTGGTGCAGCAACCGTCCGCGGCGATGTTCGCCCCGCTCTCTTCCGCCCACAGGTCGAGCGTCAGATCCTGTTCGGTGGCGATGATTTCCATTTCTGTCTCCTGTCTTGACTGAAAATCAGGTGTTTTCAGCGGTCAGCACGCACAGGCGGCGCTGGCGAAAGTAGACGCAGAACTCGGGCAGCTGACGGTGCCCACGGTGCCCGCGCTCGTGGCGCAGCAATAGCCGGCAGCGGTTTCGGTGTCGGACTCTTCTGCCCAAAGGTCCAGTTGTTCCTGTGGTTCGACGGAGCCGATTTCCATTTGTTTCTCCAGGGGAGACGAGTGGTTTGGTCAGAGCGTTACGGGCACTCGGTGCTGGCGGTTCCGGCACTGAGGATGGGGCTGCTCAGGGTGGAGGCGGTTCCCTTGCAGCAGTCGGCCGCAATGGTGTCCACGCTTTCCTCGGCCCACAGGTCGAGAGTGCTCGTGGCGGTTTCTTCCATAACGGAACTCTTTCTGTTCTCTGGGTTTCGGTGATCGCACCCTAGGGTCGGAAAGCCGGTGATCATCGCCACGAAGAGTGGCAATTTCGATGGGGTGCTGGAATTATTGTAAGTGTGTGCCCGGGGGTAATCAACGAGCGTTCGCCGGGAAAAGATGCAGCTTCCTGCGCGGCTAATGCATTTAATTACCGGAATCCCGAATATGGCGCGGTGCCGACGGCGAACGTGAACAACGGCACCTCCTCGCGAAGGTCGAGGCGCCCGTGCGCGGTGAGCGCGTGCGGGATCAGCCCGGCGAATCCGCAGGCTTCCCGGCCGGTGGCGAGTGCGCCGAGCCAGACCTCGTTGACCGCAGCGGATCCCCTGGCCAGCAGGATCCGGTAGCCGTGTGCCCCGAGTTCGTGCACGGCGTGCGGAGTACGTCCGACCACGACCCCGATCGCCGCGGCGCCGGCGAATTCCGCCTGCAGCACCATCTGGTCGACCGGATGGTCCGCTGGCAGTTCCGCGACCTCGCTGAAACCTCGGGCCGGATCGAACCGGTGGAAGCCTGGCGTCAATCCGGTCACCCGCTGCGCCAGGATCAGGTAGCCGAGCCTTCCGGTGCCGGGTTCGCTCCAGCCGAGGCTGCCTGCCCGGTCCGCCCGGCGCAGCAGAACCGCGAGCTCCTCGCCGTCGATGTCGCCGGGCCCGTAGACACGGCCGCCATGCCGGTTGGTCAAGGCCATGGCGTAGGCCGCCGGCGACCAGGACGCGCCGCCCAGCCTGCCGAGGGCGGGCGGGGCCGGCTGCTCCTGCAGCTCCCGGACGAACTCCGTCATCACCTCTTCCCGCGACCCGATGGGCCTGGAAACAAGGAAGTCGAGTCCACTGTCGACACGGGCGTCCGTGGTGAAGGCGGACCCTGTGCCGGCCTGTGCTGCGGGCGCGTCGTTCGCCGGGTCGATCCGGACGATTTCGGTCACAGGGTCCTTCGCCGGGTCGAGTCCGAGCAGCCGGGCCACGTCCTCGAAGCGGACCTTGCCGATCCGTTGCGCGGACAGACCGACGAGGCGGCAGGTTTCACCGAGCTGGTGCAGAGAGACCCCGGCGTCCATATGGATGACGCGGGTGGCGAACGGACCGTACTTCGCGGCGACCCGGCTCAGCGCGCCCGCGCTGACGACCACGGCGGGCGCCCCGGGCGCGGCGTTGTCGAGCCAGTTCGTGCTCTCGTCGTCGAACGGTGCCACCGCGACCAGTTCATGGGTGAACGGGTCGTAGTGCCACCAGCCGGTGGGCAGCCCGCCGACGTCGCGGATGGCGAGGTAGGCCTGCGGCGAGCCCAGGTTGCCGCCGGTCGCGTGGTAGCGGTGCACATGCCGGTCGCCACGGTCTGCGCCGCCGGGCTGCAGGCCGAAGGCCGTGCGGACGGCCAGCACGAGCCGGTCGATTTCCACTGCCGCCGCCGCCGTGGCCAAGGCGGCGAGATCGACGACATTGACCTTGGGAAGCGGGAGCCGGGCCGACGGCGAGTAGATCTTGTGGTCGTACTGTTTGGCGGTGTTCGCGGGCACGTAGTGCATGAGGTGGCCCTTGGGCGAAGCCTGGTCCTTCGGCGGGAAGCGGACCATCTCGTCGAAGGTGATCGCGAGCGAATGTGTCCGGCCATCGTGCTGGGGCAGCGTCGCGATCGGTCCCGGCGCGACCGCGAGTTCGGTCGTTTCGCCGGTGTTCAGGTCGATGCGCAGCGCCGTGTTGAGGGTCTCGCCGTTGCCCATTCTCGAAACCGCGTTGGTGATCTCGGTGGCCAGTACCGCCAGCGCGACGGAGCGGACGGCGTCCGCGGCATCGCCGGGTTCGGCTTCGGTTTCGGGTGCGGAGGCCGCACCGAGTTCCCATCGGGCGAGAGTCAACCCGATCCTGGCGTCGAACCGCGGCCCCAGCTCCAGCAGGCTTCCGGTCAGCGCGGCCCGAAGCCACGTCCCACCGCGTTCGTCGACGAGACGGTCGAGTTCGGCCAGCCAGGTGGGAGTCCGCACCTCGCCGGTCAGGCCGATGACGAGGGTGACGTCGTCGGGGATCCAGGCGGGGTCGAGGCGGTCCTCCGGCCGTACCGGAATGGCCTCGGTCGTGACCGAGTTCGCGACGAGCAGTTCCGTGAGTTCCGTGAGTTCCGTGGCGAGGTCTCGGGGTGCCACGACCGCGACTCGTGCCGAGCGCAGTTCCCGCCAAGCCCGGTGGCCGCTCCGGTGCACCCGGGACGAGTCGATGTGGCGGGTCAGCCACAGTGGCACGGGTTCCGCGGGAACGGCCGGGTCGAGGCCTTCTTCGACGAGGCCGCGGGTGTAGAGCAGGGAAACGATGGTCACCACGTCGGCTTCACCGATGCCGGCCGTGGCGGCGATCTCGGCGTAGGTCCGGTTCCCGTCCAGCAGGCCGAGAACCCGGGGCAGGAGGGTGACGCTGGCCTTGCCGGAGAAGACCTGCCGGGCGGCGGCGCCCTCGACGAGGTATCCCGACGGCAGTGGGACCTCGACCAGGCCGGGGAGTTTCCGTGCCCTGGTGGGAAGGGTGAACTGGGGGTCGGTCGCGACCGCGTGCCCCATGCGAGTGGCGGCGATCCGGTCCGGGGTGGTCGTGGCTGGGCTCACCTGGCTGCTCCTTCGGTGACGGCGTCCGGCGCGGGAATGTCCTGTGCGAGTTCGCGGGCCAGCGGAAGCAAGGCCCGCCACGACCGGTCTTCGGCCGGCACGGGGGCCGCGGATCTGGCGTTGCCGTGCACGCCGGTGAGCCGGTGACGGCCGATCCGGGGCGAGTTGCCACTGAAGAAGGCGACCTGCTGCAGGTCGCTCAGGTTCCCTTCGGCGAGCCGGTGGATCACGGCGGTGGCCCACGACGACGCCGAAGCGACGAGCGACGGCAGGAAACCGACCGAGTGGCGGTGCTCGACCTCGTCGTAGGCCGCCTGCAGTTCGGGCGAACCGGTGGTGGTGTGGTGCTGGAGGGTGCGGCGGTAGTGGCAGTCCATGGTCGCGTGCGCGCCGGGGCCCAGCACCGGCCCGACCCGGACCGCCTGGTGGCTCGCGACCACCGGGATCAAGAACGCGTCACGGGCCAAGGCGAGCCGGTCCGCTTCCCGTTCGAACCGGGGCGCGGGCTGGTTGAGCGCGAGCACCAGGATGCTTCGCGCGGGAACCTCGTCGGGCGACGGAAGGCCGGGGGTGGCCGAGGTCGTCACCGAAGGCAGGGCGCCGAGCCGTTCCGCCACCGCGGTACCGAAGCCTTCGTCGTGCAGAACGAGCACTTCACGTGAGCCGGGCATTTGAGTCTCCTTTCGGAAGGTGATGGCGGTGCTCAGGCGAAGGGCTGGGGCCAGGGGTTCAGGTCTTCGAGCCGTCGGACCGGATACCCGCACGCCGCGGGTGCGGCATAGAGGCGTGGGCTGGCGAGGAACTGGGCCCGGTGGGTGAAGGAGAGTGGCTGCAGACCGGGCACGATGGCCTTGACGGCGGTGAATCCCGCTTCCCGTGATTCGTCGCAACCGATGTCGACGGCGAAGACGTCCAGGCGGGAATCCCGCATCCGGGTGAGCAGCTCGGTCAGGTACCGCTTCGGGGTGCTGTCCGTGATCGCGGAGCGGATTCCGGACAGCGGGACAGTGTCGCCCGCCCGGTCCGGGCCGACGAGGAAGTCGAAGGCCTCGGCGTGCTCGGGCAGACCCATGTACAGCGCGCCGCCGAAAGTGTTGCGGATCGTGCCGGGGTCGGTCGGCGCCGCACCCTGGTGGTCGAGCGCGAGGCGGCAGCTGATGGCCTCCCGGACCGCGTTGGCCGCGGCCTTGCCCGGGTCGGGGTTGATCCCGCAGCCCAACACATGGCGCAGCCGTGTCGAGTGGTGCTCCTGGTAGACCGCGTAGACGGTCGGAACGCCGAGGTCGAGGGTCGCGTCGAACAGCCGCATCGAGACGCCGGGGTCGGCGTCGAACCGTGCCAGCAGCCGCTTCAGCTCCGGAGAGGCTTCGTCGACCTCGATCTCGGGCAGCGGGAGCCGCTGCCGCCAGACGATGGAGATGGCGTCGCGTTCGATCACCTCGAGCAACCCGTTGAGCAGCGCTTGCCACGGGTCGGTGTGGATGGCGCAGCCGGTGCTGTTGGGCGCGGCGAGCTGCTGATCACCGGGTTCGTCGAAATAGAGCCAGACCAGCTCGGCGGGAATCCAGGTGAGCCGGGCGTCGGCCAGCCGCACCCCACGCACCCAGGCGCGGGACCGATCTTTGCGCGCCGGCCTGACCTTATGCCGGGCGTCGGCCAGTTCCCGGTCCGAAAGCCGGGGCAAGGTGTCCAGATCGAGTGCTTCGGCCCCCAGCTCGTCGGCGGTCGCGGTGATCACCTGATCCCGGCTGTACACGGCCGAGCAGTACCGCTCCAGTGCCTCGGCGGCGGCCACCCATTCGGCGAGGGTGGCGTCAAAACCACCGCCCGCGCCGTCGAGACCGGTCGCCGGCCTGCCGGTCCGCTCCGCGAAGGCGGCGACCTCCGGCAGGACCCAGCGCAGGTCGCCGGTGGCCGAGCTGGCGATCGGCAGGCCGGGGATCCCTTCCGGTACCGGCAATCTCAACGGCGGCGAGATCGGGCCGAACAGGCCCGTGAGCGGAGTCAATCGTTCGCGCAGCGCGGCGGCCGCGAGAGCCGGGGCCGTGGTATCGGCCGGTGCGAGGTTCAGCATGTCGACCAACTCTTTCCGTCACACCTGTGAGGAGTCTGTATTCGATTACCGCGGTGTGGAACCAGCCGATCGTCTGCTTCTGACCGGCTTTGCTAGCGGCCCATCGAGCGAGTAAGCGCTTTCTTGAAATGCGAAAGAGATTCGGATCTGATCACTCAGTGTCACTACGTTGTGGTCATTGAACATCTCGCTGCACCGTTGGAGGGAGGAAGAATCACCTGAAAGACAGAAATTTCGGTAACTTCTGCAGGTGCTGTTTCGGCTTTGCGCGAAGTCGTGCAGGAAGGTGCATTCGCGTACTCGAACGGCAGGAAGCTGCATGGATCCGGGTCATGTGTCCATCTGGAGGTTGAATCGCTCAGGGGGCCCGGGGGAGCGGAGAGTCGATAACGCCGCCTGCCTTTCGCCGCGCCCTGGCTCGTCCGGCGCGGCCAGTTCGAGCGCCGAGCGCTCCGATTCCGGCAGCCGGTCCGACGAGCCGCACGCGTGCGCTCGTGAAGGCCTCCTTGTCTACTCTGGAGGTCAGATCCCGGCAAGGTCGCATAGCCGCTGGTCAGGTGAGCCGAGAGCGGCGATTCGGGCCCCTGGCAGCGGGAGTGGGTTCATCAACGATGCCCCTACGCTTCCCTGCTGTCCATAAGGACACCATGCGAGACAAGGTGGCCGATTTGGGTACTTTGCGCGGTTTCGCCAAGGGGGTCGTGAGTGGCAAGTCGTGTTCTAACGCTACTTACCACTCACGACCCAGCTCGCAACCTGACCCTCAAGGTAGTGAAGGGGCCCTTCACGACGCCGCCGACGTGGTTCTTGGTGTGTCTCATGGTCAAGGCGTGTCGCGAAAGCCACTTTCGCGACGTGTGATGTCCTGAAAGTGGCTTTCGCGACACGCCTGCGGCACACGAAGGCCCCTGTCCTCGGACCAGCCAAGGAAAGGGGCCTTCGCGTGTGCCGCTGCCCGAGCGTGGGTCAGAGCGAATTCGTGCGCACGCCCCAGGTGCTTCGGAAGGTCTGGCCTGGGTTGAGGACGATCAGGTTCTCGCCGCTGTTGAAGGAGTTCCCGGGGCTGGTGACCGGTTCGATGGCGATGGCCTGGCGGGCGGGCCTGCCTTCGGCGTAGTCGTCGGAATAGACCAGGAGGTACTTGTTCTTGTCGTCGGCCCAGAGCTGGATCTTGTGTCCGTCGGGTGTTTCGAGTTCGGCCAGTGTGCTTTCGGCCGAGGTGCGGATGAGGTCGGTGTAGGCGAGGTCGAGCTTCGCGGGGCCGATGAGGGTGGGGGTGCGGAAGTCGTTCGCGGTTCCGGCGACGGCCGACCGGCCGGTCGGGATGCCGTTGTCGTCGTTGATCAGGTAGGTCGACGCGGCCACGGTCAGTTTCGCGTCTTCGATCTTCGGGGCGGTTTTGAAGTACGGGTGGTACCCGCTGCCGAACGGGGCGGGCCTGTCACCGGCGTTGGTGGCGGTGAGCGTGACCCGGAGCCCGGCTTTTTCGAGCAGATACTCGGTCTGGAATTTGAGGAGGAAGGGGTAGCCGTATTGCGGGTACAGCACGGAACCGAGCCTCAGGAGGTTGCCGCTCTGCTTGACGAGCGTCCACGGCAGGAAGGCCGCGAGCCCGTGGATGGCGCAGCCGCTCCAGTGTTCGGTGATCGGGGTTTCGTAGTCGATCCCGTCGAATCTGTACTTGCCGCCGGCGATCCGGTCCGACCAGGGCAGCAGGATCTTGCCCATGTGGCTGTCGCCCATGCCGGTGTCCGGGTGGCCCGCCAGGACGGCGCGACCGCCCACGGTCCACGACCGCAACTCGGCGCCCACCTCGGCGACCACCAGGCTCTGCTTCCCGGACGTGATGCGGTACTGGCGACCGGTGGGCAGGATCGTTCCGGTCTCCGCCGCGGCGACGGCAGGTGCCCCGCCGATCGCCAGCGCGGCGGTGGTTCCGGCCGCGGCGGTGAGCGCCGCGCGACGGGAGAAGGTACCCATGGTTCTGTCACTCCGATTTCTTGGGTCAGCCGCGAAGCACTGATTGCGGGAAGTCGAATACCTTGCCCGGGTCGTAGGCCGAGACGATCCGGCGCAACCGCGTTTTGTTGGCTCCCCAGTACGAGGTGGCCCAGTCGGTCTGCATCGGGTTGATGTAGTTGACGTAGGAACCGGTGCCGATGACTCGGGTCAGAGCCTGTTGCGCCTGCGTGAGGACCTCGCCCTGGTCGGTCTCGCTCCAGCCGTAGATCTGCATCGACGCGTTGGCGCCGCGATGCGGGTACGCGGTGTCACGGGCGCCGACGCTGTCGACCTCGCCGCCGACCCCGTCGAACAGGAGCACCATGTCGCTGTGGCCGCTCAGTATCTCGACGACGCGGTCGGCATCGGCGGCTTTCAGGGTGTGCGGCACCATCCGTGACGCGGCGTGGAAGCTCTCCCGCTCGACCGTCCCACCGGGCTTGGTGTTGAGGTGGCAGGTCTTGGCTTCGTCGCAGCCGGCGTAGTGCAGCATGGCGTCGAGGTAGGACTTCCTGGTGGTGGTGCGTTCGGTGGGCGCGACGCCCACCTCCGCGATAAGCGAGGCCAGCTGGGTGTCCAACGCGGCGTCGGTGCCGATCCAGGCGCCTTCGATCGATGCGGTCGGCTGCTTGCGGGCTTCGACCGAACAAGTCGAAGTGAGTCCCTTGGGCGCGGCGGCTTGCCAGGCCGACCATGAGGCAAGGACCTTCGCGGTGTGTTCGGCAGGGAACTCGAGATTGAAGATCACTGGGGACGGTGCGGGAACCGTGCTGAAGGTGAACTCGGTGACGATGCCCGCGTGGCCACCACCGCCGCCGCGCAAGGCCCAGAACAGATCCGCGTCCCGGTGGGAGTCCACTTTGTGCACCGAACCGTCGGCGAGCACGACCGTCGCGGCCTTCAGCCTGTCGCAGGTCAGGCCGTAGGCGCGGGTGAGCGGGCCGATACCGCCGCCGAGGGTGAGGCCGGCGATGCCGACCGAGGCACAGGTTCCGCCCGGCAGCGCCCGGCCGCGCGCGGCCAGCGCGGTGTACACCTCCATGAGACGCGCGCCCGAGCCCACCACCGCGGTGCCGTCGTCGCGGACCGAGATCTTGTCGAGCGCGGTGACGTCGACGACCACACCGGAATCGGGCGTCGAGAATCCGGCGTAGTTGTGCCCGCCCGAGCGGGCCGCGAGTGGTGCCCCGCGGCCACCGGCCCGCCGTACACACTCGATGACGTCGTCGCGGTCGTCGACCAGTGCGATCGCGGCCGGTCTGCGTGCGGACAGCGCCAGGTTCCATGGTCGCGCCGCGAGTTCGTACCCGGTATCGCCGGGCCGCAGCAACCGCCCCGACATCGCCTTGCCGAGCCCGTCGAGGTCGATGCCGCCCGCACGCTCGCGGCCACCGGTCGCGAACGCGCTGCCGCCCGCACCGGTGAGCAACGCGGTACCTGTCAAAGCGGCGGTCGTGGTCAGAAACCTGCGCCTGCTGAATCCCGCTTCCGTCACGGTTCTCCCTCCGGTGCTGCGGCAGTCTGGCTGGATCAGTATTTATCCGGAAAAGGCGCTTTTCCACGCAAGAATTGACTCTTGCCGGTGATTCTGCGCAGGAGCCGGGACAGTCACACCGTCCACTCAGGAATTTCCGATACCTGTACCACCGCGGCGGAAAGAACCAGACCCGGTGCCTGGCCGAGAAGAAGCATATGGTCGCCCGGATTCAGCTCGCCCGCCGTGAGGAGGTGTTCGAGGGCAAGGAACTGGTCGGCGGCACCGCAATGGCCGATGCGCCGTCCGAACTCCCAGGTCGATTTCGTCATGTCCAAACCGAGCGGGGCCATCACCCGCTGCTCGACGACTTCCCGGGAATGCGTTTCGAAAGCGACTTTGGCCACGTCCTTGATCCCGATGCCCGCTTCCGACACCGCGGTCTCGACGAGCTCGAGCATGACCGCCGGAATCCGCCTGAGAACGCCGACCCCGCCGGGAGGGTTGGTGCGGTAGTGCTCGTAGCGCGCGGGGAAGTCCTGGGGACGGCGGGTGGTCACGGTCGGTGGGAAAAGCGGTTCCCCGCTGCGATGCAGTTCCTCGCCCTCGGGTAGACATATCGAGGTGACCGACAGCAGCCGGGCGAAGCCGGGGTTCTTCGTCAGCACCACGGCCACGGCGGCGTCACCGCCGATCATGCCCGAGGAGACCCGCCACCGGTCGATCATCGGGGTGCCGTAGTTGTCGGCCGTCACCAGAAGCGCGCTTTCCCGGTCCGGCACCGCGCGCAGGTAGCAGGTCGCGAGCTCCAGCGCGTCGAACATGCCGTTGCACCCTTGCCGGACCGACATCGCGGGCACGCGTCCGCCGACGAGGTGGCGTTGCAGGTATGCCTGCGGCGGCCAGCCGTCGGGTCCCTGATGCCAGGTGTTGGTGTAGAGCAACAGGGAGAGCTCGGTCGGCTCGACGAGGGCGCGTTTGACCGCCGACTGGGCGGCCTCCAGCGCCATGTCCGGCGCGGGGCGTTCACCCGCGACGGCCACCCCGAGGAATTCGTGCGCCTCGGCTTCCAGCGCCGGGTACAACCCTTCCGCGACGGCGCGTTCCACCGGGAACACCGGAGGGACGACCGAGCCGATCCCGCTCAGGTGGACGTCCCTCACGCGCATGGCGTTTCTCCCCTAGGGACGGCGGAAGTTGCCAGCAGCTCCGCGATGTGGTCCGCGATCGCGGACACCGTCGGCGTCTGCCACAGCAGGGTGGACGGGAGTTTGCAGCCGAACCGCTTCTCCAGGCGCCGCCGCACCATGACGGTCAGGATCGAGTCCATGCCCTGATCCGCGAGAGAGCCTGTGGGCGCGAGATCCTCGGGGGCGAGTTTCATCTCTTTCGCGATCAGCGAACGGATTTCGTCGGGAAGGGTGGCGGGCGCCTCCTGAGGATCGTCAGGTTCGCCGACGGCGGCCGTGAGTTCCGGCCGGTCGTCCCGGAACACCGGGTAGACCCCGGGCCCGCGACGGTCCGCCAGGTCCCAAGCCGCGACGACCACGGACGCGGCGAAGTCGTGCCCGGACACGACATCGAGACACACCGCGTGTTCCCCGGCCTCCGCGCGCTGGAGCACCACCGCGTCCAGCAAGGCGCAGGCCGCTCCGTCCAGCTCCGATCCGGGCTGGTTCAGCAGCTGATCGCCGGAGGAGAAGACGGTGAAGAAATCCAAGGTGCCCGGCGGGAAGAGGTCGTGAAGTGCCTGCGTGCCGCCGATACGCGACCTCCCGCCCGGAACACCGGGTTCGGTGATGCTGAGCACGCCCCGGACGGGAGGGAGCCCGGAGCTGTCCGGATCGGTCAGCCCGGCGGTGACGACGCGCACCGTGACACCCCGCGCTTCCAACGCCAGCAGAGCCTCGGCGTCCGAGGTGGACTCCCACCGGGATCGCGGATGGAACTCCTCCGGCGTAAGGAAAAGAAGGCGTTTCGCGCCCAGGTCCACCAGACGATCCGCGGCCGCGAAGCCGAGTTCGCCGAGACCACCGCTGATCAGATAAGTGCCTTCCGGACGGCACGGCGTCCCCGGACGGTCCGGCTGAGCCGCCACCCGGGACGCCCGGGCCACGAACGGACGGCCATCCCGCACCGCGATCACGGCCTCGCCCGGCGCCGCTCCGATCAGGCCGAGCACGGTCTTCGCGGTTCCCTCCGCGTCGGGATCGTCCACATCGACGACCGCGCCCCACGATTCCGGCCGGGTTCCCACAAGGGTGCGGCCGAAACCGGTGACGGCCGCGGCGGCCGGACGTTGAGGCGGCTCGACGCCCGTTCCCGTCCGCACCGCGCCCGTCGTGAGGCACCACAGTCTGCCGATCCGACCCGAGGTGATCGTGGCGAACGACCGGAGGAAGTCCTCGGCCTCGTCCGAGGTGGCTGTCGGCAGGACCAGGCAGACGTCGACGCCGGAGAGGTCGCCCCCCTCCGCGAGGTCGTCGAGCAGCCGGCATTCGCGTCCCGCCGCGCGGGCATGCGCGACCAGCCGCCCGGCCAGTTCGTCGTGCGTGCCGACGATCACCAGGGCTCGGTCCGGGGCCACCACCGGTTCGTACGGTCGCCAGACGATCTCGTGCACCAGTGCGCGGGGATCGGCGGAGACGGCGTCCTCGGCGCCGATGGTCGCGTACCGCAGGCCGCTCAACCGGGCGATCACCAGACCCTCGGGCGTCGTGACCGTGACGTCCACCGCGTCCGGAGCGTCCGCGCGCACCGCGATGTCGATCACCGCCGATTCGGGCGGCTCGCCCTGGACCGTGACCTCGTCCACCCCGACGGCCATCCGCAGCATGGGATCCCCCGGATAGGCGACCGGTGCGAGCGTCATGACCGCGTCCAGCAACGGTGCCCAGGTGGTGGACTGTCCTAACGAGACAGTTCCCCGCAGTGCGCCGCTGCCGCGCAGGAGCTCCCGCACCGTCCAGTCGAAACCCGTGGACGGCACTCCCACGGCGCTGAGCCGGTCGTGAACGAGGGTGGGAGACACCGGCTCGAGGGAAACGTCCGGTGTGTGCGGGCCGGAAAGTTCGCCCGGGCCGGCGACGGTCGCGTAGGTGTGGACGTCCCATCCCTGTCCGGAGCCGGTGCCCGCGGCGCGGGAGGCGATCCGGAGGGTGTCGCCGTCCAGGACGACCTGGATGTTCCTGAGCTCGGCGGTCATCAGCGGGCTGCGCATGACGATCTTCCGCAGCGTCGGCGGTGGGGACCCCGGTGCGGCGGCCGCGAAGAATGTCGTGAGGAACACCGCGGCGGGAACGATCTCTACGCCGTTGATGCTGTGGCTCCCCGGATAGGGTCGGTTCCCATCGTCGAGATCGCTCTGCCACATCCGGACGGCGCTGCCCGCGACCGGTGTCTCCGCGCCGAGCAGGGTGTGGTCGTCCGGGTCGTGCGTATGGGCGGAACCCTCGCCACCGAGCCGAGGCCGCCACCAGAGCGACCGGTGCCGCCACGGGTTCGCGGGGGCCGCCACCAGCTCACCCTCCGGATACAGCCGGGACCAGTCGACGTCGAGGCCGTGGCAGTACAGCGAGCCGAGCGCGGTCAGGAGGCTGCGTTCCTCGGATTGGCCGCGGCGCAGGGTTCCGCCGACGAAGACCTCTTCGATCCCATGGTGGGAAAGGGTTTCGCTGATCGAGTGCGTCACCACCGGATGCGGCGAGATCTCCAGGAAGGCCCGATGGCCGTCCTCGGCCGCCGCGGCGACGGCACTGGCGAGCCGCACCGGCTCGCGCAGGTTGACGGACCAGTAGGTCCCGTCGAACGTGGGGTGCGCGCGCGGATCGGCTAAAGCGGTGCTGTAAAGCGGAATCTCCGCCGACGCCGGACGCAGCTCGGCGACGGCTCCGGCCAGTTCCGTCGCGAGCGGGTCCATCCTGGGGCTGTGGAACGCCACGTCCGAGGCGACCCGCCGGACGACCAGCCCCGCCTCCTGGAACTCCTGGATCGCGGCCTCGACCGCACCGGGCTCACCGGAGACCACAGTGGACACCGGCGAGGACTGGATGCCCGCGACGATCCCGGGACGACCGGCGAGCCGTCGCTCCACCTCGGCGAACGGGAGGCCGACCATGGCCATCGCGCCCTTGCCCGCCTCCTGGCGCAGCACGCTCGAACGACGGCAGCTCAGCTTGGCGCCTGCATCGAGGTCGAGTGCGCCCGCGCAGACGGCGGCGGCGATCTCGCCGACCGAATGCCCGATCACCGCGGCCGGAACGAGCCCGCGATCACGCCACACCGCGGCCAAGCCGACCTGCATGGCGAAGATCATCGACTGGATGCGGCAAACGTCGTCGAGGGTGCCGTCCTCCAGAACCTGCCGCGGGGTGAACCCGAGCTCGTCCGCGAACACCGGCGCCAGCTCGTCGAGCACGGCGGCGAAGGCCGGAGAGGTCGCCAGCAGTTCGCGGCCCATACCGGCCCACTGCGAACCGTGCCCGGAGAACACCCACACCAGGCCGGTCTCGCGGTCAGGCAGGGGGCTACCGGTGACGACGGCGTCCACCGGTTCGTCCTGGACCAGATCGTACAGCCGTCCGATCAGCTCGCTACGGTTCGAAGCGGTGACGGTCGCGCGGTGCCCGAGATGAGACCGCCGCAGCGCCAGCGTGTGCGCGAGCGAGTCGAGCGAGACCTCGTCGCCCTGTTTCGACAGCCAGTCCGCGAGGTCGCCCGCCCGGCGGCCGAGCGCCTCCTCCGACGCGGCGGACAGCGCGAACAACCGTTCGCGCGGGCCGTCGGCCTGGTGGTCCGCCGGTGTGCCCGGCGCTTCCTCCAGCACGATGTGCGCGACCGTGCCGCCGTAACCGAACCCCGAAACACCCGCTCGCCGCGGCTCGTCCGCCGACGGCCACGGCACGCGTTCGGTCACGAGCCGCAGACCGTTGTCGTGCCACGGGACAGCCGGGTTCGGACCGGACGCCATCGGCGTGGCGGGGATCTCCGCCTTGCCGAGCGCGAGCACGGTCTTGATCACGCCCGCGACGCCGGCGGCGCCTTCCAGATGGCCGATGTTGGCCTTCACCGAACCGATGAAGCAGCCGTCGTCCGCGCGGTCCACGCCGTACACCGCGCTGATCGCCTCGGCCTCCAGGGGATCGCCCAGCAGGGTGCCCGTTCCGTGCGCCTCGACGAACCCGACCGTCCGCGGGTCGACACCGGCGTCCCCGCAGGCCCGCACCATGACGTGTTCCTGAGCGACCGGATTGGGCGCCATGATCCCGCTGGTGTAGCCGTCCTGGCTCACCGCGCTGCCGCGGACGAGTGCCAGCACCTGGTCTCCGTCGCGCCGGGCGTCGGAGAGACGCTTGAGGACTAGGACACCGCAGCCTTCTCCGCGTCCATACCCGTCGGCGGTGGCGTCGAACGCCTTCGACCGGCCGTCGGCCGCGAGCGCGCCCGCGAGGTTGAGAGTCACCGTTTCGCCCGGTGAGACCAGGAGGTTCACCCCCGCCACGAGCGCCAGGCCGCTTTCGGCCGAACGCAGACTCTGGCAGGCCAGGTGCAACGCGACCAAGGACGCCGAGCAAGCCGTGTCGACGACGAGGCTCGGCCCCCGGAGGTCCAGCACGTGCGACAGCCGGTTCGCCACCGCGCACCGGGCCGCTCCGATGCCGCTCCACGCGTCCATGTGCACGATGTCTTCGAGCAGAAGCCGCCGATAATCGTCGGTGCACGAACCGACGAACACGCCGGTCTCACTGCCGGCGAGGGAATACGGCGGGATCCCCGCGTGCTCCAGTGCCTGCCAGGCCACTTCGAGCAGGATCCGCTGCTGCGGATCCATGAGCTCCGCCTCGCGCGGGGTGATCCCGAAGAAATCGGCATCGAACCCGTCGATCCGGGACAGGAAGTTCCCCCTTCCGACGGTGTCGCGCAGCACCGAGGCGTGCCGATGACCCAATTCCGCGTAGGACCGCCACCGATCGGCGGGGACGTCGGAACTGGTCTCGACCCCCGCCAGCAGCAAATCCCAAAAAGCGTCCGGGCTTTCGGCTTCCCCCGGGAATCGGCAGCCGATCCCGATCACGGCGACCGGTTCGGTTCCTGGTGCGTCGACGCTCACTACACGGTCCCTTCGGGCAGCATTGTAGGACGGCATTTTCTGGTAATTGATGAAATTTATGCAGAGTTTGTGCGGGCGTGGCGGGACTGTATAGGTTTGGGACGTCAGATGTCCCAAAGATCACTCAGTCACTGACCTGCGCCGAAATCAGGGCGGCGCATGTCAGTTTGCCTTGCCTATCTTCGTGTCGGCTCAAACGGACTGCATCTCGAGTCGTCGGGCCAGCCCGATCGCCGCCTCCGCGGGGCTGGGGCGACCGGCGTTCTCCTCGGCGAGCGCGGTGGCCGCCTCCCGCCAGTGCGGTTCGGTCAGCAGCGCGTGTACCTGATCGGCCACCGTCTCGAGATCCCCGGCGACGCCGGCGCCGGTCAGCGCGAGCTGAGCGGCGTTGAACCGCTGATCGACGACCGCGGGCAGGATCACCTGCGGCACTCCGGCGGCGAGCGCGGTCATCGTCGAGCCTGCCCCGCCCTGATGGACGATGGCCTGACAGCTCGCCAGCACCACGTGCAGGGCGATCTGGCTGTCGGCCAACCGGACATGGTCAGGCGGGGTCCCGAATCGCGGGCGGGTCTTGGGGTCGATGGCGACCACGACCTCGAAACCGGACGCGGCCAGCGCCTCCGCGACACGCGGTGCGCGGAAGAGTTCGCCGCCGTCCACTTCGGACATCAGGGTCCCCCAGGTGACACACACCCGTGGCCGCGGCAATCGCGGCCACAGCCACCCCGGATGATCCGCGGGGCCGTTGTAGGGAACGAAACGGATCGGCTGACGAGGGACGTCGCCCGGTGCGGGAACCTGCATCGCCCACGGGCAGGGGTCGACGATCAGGTCCGGGGTGTCGGGAAGCCGATCGATCCCGAACCGGCGTACCAGATCTCCGGTGACGACCTCCTCGGCGACCGGCATGATCGCCGAGAAGTCGGGGCCCCACAGGTGTTTGACGGCCGGGATGCCCAGAACCCGCGCCGCGATCGGGGCGGCCAGGTTCAGCGGATCGTGCACCAGCAACTGCGGACGCCAGTCGCGGGCGAACGTGACGAGGTCGTCGACCATCATGTCCGCGCAGCCCGCGATCGCGCCATCGACCGTGACGGACTCGCCCGCTGATTCGGCTTTTCTGTTGATTCCGACGGTGAAGAGATCGACGAAATCCGGGTCGTCGCCGACCTCGACCGCTGTGAGGCCGGAGCCGGTGATGGCGGACGCCAGCGACGGATGGCCGGCGACGCGGACCTCGTGTCCGGCCGCGCGGAGACCCCACGCGAACGGAACCATCGGAAAATAGTGAGATCGCCATCCCCAAGTGCTGATCAAAACGCGCATGAAACGACCATATCAGCGAATTGATACCTCAATCGTGCAGCATCATGCACTACGTGGATGGTGCCCGTGCAAACAATTCTTTCCCATCACCGCTGCGCGAGGGTTTACCGTTTATTCGCACCACGACGAGTTCGAGACGCAGGAGGGAGCCGGCAAGGTGGAAGAGCCGTGGGATACGGAGCGGGCGGGCACGGTGGACGTTCCCGGGGCTCGGTTGAGCTATCAGGTGCGCGGAAGCGGGCCGGTGCTGCTTCTGATTCCCGGCGGACCGGCGGGCGCGTCGATGTACGACGACATCGCGCCGCTGCTCGCGAAGTACCACACCGTGATCACCTATGACCCACGCGGTCTGTCCGAGTCCACAGTGGATGACCTTGGCCGGGACATCACGGTCGAGACCCAGGCCGACGACGCGCGCCGGCTGCTGCGCACGGTCACCCACGAGCCCGCTTTCGTGTTCGCCACCAGTGGAGGCTGCGCCACCGCACTCGAATTGACCGCGACGGATCCGGAACGGGTGCGGACCCTGATCGCGCACGAACCGTCGATCGCCGAACTGCTGCCCGGTCACGAGGAGCGCCGCGCGTACAACGCCGACATCTACGAGACCGCCGGAACCGCCGGTGTGAGCGCGGCCTTGGGCAAATTCCTGCCGTCCGCGGGTTTCGACGTGCCAGAGTCCCCGGATCCGGACGAACTCGTCGCGACCGTGGCGATGCGGGACCATCTGGAGGAGTTCTTCACCCCGGCGAACCTCAAGGTCTTCTTCGGCCCCATGTGGCGCCCACTGGCCGGCTACGTCCCGGATCTGGACGCGCTGCGCGCCACCCGGGGCCGGGTGGTGGTCGGTGTCGGCACCACGTCGGAAGGCCAATTCGCGTATCGGACCGCGCTCTTGCTCGCCGGACGCCTGGGCCTGCGGCCCGTGGTGTTTCCCGGTGATCACGGCGGGATGCTGGGAATGCCCGAGGAGTTCGCCGCGTGTTTGCTGGACGTCCTCGCCTTGCCCGGCTGAAGGGCTCAGCGAGGAGCTTCGGTGCACGGGTCCAGCCAGCCGTTCCGCTCGGCCAGCACGCCGGCCTCGAGCCGGCTGCGCGCGCCCAGCGTCTTGAGGATGTCGGCGATGTGCTTACGCGTGGTCCGGAGCCCGAGACCGAGATGGCGGGCGATGTTCTCGTCCTTCTTGCCCATCGCGAGCAAGCCGACGATTTCCCGGTGTACCCCGGCGGGCGGCGGAATCCGCGCGTGCAGAGGCACCGAAAACGACCACAGGGAGTCCAACAGCGTTTTGACCACCGTGTGGGCGGCCGGATGCCGATAGACGAAGAACCGCCGTGTGGGGGAGGACGGGGCTGTGGACGGCAGCGCCAGCGCGCCGACCGAAGAGCCCACCGCTACGGCCGTGAGGGGGATCTGAGGGCAGCTCCGGACCTGGATGGCCCGGTGTTCGGCGAACGGCGGGCGAAGGGTGTTCCCGTGCGGTATCACAAGACGCGTCTGGCGGCCGGGCGGGATCAGCGCCGGACTGAGCAAGCTGCCCACCCAACAATCGGCGAAGCCCGGACCCGGACCTCCCGAACACGCCACGACGTCCTGAGGACCTGTTCGGAGATACTCGGCGAGGAACGCGTGGGCCTCGTGTTCGGTGGCGACCGGTTCGAACAAGGCGGCCTGACCGTTCCCGCGGTGCGCGCCGACACCGTGCAGAAGGGTGAAGTTCCGCCCGAGTGCGGAAATCTGGAGCAAGTGGTCGACGAGGACATGCTGCGCCCGGCGGGCGAGTGCGTCCACGGCGATGCCCGGATCGACCGCCTCCCAGCCGTTTCCGGGGGCGGGCCGGACCAGCCCCGTTTCGGCGAGCTGGGTGACGGCCTCGCTCATGTCGTCATCTCGGCCGCGTGTCGTGTCGGCCCCGAGAATGCCGGGGTTGAGCACGATCTGGTGATAGAGCCGGATCGCTTCGGGGCTCAACCCCGATGCCCCGGCGAGGGACGCTGTCGGTTCGACTTCGGTGGTCACTTTCCGCCTCCGATCATGGCCAGCCCGATCATGGCCTCCTCGGCGGGCAGATAGCCGAGCCGGTTCATGCTCATGTGCAGGTGGTGGAAGAACAGCCGCGGACGCCGCGACGGCTCGGTCGTGTGCAGGCAGCGCGCCAGCCGGTCGCTCCAGCCGCGCAAGAGGTCGAGCTCGGCCTCGGTGGGCGGATGGCCCGAGATGGTGGCGACAACGGTGTCGAGCCGCTTCTGCAGGGCCGTCTTGGACAGCCTGAGCAGACGCAGATGCTCGCCCCAGTAGCCGCGGTGGAACGGCCAGAATTCGCGGCACTCCGCTTCGGTGAGCACCGCGGTCGCGGCCTCGAGCATCAGGTGGGCGGCGAGTCCGGCGCGGGCACCGGGCTGTGGCTTGCTCGTCGCGTCGAGGTCGAGCAGCAGTTCGCTCGAGTCCTGGAAGGCGGTTTCGGCGTCGGGCAGGTGGTCACGGCCGTACTTGTCGACTTCCGGCTCGTAGACGCCGAGCCGGACACCGGGCGGCCCCGGGGTGTCGAGCGTGCCCGCTTCGGGAATGAGCCGCCGGTGCGCGGGGGATTGCGACCCGTCGGTCGCGGCGACGAGTTCACGCAGCGGGCCGCATCGCTCGTCCAGCGTGTCCAGTGCGTCCGGGTCTGCCTGCACGCGGAGTCTGATGTGGACACCGGTCGCGTCGACGTAGCGGATGAAGTACCAGCACCTCGCGTCGATTTCTCCGGCGGTCCGCTTCGCCCAGCGGCTCGCTCCCGCCGCGACGGTGTCCATCCCGGAGGCCGCGCCCGGATACAGCCGGGCGTACCACCATTCGTATCCGTTCACGCCGTGTCCCATCGCAGTGACAGTCCACAAAGGATCGCTCGCCCGGCGCCGTCGGCCGGGACCAGCGTTCTCAGCTCTCCGAACGAAATCGGGCGGCAGCGCTCGGCGCTCAGGCCGGCTCGTGTGGCGGCGTCGACCATCGCGGCACATTGCCTCCCCGCCGCCGAAAGCAGCAGCCGGTAGCCATGCCCACCGTGGACGGCGACGGCGGTTTCGATGTCGCCCAGCAGGGAGAGGACCGCCGTTCCGGGCGCGAGGTCGTGATGTCCGGGGCCGAGGTGGCCGAACGTGCCGTCCTCGTGCGCCACGGTCACGCCGTCGCACATTCCCGGGATCGAACTGGTGGAGACCACCAGCTCGATGCTCCGGCCGCACCGGGCGACGACGTCGCGCAGCGCCGGCGGCGGTGACACGGGTACGCCGGGTGGCATGGGCAGACGTGACACCGGCGCGGTCGTCCGGTTCGCCGTCCCGAACGAGACGAGCACTTCGGCCATCTCCGGTTGGATGATCATCGAACCTCCCTGATTTCCAGTACGGCGAGTATCGGCTCGCGTTCCGGGACAGCGGCGGGCAGCCAGGCGACCTGATCGTCGGACCAGCCGTCGAGTACCGCCGCCCGGTCACCGAGTGCTTCCCGGAGCACTTCGATCGCCCAGCCCGCTTCGACGAGGAGTTCATGCAGCGCCGCGTTCCCGGACCACCGCATCGCGGGTTCGACCGTTCCGGTCAGCACGACCATCGCGGGGGCGGACGAGGTGACGGTGGACAGTAGCGCCAGTTCGGGAGCGTCCCGGACGACGCCGAACACCGCCCGGGGGACGCTGGCTTCGCCCGGGGCCAGCACATGGCAGCGCAGGGACGTGACCGGGTTTTCTGCCCACACCCGTTGCACCGGCGCGCCGACGCCCACGGCCGGGACGCGGCGGGCGAGCGGCCATTCGACCGCATGGGCCTTCGGTCCCGGCGACGGCGCGACCCGGCCGAGGGTGGCCTCGTACCGGACGGCCGCGCTCGCGGGCCGGGGAGCGATCCCGCGCAGTACGGAGCAGTCCGGGCAGCCAGGCCGGGAGGCCCTGGCCACGAGCCGGGTCCGGCCGGAGGCGAAATCGATGTGCTCCGACCAAGCGACGTCGTCGTGGCGGGCGATGGCCAGCACCGGGATCCGTGCGGCGACGAACGCCGCGGCGAGCTCCCGGTACCTGCCCGGCAGGGCGGAGGGCTCATCGGTGTCTTCGGTGACGCAGCGCGGGCAAGGGGACGCGCCGGGCCGGACGACAGGCCCGATCACAAGGTCGTCGCCCGCCGCCCGGACCGGGAGGACGGCGCTACCGGCAAGCCGCCGAGCGGCCAGTTCAGCGGCGCAGCCGCCCACCACGAGAGTCCCGCTCGACGGCCGACGCGGTCCACGGGTGGCCGCCGCCTCGCGCACTTTCGCCGCGAACGCGTCCTCGCCCACCACTTCGACGGTGATCGCCGCGAAGCCGTCTCGTAGCTCTTCCCCGCTGCGCGAATCCGCGCGATGCCCGGCCACGGAAGCGAAGAAGCCGCCCTCGGTGAAGTCCGGCGCCGACGCGGTCGCGACGGATTCCACCGCGCCGTGCCTGCCGAGCAAGGAAAGCATGAGTTCGACGTCGTGTTCCAGGACACCGATCGCTTCGGAGAGCTCGCGGACGCCACGGCTGCCGTCGAGGGCTCCGAGCAGAGCGGGCAGGCAGGTCGTGGCAGACTTGCCGGACAGCCGTACCGGTGCCACCGAACCGCCGAGCACGAGCGTGTCGCCGACCACGACGGAGCGCAGACCGCGGCGACGGCGGAGAAGACGTGGCGGCGGACTGGGGGATGCGGGGTTCATGGTGTTCCTCATGCCATGGGTTGCGGGAGGGGGTTGAGCCGGTGTTCCGGCCGCACGGGGTGGTTCATCGTGGCCGGGGCCGTGGCCAGCCTCGGTGTGCCGAGCAAGCGCACCGTGGTGCCGAAGGTGATCGGCATGGCTTGGGGCACCAGCACTTTCACCACGACCGTGCCCGTCGCGCGGGCCTCGACCGGGGTGATGTCGACCGCGAGGACCTCCGCGCCGGCGTCATGGAGCCGGGAGACCACCCACGCCAGCTGCCGGACCGGATCGTCGGTGCCGGGGCCGGGGAGATCGGCGAAGGACCGGATCGGGCGCGGTCCCTCCAGCAAGAAGTCGAAGTTCTTCCTGGCGGCCAGTGCGCCGTTGACGAGCGCGCCGCCGCAGGCACCATCGAGTATCGTGTCCGCGCCGTCCGGCGGCGCGCTGGAACGCAACGCCGTCCTCAGCATGGCCAGCTCTCGGTGGATCTTGGCGGTGGCGGCCGCCGGATCCAGCCCCGCAGTGGTGGCGACCACTTGGGCGAGCAGCCGGTCGTCGTCCGCGAGTTGCAGGCCGAAGAACGCGGGAACGCCGAAGTCCGTGGTGGCGTCGAAGATCAAGGTCTCCAGGCCGGCCTCGTGGCTCCGCTCGGCATAAGGGCGCAGGGAAGGCGGAAGATCGCGGGCCGAGGCCGCGAGCCTGGGCAGACGGAGGCGGTGCAGCCAGGTCAGCATGAGGGCGTCACGTTCGATGACCTCGAGCAGGCCGCCGAGCACCGCGCGCGGGTAGTCGACGTGGGCCGCGCTGCCGCTGGAGTTTCCGAGGGTGAAGGATTCGGCGGGACCGCCGGGGGCCAGGCGCAGCCACACCATCCGGGCGGGCACATACCGCGGTCGCTCCCTGGTGAGTGACCAGGCCCTGACCCACTGGAGCCGACCCCGGTCGTCCGGCCGGGTCAACGGGAAGCGCGGCGTGGCGAACTCGGCCGCCGAGGGCCGGGGCCACTCGCTCGGGGCCACGGCATCCGGGCCGAGTTCGTCGGCGCTCGCCGTGATCAGAAGGTCTTCTCGGACGGCGAGCGCCGCATAACGCTCGAGCGACTCCGCGGCACTCAGGAGTTCGGCCCGCTCGGGATCGAGGTCGCCGCCCGCGCCGTCGAAATTCCCGTCCGTGGCCACCGATCGGTGCCAACCACTCAGCCGGGGGAAGACCTCACCGAGCTCGCCGAGGAAGCTAACCCCGATCGGGATCCGCGGCTCTCCGAGCGTGTTCCCCGTCCTGCCGACCAGACCGTACGGCGAGACCAAGGCGCGCATGGCGGCCAGCGAATCCGCCCGCCTTGCCGGCGCGTGGGTGTGGTTTCCCGTCCGTGGGGTCATCGCCCGTCCTCCGGCTCTGTTCCGGCGTCACACCATGTCCGTCAACTGTCGTCAGTACGTCTGTGAAAAGTCTGCAGACGATCAGTAAGCGCTTTCTCAACGGATGTGAAGACTATTCGTTTTGACTCACTGTCACCGCTTTGGGCTGATTGAACATCGCGCCGCCACGTTTGGTCATGAAGAAGTACCGGCAAAACCTGGAGTTCGGGGTTTTTGCCGGTACTCTTGCGGTGTTAATAATATGAATGATTATCGCGTTTTGGCTGGAAAGTAAATGCCCGTACGGTCTCAGCCTGCGCCCGCGACCGGCTGATCGGCGTTGTCGACACCGAGCAGTCCGGCGAGTTTACGGGCGGTCTCCCGGTTCGCGGGCGTCTCATAGCGGGTGCATTCGGTCAGTGCCTGGATGCGGTATTCCCTGGCGAGGCCGGGCTCGTTCCGCTGTTCGTAGATTTCCGACAGCTGCTCCAGGATGCGGACCCTGTCGTCGGACCAGCGGTTGTCGGCCAGGAGCCGGAAAGCGGACAGCAGCTGATCCGTCGCTTCGGTGAGGCGGCGAGAATTGAGCAGGGCCTGGCCACGCCGGTGCTGTACGCGGGCGACGCCGACCACCGCCCCATGCTTCCTGAACAACGCTTCGGCCTCGTCGAGAACCGGCAGGGCAGCGGACAGGTCACCGAGGGCGGCGAGAGTCTCCGCGTATCGCGTCAGCACCATGGACAGCAGTTCGTCGTTGCCCGGGGTGCTGGCCTGACCTCGGTAGTGGGCGACACACCGGCGGTGCAGCGTCACGGCTTCGTCGAATTCGCCGGTCATGTGTAGTTGCCTGCCCAGCCACGACATCGACAGATACTGACCGGTCGGGTAGTCGGCCTGCTCGAACAAGGCGACGGCGCGCCGGTTGTGACGCACCGCGTCCGCGGGCAAGGTCAGGCGTGAGTCTATCGCCGAGCGGTAGTAGTAGGCCCATGCCTCCAGGACGAGATCCCCGACCTCGGTCGCGGCGGCGACCGCGCGATCGTGCACTTCCAGCGCTTCGTAAGGCTTACCGCACAGGACGCTGAGAGCCCAGCACAGGAAGTTGGACTGTTCCGCTTCGGCCCGGCGGTCACCCAGCGCACGCGCCGCCTTCGCCCCCGCGCCGAACACCTCGCACCACAGCTCCCCGTCACCGCGCAGGTCGGAGTACCAGTGCATGGCGGCCGCCAGGTCCAGGACCCGGCGATGTTCCCCCTGTGCGACGGCGGTGCGCAGCGAGCAGCGCCAACTGGACCGTTCCGCTTCCAGCCAACTGGTCGCGGCCTGGCGGTCGTAGATGGGGTCCGGGCCGTCGACGGCCCGGACGCCCATTCGGTCGTGGTCGAAGTACAGGGCGGCCTTGGTGGCGACCTCGAGTAACCAGTGCCTTGTCCGGACCAGGGCGTCCTGTGTTGCCTCGACGTTTTCTTCGCGTTCCAGGCGCTCTCGCGCGAAGACGCGCAACAGGTCGTGGCAGGTGTACCGCCCGCAGGTCCCGCTGGCGGTGAGCAGGCTGGCGTCCGCGAGTTTCTCCAAGCTGAGCTCGGCCGTTTCCTCCGGCTGTCCCGAGACGACTGCGGCCAGCTCGATCGAGACCTCGGATCCGGGTACCAGGGCGAGGCGTCGGAACATGCTCGCGGCATCGGGATCGAGGTGGTGGTAGGAGATTTCGAAGGCCGTGCGCACCTGTAGATCCCCGGCGGTGAGCACGGACAGCCGTCGCCTCTCGTCCTCCAGCCGGTCGGCGAGGTACGAGATCGGCCACTGGGTGCGGCTGGCCAGCCGGTTGCCCGCGATGATGAGCGCGAGCGGGATGCCGCCGCAAAGGCCGGCGACCCGTCTCGCTTCCTCCAGTTCGGCGGCGACGCGGTATTGCCCGGCGACCAGGCCCAGCAGTTCGACCGCGTCGTCCGGGGTGAGGCGGTCCAGACCGATCCGGTGCCGGACGTCCAATCCGGTCAGCGTGTTACGGCTGCTGACCAGGACGAGCGTGCCGTTGCTGGTCGCCAGCAACGGCCGCACCTGTGCCTCGTCGGCGGCGTTGTCGAGCACCAGCAGCACCGTGCGGTCGCGGAGCAGCGAGCGGTAGAGCGACAGCCGGTTGTCGGGATCGTTGGGGACCACGCGCTCGTCCAAACCGAACGCGTGCAGCAGTTGCCGGACCGCCCGATCGGTGGTGAGCGGGGCGCGGTCCGTGCCGCGAAGATCCAGGTAGAGGCAGCCGTCAGCGAAGCTTTCCTTCAAGCGGTGCGCCGCCTTCACGACCAGCGCGGTCTTACCGGAGCCCGGCAGCCCGTGAACGACCGCGAGCTGCAGCCGGCAGGAGGCAACGCTTTCGAGTGCGTACCGCTCCAAGGCCTCCAGGTCGGCGTCCCGGCCGGTCAGCTCGGTCAGCTCCGGTGGCAGCGCGCAGCTGCTCGTCAGCGTGCCGGCGAGGTCGGGCTTGTCCGTATCGGACGATGTGCGCCGTCCGGCGCGACCGGCGTCCGCGAACTCCCGGTGTTCGTCGTGCGTCAGCCCGAGGCCTTCGGACAGGAGTTCCACGGTCCGGCGCTGCGGCGTGCGGACCCGGCCGCGTTCCATGTAGCTGATCGCCCGCACGCTGATCCCGGTCCGCTCGGCGAGTTCTTCCTGCGTCATCGACGAACGCAGCCGGTAGAGCCGCAGGACCTCACCGAACGCCCTCGTGCCCACGCGACCACACTCCTCCACTGTCATGCCTCGAAGAGTGGCATCGACGCTATAAGGTCCACGTCTGCATGATCCCTTGGCAGGGGTTTCGTGATACCCGTAAGGGCGATCAATGGACCCTATCGGATGTAAATTTCTGTTCTTCGGGCTGCCGTCGGGTTACGTTACGTCAAAATGGAGCCTGAATGAAATTCAGGTTTCACGATCTGGGATTTCCGTGAGGCTCGCAGCGGCTGACGTGCTTGTATCGTGTTCTTCGAATAGGTCCAATCTTGGCCTCACGTCTTGATGATCGCACTTCGAGGTCCGATCGTGGCGTCGCGAGGCAAGGTTGGCGGTCTGCCCTGTCGGCGGCCCTTACCTTCCCGCTCAGCGAGAACTCCGGAATGGTATTCACGTATCGGAGCTGCCCGAAACCCGTGCCCTTCGAAACGGTCGAATGTCGATGTCGAAATCGCGCATCACAGCGTTATCGGCTAGGGCGCGTGTACGCTGTCCCGTCGTGCGGCCAAGTAGGGTTGTGAGGTCCACAGTGGAGAGTGCGCATCGACCGAAGGAGCATCTCGTGATGGCGGTGAAGTGGTACAGGACGGTCTCCGTGCTCGCGGTCATGGCCGGCTTTCTGTTCGTGGGTGGCGAGGCGGCGGCGGAGGACCCGATCGAGCCCGGGCACAGTTACGTCGAATCAGTGCGGACCGGTGCGGGCGGCCACTGAGCGGAGGGTTCTGCCGGCTCCGTGGATCACGATCATCAGCCACGTCCCGTCGCGCAGTCCGGTTTCGATGAGGGTGGCGGCGGCCCTCACCGCGGTTGCCGGGATCGTGACGCCCGTCGAATCCTCGGTGACGCGGGACCCTGCCCGCAGTGGCGCCTTCTTCCCTCAGGTGACGGTGTGAGGTGATGTCGAGCTTGCGGAAGATGTTGCGGAGGTGGGCGTCCACCGTGCGAGGACTGAGGAGCAGGCGGGTCGCCACTTTCTTCGAGGTCGCACCGCGTTCGTAGAGTTCCTCGGTCTCGGACGTGCGGCGGTGGGCGTTCGCGTGGTCGTCTTGGCGGCGAAGGAACCGTCCGTCGCACAGATCCGCGGAAAGGGCGCGCAACGCGTCGAGATCGCTCTCGCGTCCGGTGAGGTCGTCGACGTCCGCCGGGAGGACACCGATCAGGCGGGTCTTGTGGATCCCGGGGTTCGGCCGGTCGAGGACAGCGGCGCGGCGAGCGCTGCGATCGTTCGGCGTTGCGGCCTTTTCGTGATCCCCCGCTCCATGTCGCTGATGGCGCGGACGCTCACCCCGGCCCAGGGCGGCGTTCGTCATGACCGGATCACCCCGTCCCGACCAGCGGGATCAACTTGAGCTTGATCTCAGCGCCGCGGCGGGCGGGAAGACGTTTCCGAAACCTCGGGAAAGGGCTTTAGGAAGCTCCCTTGCTAGGCCGCGCGCGAGACGGCGATGGTGCGTTCGATTCCAGAGGCTGCAGAGGAAAGTACACGGGCGGTTGTCACGGCGATGTTCGCCAACCTGGGGATCGCGGTGACGAAGTTCGTCGCATTCCTGCTCACCCAATCCTCGTCGATGCTCGCCGAATCCGTGCACTCGCTGGCCGACACCAGCAACCAGGCGTTGCTGCTGGGCGGCAAACGCGCCAAGCGGGCGGCGACACCGGAACATCCCTTCGGCTACGGACGCGAGCGCTACGTGTACGGGTTCATCGTGTCCATCGTGCTGTTCAGTCTCGGTGGCCTGTTCGCCCTGTACGAGGCGTGGCACAAGTGGGCCGATCCGCATCCGATCGAGACCTGGCAGTGGGTCCCGATCGCGGTCCTGCTGGTCGCCATGGCCATGGAGGCCTACGCACTGCGCACCGCCGTGATCGAGTCCAACCGTGTTCGCGGACGTCGCTCGTGGGCGCGGTTCATCCGCACTGCGAAGGCGCCGGAGCTGCCGGTCATCCTGCTCGAGGATCTGGGTGCGTTGCTCGGCCTCGTGTTCGCGCTGCTCGGCGTATCGATGACCCTGATCACCGGTGAAGGCCGCTGGGACGCCGCGGAAACCGCGATGATCGGCCTGCTGCTCGTCGCGATCGCCGCGATCCTCGCCGTGGAAATGAAGTCCCTCCTCATCGGCGAAAGCGCGACCCGGGAACACCGGACCGTGATCGAGACCGCGCTGCCCGGCGACGGCGTCGACTCCGTCATCCACCTGCGAACCATGCACCTCGGCCGCGAGGAACTACTCGTCGCCGCCAAGATCGCCGTGCCCTCGGCCGCGACCGGAGCGGAGGTCGCCCAGGCCATCGACGCCGCCGAACAACGCATCCGCGCAGCGGTACCGATCGCCCGCGTCATCTACCTCGAACCCGACCTGCGACGCCCGGCCGCCCCTGAGAAGCCGACAATCCAGCGATGAGCACGATCACCAAGTCCATCGAGGTCGACGCCGATGTGTCCACTGTGTACAACCACTGGACCCGGTTCGCCGACCTCCCCCGCTACGTGGTCGGACTCGAGCGGGTCCAACAGCACGATGACACCCACACCCGCTGGACCATCGGCATCGGCGGCCTGAAAAGAACATTCGACGCCGCCATCACCGACCAGCGAACCGACCACCTGATCGCCTGGGAATCCCGGACCGGACCGAGTCACTCCGGCTCCCTTACCCTGCACCGGATCGACGACACCCACACCCGGATCACCATCGACATGAACATCACCCCGGCGGGACTCGTCGAGAACGCCGCCGACAAACTCGGCTTCCTCGACCGCCACGTCCACATCGCCCTGGACCGCTTCAAACACTTCATCGAGAACATCCAGACCGGGAACTGAGGCCGCGACGACCCTGAACCGTCCTGAGATTCCCCCGGCTGGATGCCGTTGGCGCCCTCGTGGTCTTCTCCGTAAGGTTAGCCCTGTCCGCCCGATCGATCATGAGGTGAAGCGATGTTCTGGACCATTCTGGGTTGGATTCTGTTCGGTCTGATCGCCGGTTTCATCGCGCGAGCCCTGGTACCGGGCAAGGACGACATCGGCGTGCTGCGGACGATCGTGCTGGGCATCGTCGGCTCCGTCGTGGGTGGCCTGCTGTTCGGCTTGCTCACCGTCGGCCTCCGCGGCTTCCAACCCGCCGGGTGGATCGGATCGGTCATCGGCGCGATCATCGTCCTGGTCATCTACAACAAGGTCACGGGCCGCAAGAGCCGACCACGCGCCTGACCCAGGCTCAGCCGAGGTCGCGGGTGCCGAAGGTGTCACAGCGCGCCGGGTCGCCGGCCGTGGTGCCGGTGGTGAACCACTTCTTGCGCTGTTTCGAGCTGCCGTGGCTGAACTTCGACTGGTCCACCCGGCCACCGCCCAGCTTGCGCTGGAGGTAGTCGTCGCCGATGCGGGCGGCGGTGTCCAGGGCACGGTCGATGTCGTTTTGGGTGATCTCGGTGACCAGCTGCCTGCCGTTCTCGGCCGGAGTGGTCTTCGCGTGGTTGGCCCAGACCGCGACGGGTTTGGGCGAGGCCGAGGAGTTGTACTGGTACGAGAACGGCCACGACGACAGCTCGCGGCCCGGTCTCATGGACGTCGACGCGCTCCCGTTGCCTTCGGGCACCACCGCCTACCTGTGTGGCCCCTTGCCGTTCATGCACGGGATCCGCGCCGGACTGATCCGGCGCGGCCTGCCCGCCGAGCGCGTTCACCACGAGGTGTTCGGCCCCGGAATGCTCGACCGGGGCTGACGCTCGTGTGAAGGTGGCGCCAAGCGTGACCCGATCTTCGAGACTGGGCCGCGCTTGGCGCTGTGCGCGCTGCTGCAAGGCGCCGACTGGGTCGAGTTCGCCACCCCGCGACCTCATCGGCGCCCTGTGACTCCGCGGTCTCGAAGCACGGCCGGACCCTCGAGTACGCAGGCAATCTCGAGATCCGCAAAGGGGCGGTCGGGCGGCGGCCTAGGACGTGGCTGCGGCTCTCGCTGGTCGGACGCGACGCGTTACGTGATCACCTCACCTGGTTGACCAACCTGAGCCACACCATCGACCAACCGCTGTAGCGAACTGGCGGTCGGGCCTCGCGAACGCCTGCCAGTCTCTGCCTCGACGCTTGCTCGCGGTTTGTGCACGTCGTCGACGGGAAAACCGGATGGATCAAAGGCACGTCCTTCAATCTGTGATGATCGGCCGCCGCCTTTCGGGTATGGGAACCGTTGGAGGCTCGACCTGTCAGAGGCTTCCGCAGCATTGGCGGATGACGTCTGCGGTCAGCGGCCCGCCCGGTCGGTGCATTACCACCTCGCGCAGGTCGGTGGAGCGCGCCATCTCTTGAAGTTCCGCCGGGAAGGTTTCGGAGCACCACAACGGTTCGATGATCCCGCGGACGCGAGTTGGGTCTCTTTGCAGTGCATCAGCGATGGCGGGCCAACGGTGTCGCAGGATCGTCCAGAGGGCAAGGGAGTCGATGTCGACCGCGACGCCTTCCAATGTCCGGACGGCTCGCAGGATCGTGTAGTTGTTGAGGAAGAGTTTGATGCTCCGGGGGTTTGGCGGCAGCAGCGGAGCGAACTTGCGGAGGATGTGCTCGCGTTGGGTACGGACGGCTTTGCCCGACAACGCTTGGGTGGCGTCGACGGCCACGGCGTCGCGGAGTTCAGGGCTCATTGTCGCGAGAGTGCCGACGACGGCTTGTTCGTCGCTGCCGGCGTCGCTGATGCGGTCCTTCGCTTCTTCGACGTCACGCCATCTCACAGCTTCGGGTTTTCCAGGCGTCAGGAGCCTGCCGAGAAACCGTTGTTGTGCGGTGGCGCTCAACGCGGGCATCGGCACTGTGAGCTGGAAGAGCTTGTCCAGAAACTGATAGCCGAGTGGATCGGTCGCACCGTACTCGGCGTCATAGGCTCGGCGCAGCCACGTACCGTCGGCGGCGATGACGAAGTACGCTGCGGACGGCTGCGTCCCAGTCGGGTCGTGCATTCGTGGCGCATCCCGGACCAGGGTCTGAATCGCTTCCAGCAGTTCGACCACCTGGGCATCTTTGCAGCGGTCGAGGTCGTCTATCAGGAACACCACTGGTTTGCGTGATCGGCGTAGAAGCCAGTCGAAGTGTTCGGCGACTCTGCCCATCGGATTGGTATCCGACTGCTCGAACAGCCGGGCACCGCGAACCGACCCCCATAGCAGCATTCGTGCGGCGAACCTGGTTCCTGCCCACAGGAAGCCGATCGCGGTGATTACCGGTGCGGTGACCTTGAGAACCTCCGAGAGCTGTCCCGCTCCGCCGATTCCCGCCCTGACGGTCACCGCCAAACCGCCGGCGGTGACCACGAGCATGATCAACGCCAGTAGATAGGGTGAACCTGACCGGCGGGCCCGCTCCACTGTTTCTGCGAGGCGGAAGTCAACTCGTCGTGCCCATTTCCTGTCCGTCACCACATGTCTGCGTAGCGTCGTCAGAAGCGACCACCACGGTGGTGACAACCGTGACTGTTGCCAGGCGTCGTGCCGGACGACCAGGTATCCACCTTCGGTCAGCCTTCGGCCGAGAAAGTTCAGCAGGGTGCTCTTGCCTGAACCCCAGGCGCCGTCCAGGTGGATCAGCAGTGATGATCTCGGTTCTCGCGCCCGGGTCTCGTCCAACCGACGAACGAGGACGGCGGCCAGCGCGTCCCGTTTGAGCAGGTCGACCTGGGCCGGGGTGTCGGTGGACCACTCGACTTCGACCGCGACCCGGTCTTCCAGCGCGTCGGCCATCCGGCCGAACTGATCGGCGGTGTCTTCGTCGAGACGCCGTTGCACGGCCTCACGGACCAGCCGGTGCATTTGCAGGGTCCCGTTGCGGTGGTCGATCTTGAGCATCGAGTACCGGTTGATTTCGCGCAAGGCGCGGCCCTGGGCGATCGGGTCGGTGAGCACACGTTCGAGAGCGGGAGGGACCTCGATGGTCGGCACGAGCTTGAGATCCGCTCGGCTGACCCGCGTGGCCTCGAAGAACGACAGCAGCCCCAGTAGTGCGGCGGCGCCGGGATGCCTGTCGGCCAGGGTCTGCAATGGAATGCTCCAGATCGCGGAGAGATCGGCATCGGGACTTCCCTCGGCCGATAGCAGCCCTTGGACCGCGTTCTCGAACATGCGCAGGTACATGTCGGGGGTGTCACCGGTGACCGCCATCCACGCCGCCGCTTGCTCCACCGCCAACGGCAGATCACCCACTGCCGCAGCGACCCGGTCGGCCTCATCGTCAGTCAGAGCGGGATGTCGCTTGGTGATAAGCCGCACGCTCTCCTGTCTCGTGAAGACATCGACCGGAAAGTCGGTGGCTGGCGGGTCCGGATTCCGCGAGGTGACCAAGAATCTGCCTCTGGACCCGCCTGGGATGTAGGGGGAGAGGTCAGCGAAGCTCGACGCACCGTCGAAAACCAGGAGCCATCGGTGCACCGGCGTACCGGTTGACAGGGCATTGACCGCCGACTCGGCATCACTGCCCACCGCCAGTGTGCGGGCCAGTTCGGCGAATGCTGCTCGCAGCGAAACGGTATCCGACGCCGAGATCCACCAGACAAGTTCATGGTCGTGAGAGTGGCGGTAGACGTACTCGAGAACGAGCTGCGTCTTGCCGATCCCGCCCATGCCGGTCACGTAGAGCCCACGTCGTGTTCCGAGGGACAACAGGGCTTCCATGCGGTCCAACTCTGCCTCGCGCCCTACGAAGAACCGATTCCTGGCCGGGGCTCCGTTCCAGAAGCGTGGCAGGTTGAACTGCGATCCGGCCGTGCCGTCATCCTTCGCCGTCACAGCCCGCCCAGCTGATCCGGCAACAGAGCTTCAGGAAGGCCTCGGGAACGCCACGACGACTCCATCAGCCTCACATCGGCTGCCTCTCCCCACTGCATTCGGCACACCTCACCACTCGAACTTCCGGACCGACTCTCCAAGAGTCGACGATGCAGGCGGGAACATTACTGTCTAGGCCCGAGGGGCTGGAGCTCCGAAGCCGTGGGCATGACGAGATCGTGCGTCGCCTTATCTCCCCGATCTCTCGGCCTAGCTCCGGATCCTGAGGATGTCTTTGGGATCAGGAGTCGTCATCCGACGTCATTCTCAGGAGGTGTGTGCCTAATTCGCGGCGCGCGAGGTCGATCATCGCGTCACGGTGGGCCTGCATCTCTGCCTCGTCCTCGTTGGCTGCCGCTACGTTCCAGCACCTGAGTAGCTCGCAGGCCTGCGAGCTGCCGTAGATCTCCAACCCGATCACCGCGTCCATCTCTGCCTGCACGCGCTCCCTTTGGGCCATCGTTGGTTCAGCTCGGCCAGCTTGTCCAGCTCGCCTTCGCGCTCGTATCGCTTGCGCCGTAGACCTAGTTCCGCCACGAGCAAGGCGGTGACGTACGCGTCTCGACGCTGGTGTGTCAATCGATCGCGCGTGGTCGCCTCCTCGGCGTGACGGGCCATCCGCTCCACCTGCGCTCGGCCTTGTTTGCCAGAGAGCCAGGTGAAGAACACGCCGGTCACGGCGGTCAGCCCAGCAGTAACAGGTGCTACCCACTCCCACGCCATCCTCGAATCCTGCCGTCCGGCGAACTGTTTTGGTAGCCCTTCGGCAGGGCCGCTCCAGTTGAATGCGACAGCCGAGCGGTGAGGTGTCATCTACTGGGTCCCCGGCCTTCAGCGCTTCTTCTCCTTGGTGTAACGGAGGCCTGTTCCCCATGGACGCTGTTGCAGACGCAATAGTGTCCATGGTGGTTGAAGTTGTGCGTGGACGTCCGTTGCCTGCTCCGGTACGGCACCGTTCTGGAAGCCGTCGGCGCCGATGCCGATTCAGATGTGGTCATGGTCATCGCGGGACTTGGGCCCTGCTTCGGACTGGTATCGCAACATCCAGGGCAGAATTCCCGAGAGGTTATTGTCGGCCGTCGGCGTTTCAGGCTGGCGCACCGGCTGCTGACCGAGACCGAGGCCATCGCGATTATGGCCGGCTACGAGCGGCGAAACCGGATGCTGCTCCCTGTCCTTCGTCCGCTGCTGAGTAAGTTGCTCGGCTGGACTTACGACGGTAGCGACGTCGCACGACGTCGCTTGGTGAGGCGGCTTCCGATCGTCGCGTTCCGGCCACGGACCGGCATCGGTGAGACGAGCGGCCATTAGGTCGCCGCTCGCAACCGCTGATCAGGGGACAGTTGTCGTCGGCCACATGAAGTCTTTGGGCGTGCCCAATCGGACGCTTGTCCATAATGGACTTAGAGAGTCCATGTGTCTCAATCGGCTTACCGCCAGGCGCGACCTGTGGCACGATCCGGGGTCGTCATCACAGTCACCTTTTCCTGGAGGGTCCTGCAGTGCGGTCGTACGACGTTTTGGCCGAATCGACGGCACCGCCTGCGGTCGTGTGGGCATTGCTGCTGGATCCGCGGACGTGGCCAGCCTGGTCGGGCGCCGGTGAGCTGGACGTCGGCCGCTCGGCCGGCCTCTCGCCGGATGGACGTGACGAAGTGGGTGCCATCCGTGCCTTCCGGGCGGGCCGGGCTGTCACCCGGGAACGGGTAGCGGGCCTTACTCCCGGGAAGCGGTTCGCCTACGAGACCGTGAAAAGCCCGCAATTGGCGGATCACCAGGCGACGATCGACCTCCACGAGATCCCCGGTGGAGGTACAAGAATTCGTTGGCAGGGAACGTATTCAGCCCGCGGGATAGGGCTCCGTTCCTCGGAAAGGCAAGTGCAGCGCACGATGGCGAGAACAGCTCGGCGGCTCGCTGAGTACGCGGCCGGTCAAAACGTAAGGTGATTGTCAGGTTCGGTCGCGTCGACGTGCGGGATACTGATCGCCGTCCGGTGCAAGCCGGAGGACGGTGACGCGACAGCCCGACAGCGCGGGCTACGACAGATCGGCGAGGCCCAGGCATGAATCGTGAAATGGTCAGACGATGAGCACGGGCACGGAGGGTTCCTGCGTGAAGTCGTGAAGCGATAGCCGTGGACGCGTTGGCGGGCCTGGAGCGAGGTGCCTGGCGCGTGCTCACCGACGAACCAGCCTCCGCACGGTCGTTCTACGAGACTGTGCTCCATGACCGTGTCGTGGTACTCCTGATCGACAGAAAACCGATCCAGGAACGCGAAGCCGCTCTGTCAGCCTTGTGCGGGGCGACCTGGACGGCGTATAGCCTTGCCGATCTGAGCGCGGCAAGGCTCAGCCGCGTGGTTGGCGCGGTCAACTACCGGGTCGCCGCAACCAAAGACGGGGTTCCCTATTCGGCCCGGGTAAGCAGCGTCTACGTTCGTCGTGACGATGGCTGGAAGCTGACCTTTCATCAGCATGTCAGCTGGTAAGTGCTCGCCGACGGACTGGAGACGGAGTTGCCGTCCGTATTGTCGAGGTTGCTGTCTCGCTGGGTTTTGGGGCGAGGGTGGACGTTTCCGGTCGCGGTCGTCATTTTCGTCTTCGTGACGAGCTGGCCGTTGATGCTGCTGGCGGAACCGGTGGGAAGCGAACTGGTCCTGCCGGGAAACTACTGGTGGTACTTCGTCGTCACGGCCACGACGGTGGGGTACGGAGACTTCTCACCGGAGACCACCGCGGATCATTTCGTCGGTGCCTACGTCATCGTGGGTGGGATCGTGACGATCACCACGGTGTTCACAAGGCTCGCCTCGAAGATCGAATTGGCGAAGGGACGGCGAATGCAGGGGTTGGATGTCGTACGTGCGGAAGGACATACGGTTCTGATCGGCTACACGCCCGGCCGGACCGAGCGGCTCGTCAGGCAGTTGTTCGCCGGGAGGATCGGCCTGCTTGACCTTGTGCGCGACCGATGACACACCGCTTCACCCGATGCCCGCACAGCCGGTGGATTTCGTCCGTGGCGAGCCGACCGCAGTCGAGGTGCTGACCAGGGCCGGCGTGGAAAGAGCCGGCACAGTTCTCGTCGACATGCGTGACGACAACGAGGCGCTTGCCGTCGCGGTGACCGTGAACCATGTGAACCGATCGGCGCATGTGGTGGTCACTCTGCGGGACATGGAGAAAGCCGAACTCGTGCACTACGTCGATCCGCGGATCAAATGCGTTCAGTGGCACACACCGCGCATGGTCACCGAGGAACTCACGTCGCCCGGCATCACCGAGGTCTACTCGGAACTGATGACGTCCGGCGGAGCCAGCACTTACTCCGCGACCCTGCCCAGTTCACTCGGGCGATTGAGCACCGAGAAATGCAAGGTCGCGCTGGGCCGGGCCTTCGGTGCGACGGTCCTTGTTGCGCGAGACGGTGAGGACCTGATCGTCAATCCGTCCTGGGAAGGTGAGCTTCCTGTCGGCTCGGTCCTCTACTACGTTGGGCCACGGCGACTCGAGGACGCGGAAATCGAAGCTGTCCTGCGGGAATGCGCACCGTAGGACGTCATTGAGTTCCGAGTGCACGGAGCACGCGAAATCGCGCGAGCCGGTGCAGCATTTCGCCCATGGCGTCGGGCCTGATTTGACCGTCGAGTTCGGCGTGGGCGGCGCACACGATGTCGTTGACGGCGGCTTCGGACAAGGAGGGGGCGAACTCGCGGGAAAGCCATTGTCGGACTTCGTCGGTGATGTCGTCGGTATGGTGATCGTGGACGGTCATGTCCCTCTCCTCCTGTTCGACGACATCCTCATTGTGTCGGCGACACGGGGGACTGCACCTGACGAGTGCCTGACGATTGAGCGGGACTCGGCGGCGACGTGGGTGGAACCGAACGGCTTGAGACCGTCGGCGTGGTGCTGGGCGCGAGTGTGGTGATCGGCTCGGGTTCGTCCTGGTCTGTCACACCGCAGCCGCCGAGTAAGAGGGCGAGCGTGACGAGGATGATCACGCGTTGCTTCATGTGGCTGCCTCCGGGAGTTCGACGACGAATCGGGCGCCGCCGCCGGGCCGGTCTTCGACCCAGACGGTGCCGCCGTGGCGGTGGACGTGGTCTGCGACGATGGCCAGCCCCAGTCCACTGCCTGTATCGCGGTCACGGCGACCGGCGTGCAGGCCGCGGGCGAAGCGTTCGAAGATGCGTTCCCGGAGAGCGGGTGGAACGCCGCTGCCAGCGTCGTCGACTTCTATCCTCGCATTGACGCCGCTTCGCCGCAGAGCCACGGCGACGGCGCCGCCACCGTAGCGGTCGGCGTTATCGAGCAGGTTGGTGACGACCCGGTCGATGCGGCGGCGGTCGGCGGAGACGAGTGGCGTGTCCGGATCGCTGTCGAGAATGGACGCGGAAGTCCCTCTGCTGTCGAGGATGTTGCGCAGGAGGTCGTCGAGGTCCACCAGTTCGGCGGTCTCGGTGATGTCGTCCTGGTCGGCGCGGGAGATCTCGAGCAGATCGACGACCATGCCTTGGAAGCGGTGCAGTTCCGCGTCGAGCAGTCCCAGTGCTTTGCGAGCGGTCGGGTCCATCGTGTCCTGGCGGCGGGTCATGACCTGGGTGACGTTGACCATGGTGGTGAGGGGGGAGCGGAGTTCGTGGCTGACGTCCGCGGCGAAGCGTTTGTCACGGCGGACTCGTTGTTCGAGTTGTTCGGTCGTGGTGTTGAAGCTCGTGGCGAGCGGGGCGAGGTCCGGGTCGTCTTGATGCGGGAGCCGGGTCGTCAGATCCCCGCGTGCCACCCGGGCTGCGGCGCCGCGAAGTGCGGTGAGAGGACGCAGCGCTCGTTTGGTGGTCCAGGCACCGAGCAACACTCCGAACAGTGAGGCCACGACGGTGCCCGCGGTGAGCAGGATGCTGAGGTATCGGAAGGTCCGGTCCAATTCGAGCAGCGGATACAGTTCGACGTAGACGCTCCCGCCGCTGCCTACCGGGGTGGCGATGGCGAGCACGGGGATACCGTCGGCGGTGAACCGTTGCCGTGCGGCGACGCCGTCACGCGCGCTCGTCACCAGGGCGGCCGGAATTATGCCGGGCTCGATCTGCCGTCCGCTGGTGAGCCAGCCGTCGGGCCGGGACAGGAGGATCGACGAGTCCGGGCCACTGGCGAGCCCGGTCAGCAGTTCGGTGAGGTTGTCGGAGTGCTCGGCCAGCGCTTTGTCGACGAGGCCGACGTTGACCTCCGACTGCCGCAAGGTGCTCTGTTCGCGCTGGTCGAGCATGTAGCCGGTGGTCAGGTTCCAGGTCGCGACCCCGAGCACGGTCATGACCACCGCCAAGCCGAGGCCGAACGCGCCTGCCACGCGCCAGCGCAGGGAAAGCCGACGCAACGCCGCCCCGAACCCCGCGCGGGTCATGATCCCGGACTGATTTGATAGCCGCGTCCGCGCACGGTCAGCACCAGACTCGGATTGTCGGGATCGGACTCGACCTTGCGGCGTAACCGTCTGATGTGGACATCCAGGAGCCGGGTGTCACCGAAGTAGTCGTGACCCCACACCCGCTGGAGCAGCTGTTCCCTGGTGACGACCCTGCCCTCAGCGGTGGCCAGTTCGGCGAGAAGACGGAATTCGGTGCGGGTCAGATGCACGCGGCGGCCGTCACGATGCACGCTTTCCTCGTCGGGCTGGATTTCCAGGCCGCCCACGGTGATCCGGGCCGGGGGAGGTGGTGCGGTGCGGCGGAGCAGGGCGCGGATTCTGGCCGCGAGTTCACCGGCGACCAGCGGTTTGGTGACGTAGTCGTCCGCGCCGGCTTCGAGGCCTGCGATGACGTCCTGGGTGTCCGTGCGGGCGGTGATCACGATGATCGGCAGTGCACCTTGTTCGCGCACGGATCGGCAGACGGTGAGTCCGTCGATGCCCGGCAGCATGAGATCGAGCAGGACGACGTCGAATCGGCCGTCCGCGAGCAGTTCGAGCCCGTCTTCGCCGGTTTCCGCACAGTCGACGGCGAAGCCCTCGTCGGCCAGCGCGAGGCTCAATGCCTCGCTGATCATCACGTCGTCCTCGACGAGAAGAACACGAGTGGGCACAGTCGGTATCTCCTTCCGGCCGCCAGGCTAACAGTCTTCGATCGTAAGGCAGTCGTCAGTTTCAGGGTCCCCGATTCGTGTCAGGGTGGAAACACGCTCACTGAAACACGGGAGGAAACGCCCATGACCGCCGACGTGCTCGCAGCACAAGCCGACACCGCCTCGCGGGTGGAACTTCACCCCAGGGTGCGACGGCTGCGCGACGACGCGGACCGGGCCTGGGCCATCGCGGACGGACATCGAACGTTGGCAGCGGAGATCGAAGCGAGCGGAGAGCCGGAGGCGTTCACGCGGGCCAAGTCCCAGCGGCTGCTCGGCGAAGTCGCCGCGCACCACGGATTCGCCTATCACGAACTCGCCAACGCCGCCGAAGCCCGCGCCGGAGCGCAAATCCATCCGCGTGAGTCTCCACAATGGAACCTTCTGATCGATCGTTCGTTCACCGCGATCCGTCGCGCCGAAGCACATCACGAACGTGCCGCGGCGTTCTCGGCCAGAACAGCCGGTGACGAGGCTGCTGCTCGACGACATGAGCTCGCCGCCAGAGAGGCGGACAGGCGTGCGGTGAAGTCGCTCACGGAAGCAGGCTGATCGCTGAACGGTGCGATCGTAAGGATTTCGTCAGGTCGGTTCTGCCAGTTCCATGACACGCTCGGCGTGCGTTCCTTATCCGATTAACGAGGACGGTGATGGGTCTCTCAGTCAGCCTGCGTAGCAGAGCTCTGACCGAACTGTCGTACCTGGGCAGGGGGAAGCCGTCGGTGGCAGCCGGTGGAGCGGTTGTCCCCGCAGGCACTGTCGACAGCGGGTTCCAGCGTGCCAAGCGCTTGCGAGCCGAGGCCGCTCGGGTGCGCTCGGCGGCAGGTGAGCACTTGGAGCGCGCAGCGGAGTCGATGGCAGCTGGCGATCCGTCTCTAGCACAGAGACACAGAGCTCTCGGTGAAGTGGCTGCCTGTCATTACAGAGCCTACGACGAGCTGGCCGCCGCGTCGGAACATCGGAGCAGAGCCAAGCGGTTCCCGCGCGGCATGAAGGCGCGTGAGATCGAGATTCACCGGGCCTACGCGGCGATCCGGCGCGCCGAGGGCCACCGGGAGCGAGGAGAAGAGCTCCGTCGCCGCGACGACGCCTTCGCGGCGTTGCGTCACCGGGAACTCGCAGGGGAGGCCGAGGAGAAGGCGAGGATCGCCGACCTCCGCGCGTTCGAACTCATGGAAAACGGATCGAACGAAGGTTCACCATGAAGACCGGAACTCAGTCACGTCCGATTTTCGGCAGGCCTGATCCGTTCTGCCTGTTCGCCGTGGTCCCCGCCTTCTTGGTGGCGGTTCTCATGCTTGTGCTGGATCTGTGGGTGCTCGCGAGCGCAGGCTTCGCGTTCGCCGCTTTGATCCTGTTGTTCGATTCTTGGGTGAACCGCCCGGAGCCCGCCCCAGAGCCGAAACGTCGTGTACGTCGACGAGAAACCTTTCAGCGACCTACACGGCACAATGTTGTTCGTTCTATGAGAACGGCATCGGTGCACCGCTACCGGTAGGACTGTTCTCGGCGAAGCGGCTGGTGCCGAGCCATGTGATGGCCTGGCGTACGGAGTTCCGTGGGCCGGTGATGACGATCGCCTTGTCCCGCAGGGCGTCCAGCCAGTCCTCGTGGCCGAGCCAGACCCTGGCGAGGGCGCCGACCGTGCACTCGATCCGCATCGCTTGCGGACGCTTCGGATCGTGAACGGTTGCCGCGGTTACCGTCCTGGACAGCACGAGCCACCACCAGCGCGGCCCGGGAGATTCGGTGAACCGGAAGTGAATCGACACGGCCTCGCGTGGAAGCAGGTAACGGTCGATGCCGCGGGCGACGTCACGGAGAACGAGGGCAGGGTCGAGATCGCCGTGTCGCGGTGGCGGGAGGTGCCGTGCGCCCCAGCGGCCGAGCGGTTCGACGACTTCGGCCAGCGCCTGGCCTGCTTCGGTCAACTCGGCCCGGCGGGGGCGAAGCACCACGAGACCCGTGGCCTCGAGCTTGCGCAGCCGTTTGGTCAGCAGGCCGGTCGACATACCCGGAACGCCGGCCGCGATGTCCGTGATCGCGGTGCTGCCGTTCAGCAGCTCGCGGATGATCAACAGCGTCCAGGGTTCGCCGACCACCTCGGCCGCCAGCGCGATCGGGCAGTGTTGCTCATAGCGCATCACAACACCTGCACGACTCGGGCGATGCGGTCGCGTGCGAGACGGTGCAGCATCTCGCCGATCGCCTCGGGCACGATCTGGTCCTTGAGGTCGCGGTGGGTGGCGCGGACGATGGCGCCCACCGCCGAGGGTGACAGCTTCGTCGAGAACTCGTTGGCCAGCCAGACGGTCACGTCCTCGACGACGTCCTGCGCCTTCGGTGTCTCCACGCTCATCGCTCTCCTGTTGTGCCTCGATTCTCCGGCTATTCTTCCGGCTCAGCGCCCAGGTGAACCTGACGACTGTCTGACGATTGCGGTGGGCCGTGGTCGACGATGTCGGGAGGAGTGCCGCTCGTGGCAGGCGCAGTTCCGTCTCACCACAAGCGGTGAGGAGCGTACAAACGACCACGTCATGGCCAAGGTCCATTTGGCCCTGGCTTCAGCGTCATGTGAAGGTGGATCGCAAGGGAGTTGTCAGGTCAGGGCGTTCGGGCAGCCATCACACTGGGGTGGAAGGTCCCCGCCGGAATGGGCGGGGATGCCGGACGACAGGATTTTCCAACGGTATGAAATCGCGCTCGCCCGAAGCGAATACAACTGACCGGAACAGTGCCGAGGCGGGCGAAGCGAGCCGATTGGCTCCTGCTGTCGCGGGAGCGTGTACGTTCCTTGCCGGGGTCTGGCTGACACTTTCGCCCTTTGTGCTCGATCATGAGTACACGGGGACCGGATTCGACGGGCTCTGGAACGACGCGCTGGTGGGCATCGCGCTGATAGTGACCGGCTCCGCGCGGCTGGTGGAACCCCTTGCGGCTTCACGCTGGTCGTCATTGCCGCCTGCTCTCGGGCTGTGGCTCATCGCGGCACCTTTCGTCCTGGGCTACAACGACGGAACGCCGGCGCCTGGGGCGACGACGAGTGACCTCGCGGTCGGTGTCTTCTTGCTGCTCGTCTGGCTCGTCATCTCCGGTTCTCGAGAAGAGGATCGGGCGGACGGTGACATTGAGGGCTTCGAGCGAAGTAGAGAGTGAGACTGTGCAGCCGACCGGCGGCCGGAGTGCTCGATCGAGAGGACCAGTGGATAGGACGGGTGTTCGTCGGCCACGGCCGGTGTTGTGCGGGCGAGCCAGGCCGAGTCAGACCAAGCGGAAAGGCCTAGTTTGTCAGGACCCGCGGGCGATGTCGTCATTTCGCGAACGCTGTCGTATGGACGTCGTAAACGACACCGCGGTGAGATCTCTGCGCGTCTTCGGCTTGCCGCTCGGTTCAGGTGCGCAGGCCCTGCAGCACGATCGCGAGACCGAGTCGGAATTCCGTGTCGGGCGTGACGCCGGTAGGCCGAGGGTTGGCGGTGAACCGTAGCCCGTGCGCAGGCTGTCAGCCATTACGTCGTGAGTACTCCGTCAATACCGATGCCACGCGTGCGCAGGACAGGTAGTTCGACACGAGGTGGAAGTCAAAGGCATGGGCGACGCTGTGCTCGTCGACGTCCACGTCCGCGAAACGCCGGGAAACGCCGAAGGGCGGTACAGCCACCAGATCGCCTGGATCGGCGAGGTTCACCCACCGGGCCACGCCAGGTGGTCGCGCTCCGCGACCGTCCGCCGGCGGCGGGCACAGCCGAGGGAAGACCGCATGCGGTAAGGCCAGGGGTGAACCGAGGGTGATGAGCAGGTCGACCGGAACGTCCTGACATTCCCACAGCGCTTCGTAGGCGACGACCGACCCGAGCGAATGTGCGATGACCACTTTTGCGTGCCTGGAACGAAGAGTGTGGACCACGCGTTCCCGGGCAGCTGTTCGTGCCGAGTCGTCGTCGGGGTTCAGGTAGGCCGCGACTTCCCGGAAGAAGGTCGCAACGAACATATTGACCAGGCGTGGGGAGAGCCCGCGTCGTTCCGCAACCCAGGACAGAACTTGACGTAGTGGCCAGGTACCCCAGCCCTGACGGCCTTGGATGGGGAGATCGAGGCTTTCGAGCCAAGCCCGCAGCATCTGCTCGGCTTCCGGGGGAAGGTTGTCGAGGTCGTCGCCGCCCTGCCTGCCCGGTGCTCGCAGCTGGTCGGCGTAGTAGGCGACATCGATGGATTGGATGGCCGGAAAGCCGGTTGAGAGGTGCCGTCGCCAGACGGTGGAGAGCTGCAGAGCGGCGTGCTCCACCGTCTCACCGGGCCGGTGATTTCCGACGCCATGTACGCCGATGATCTGGAGCATCAACGCCCTTTCGCGATGTGATCGAGGGTCAGGACATCCTGGCCTGTGCAGACCACGAGGCCGTTGTCCGGAGTGATGTCGAGGGCCCATACCGGCGCAGGCATCGTCAGAACCTCGCTGCATTGGCCGGTACCGAGGTCCCATACCCGGACTGCCCGGTCGAACCCGCCGCTGATGGCGGTCGGCCGTTCGTCGATCTCGGTGCATACGACAGCCGCGATCCAGTCACTGTGTCCCGCCAGTGGCTCAGCGATGGGTCGGCCGCTCCTGAGATTCCAAAGCCGGATCAGGTAGTCGTCCCCGCCGGTCACCGCGACCGGATCGCCGTCCAGCATGGTGCAGGCGACCGCGTAAACCCGGTCACGGTGATCCCGCGACGGTGGATGCACAAGCGTCCCGTCGGTCAGATCCCAAACTCTTACGGCGTGATCGTTGCTCACCGTGACGGCGACAGGGCGTCCGTCGATGCTCGTCGAAGCGATCGCCCGGCTCCACCGGTGATCGATCGCAGGGGCGTCCAGGACAGCGCCGGTGGCGGGGTCCCAGAACCGTACGCATTCGTCTCCGCACACGATCATGGCTGTCCGGCCGCCCACTTCGGAGCAGGTGATCGCGTTGATCCACCCGATGGCCAGGTCGGTGCTACCGACCAGCGCTCCTGTCCTGGTGTCCCAAGCCCGAACGGATCCGTCCGCACCGCCGGTCACGGCCAACCGCATGCCGTCGACGTCCGCGAGCGCGACGGAGGAGACGACGCCGGATGCCCCCGCGAACGGCTTGCCGATTCGCTCTCCGGTGCTCAAGTCGAATTGCCACGCATGGCCGTTACTTCCCGCGGCGACCACGATCCCGGCGCTTTCGCTGCCGGAAGAGGTCACCGCGGTGGCCCAGCTTCTTTCGTCGTCGAAGGGCAGGGTGGACGCCCAACGAGGGATCCAGCCACCGGACTGGATGTCCGAGGCGATCCGGCGTCCCAGCTCCGCGTCACCATGACGAGCGGCTTCGACTGCGAGGACCCAGCGGCGGACTGCCAGGGGCTCGTTCCCGAACGCCCAGCGTCGGAGTGCTTGCAAATACATGTCGCCGCGCAACCGGGCGGCTGTGTCCTGCGCGCGGTAAAGCTCGGGCACAAGACTTCGGCCGTCGGCATGGAGGAGGAATTCGATGTCGAGAAGCAGCTCGTCGACGCGGCCGGCTTCGATGGCGTGGTGGATCACGTGGCGCAGAAGATAGGGTGGGACCGAGGACCAGCTGCCCCAGCGGCCCGCCCGCACAGCTCCGAGCAGCCGGTCGAAGACGGCGCCGGAGCCTGCCCGGATGTCTTCTGCTCCGTCGGCCTCCGCCGTGCTGCCGGACATCGGGCGCAAGCGGAGGTAGTCGGCGAGACTCTGGTGCAGCAGGCGGTAGAGCGTCGTGCCGTCCTGTTCGACCGTCGTCCGCAGATAGAACCTGACAGCGTCAAGGAGAGCGCGGACCCGGTCCTCGGTGGCTGTAGCGCAGAATCCTTCGGCGAGGAAGCCGATGACCTCGGCGGGAGCACCTTCACCGACTGTGTGCGCCACCGCGGCCAGCGTCGCGCGGAGCTCGGCGCGATCAGGCCGCGCGCCCAGTTCCAGTTCCAGGACTTCAGGCAGACTGCGTGGCGCCGTCGCACCCAGTTTTTCGGCCTCGACGAGGGAAGTCACCGGCGCTAGATGGCCGAGGTACCCCACGAACATCCCTGCGACGAGAAAGGCGCCCCATGCGGACTGGTTCGACCTCCTTCGGAGCCCGACGAGACGAGTGGCCATGGTGGTGGCGAGGTGTTCCCGTACAGGCCGCTGATCGGCCGAGTCGTAGCCCGGCATGTCCGCGAGCCGGGTTCGGAGGTACTCCTGGAGGTCGTAGCGGAGTTCGACGCGAGAGACGGTGTCCAGGTCCGTCAGCCCGTGGTCCTCAGCGGCGATCTTCCGGAGCAGCTGGAACTCCTGCCAGGGCCGGAAGCCGACCAGCAGCCTGCAGACAGGGGTGTCATCGAGGTGCCGTGCACCGACGAGAGGCATGAGGAAGTCCCTGATCATCCGGTTCGGGTCCAAGGCCTCGTCGACGGCATCGACGACGATGACCGGCGTGACCGCGAGGCCTGCCAGCTCTGTGATCAGCCCCGCGACAGAGCGGCTTTGGCTCGGGCGAGGCAGGCCGAACTGCCTGACCAGCGAGTCGACCAGCTCGGGGACCCGGCGTTGGCGTGCGTGAACCGCTCCGAGATAAGGGTTGCGTGACGGGCAACCTGCCGCTTCCAGGCGGGCTCGTACGTGCGGTACCGCAGCCGCGAGGACCGGATGCGCGGCGCAGACCAGCGCTCCGAGCAAGGCGGACTTGCCGACCCCTGGGCTTCCGGTCACGACGCGGAGGCCGCTGCCGGGGTCGGCACCGTCCATCCAGCGGGCCAGGTCTCGCAGCTGCCGGCGGCGGCCGGCGAAATGCGAACCGACCCGGCCGAGGAAGTGCTCCGCGTCGAAGACGTCGTCGAGTTCGTCGAGGAAGCTTCGCAGCGGTGACTCGATGGCTTGGCGTGCCAGGCGCTGAGGGTCGTCGACAAAGCGGGGGTTGGGAAAGAACGGTAGCTCGGGAACATCCTGTGCGGGATCGAGCGGCGTAGCGTGTACCCGCTGAGGCAGACCCGGCATCGCCTCGACTCGTTCAGCGATCCTCCTCGCGAACGCCGGGAACGAAACGTATCTCCTGCTCGGGTCGGTACCGAGGCCGTCCACGGCCAGCTGTTTCAGTACTTCGGCCACCGACCGGCTGAACCGCCCGTCGAAGGCGTCTTCGTCCGGCCCGGCCCCCGCGATCACCCAAGCCCTGGCGTCACGTCCAGCCCGTGCGACAAGCCACGGCAGGCGGGCCGCACGGCCCGCTCGGCAGAGGTCGAGAAGGAACAGCGCCGGTGCGCGACGTTGCTGTGCGGTCGAAATCCACTCGCTGACGTTGGTACCCAGACCAGGGCGGCCGTTGGCCGGGACCACATCGAGGCGCTGATCGTCGTCACCGATGTCGCCATGAGAGACGACGTGGACGACGAGACACGCTTCTCCATCCTCGAGCTCACGATCGATCGCGCCGACCAAATCGCGGCGATCGGGATTGTGAAGAGTTGTTGCTTCGTACTGCAAGTTCGTCAAAGCATGGCTGACGGACTCGGTCACCTCGTTGGCGAAATCGAGTGGAGGCCACCCCGAGTCGTCGAGTGCTGGTTCTTCGCCTGCAGGAACCTGCGTGGAGAATTCCCCGACCCCGATGAGCAGCGCTCGTTGCGCGCCTGCCCGTCCAGGCAGTTCTGGCGTCATGCCGAGACCCGTTCTCCCTCTGTAGTTCTGACCGGGCAACGTTACGCAAGCGTGCGGTGACATCTGAATACGGGTGCTGCAGGGAACCGCATTCTGACATCTCGATCGCGCCAGGTTCGCCAGCGCACTGCGAGATCGTTCTCGAATAGTCGACTTCAATGCAGATTTCGAAGACAGCCGGTAGTGAAACGATCATTTCGCGTACGTGGCTGGAGTCGGCCGACCACGGTAGCGGCCGTTGTCCGGTCTCCTGCGTGGACACCACAGTGGCGACTTCGAGAGAATCCCTTCGTCCAATGGCAACGAAGGTGTTACGCGCTCTACCTCTGGCACTGGCCGGTCCTGGTCTACTACCTCGTCGCGCGTGACGGGGAAGAGGTCGGGCTGCGCGGTGGCGCGGTGATCATCGCACTGGCGTTCGTCCTCGCCGTGCTGACCCATCACCTGGTCGAGAAGCCGGTTCGGTGTCCTGGCGATGGCCATGGTGCTCGCGGCGTGCGGTGACAATCCCGATCACCCCGGTGCCGTCGCGCGGACGACCGGGTTCACCTACTGGGGCTCGGCGGACGTGAAACCAGTGCCGTCGTTCGTCGCGGTGTCCGAAGACTGGGCGGGGATCGACCCGGCCCGGTGCGGAACCTCGCCGCGCAACGCCGATCTCGAAGTCTGTACGTCGCAGACCACGGGGCATCCCACTCGCCGGATCGTGGTCGCCGGCGACTCGCACGCCGGGCAGTTCCTCGGCGCCCTCCTCCCCATCGCCGAGAAGAAGAACTGGGAGGTCACGTCCATCCTCCGCGGCGGCTGCCCGTTCTCCACCGACTCCGACGCCGTACCGGGCGACCAGTCCTGCATCGACTGGAACACCGCCGTGGTGGACGAAATCGTCACCACCCGTCCCGACACGGTGATGAAGATCGGCACCGGGAACTAAAACCTGGCGTCGAGGAACGGGCCCGCCCGGGTACATCGCCCAATGGCGAAAGGTCGAGGAGGCTGGAATCCCGGTGCTGGCGGTGCGAGACAATCCCGCTTCGGCCAAGCTCCCGCCACCTGTGCCGAGATCCGCGGCATCGCGGCGCCCGAACGCGCCACACCGCGGTCGGAGCTCTACGCTGAGCGGCCGCCATACGAAGCGCTCTCGGATCTGCCGCCGAACGTGCGGTTCCTCGACTTCAGCGACTACTTCTGCACGGCCGAGGTCTGCCCGCCGGTGATCGGCAACGTGCTCGTCTACCTCGACGACAACCACGTAGCGGTACCAACATGTCGACGATGTCGGCCATCGCGGACAAGGCGATCACCGAGGCGCTCGGCTGGGCCGACGATCACGCGGAGGAACCGCGGCCCGGCGGCTGACTTCAGGATCGGCAGAACTCAGCTCACCTTGACGAGACTGAACGAGTGTTCAATACTTTGAACATGCGTTTAACCTCTGATCTGACCGCGCGGGCCCGGATCCGCGACGCCGCGTTGGCCAGATTCGGCGCCGACGGCATCGCGGGGACCTCGGTGCGGGCGGTGGCCGCGGATGTGGGGGTGTCGCCGGGGCTGGTGCTGCACCATTTCGGCTCGAAGGACGGGTTGCGGCAGGCGTGTGACGACCACGTGCTCGATGCGATCCGCTCCGGTGGCGAGGCGGGGACCGACGCGCTGGGAGAGGTGTTGCAGGCCGCCACGCCGGTGCGGCGGTATCTGGCCCGGGCCTTCCTGGACGGGTCGAGTGGCGCGTCCGCCCTGTTCACCGAGATCGTGGATCGCACCGAGGCATGGCTGGCCGACGGTGAGCGCGAAGGGTGGGTGCGCTCCTCGGACGACTCCCGGGCGCGCGCCGTCGTGTATGTGTCGTGGCTGCTGGCGCCCCTCGTACTCGGCGATCACGTCGGACGGCTGCTTGGCGGGGATCCGGCGGAGACCGCGACCGCGGTCCGGGGAGCCAAGGCGGGGCTGGAGATTCTGACCAACGGCCTGTTCGCCGATGACCGGTGGCTGTCCGCCTACGCCGCCATCAACGGCGAGGAGCGAGCGAAGTGAGGGCGTTGCTGGTCACCCACGGCACACGGGGCGACGTGCAACCGATGCTCGCCCTCGCGGTCGCCCTGCGCGCTCGCGGGCACGAGGCGTTGCTGGCCGCGCCGGACTCGTTCGCCGACGCGGCGGGGGAGTACGACGTCGAGTTCGCTTCGTTGGGTGAGGGGCCGAACCGGCTGATGAACGACCCGGTGGTGCAAGAGGCCATCGAGGGAGGCTATCGCGGAGTGCGGGGCAAGATCACCGCGGTGCGGACCGCTCAACGGGTCAAGCCGCTGATGGCGGAGGTCTTGCACAACATCGGTGTGGTCGCGAAAACGTCCCGCGCGGACATCGTCGTGCACACGACCGGGGTACCCGCTCACCACGCCGCCGAGATGCTGGGCGTGCCCGCGGTCGTCGTCGCGCTGCAACCCGGTTGGATTCCCACCGGCGACTTCCCCTGCCCGATGATGCCCTTGCCCCGCCTGCCGAGGAGTCTGAACCGCGCCACGTATCTCGCCGTGGGCGCCATACTGCGGATGTACGCCGGTATCACCACTACGTGGCGTACCACCGAACTCGGATTGCCGCGCCGCCGGGGAAGCCACGACATCCTGCACGACGCGCAAGGCAAGGACCGTCCGGTCCTGCAAGCCTTCAGCCGTCAGATCACCGTCTCCGCTCGCGATTGGCCGGATTCGGTGCACACCACCGGCTTCTGGTACCTCCCAGCGGTGACAGGCTGGGAGCCGGACGCGGAGTTGCGTGCCTTCCTCGACGCCGGTTCCGCTCCGGTCTACATCGGATTCGGCAGCATGGCAGGCCGGGACGCGCGCCGCACCCGCGCGGTGGTCGAGGAAGCGGTCCGCCGGGCGGGTGTCCGCGCGGTGCTCGCCACCGGCTGGGGCGGCATTTCCGCGGACGCCGGCACCGGCGATCTGTTCGTGATCGACCATGCACCGCACGAGTGGCTGTTCCCGCGGATGAGCGCGGTCGTGCATCACGGTGGCGGCGGCACGACCGGCGCCGCGCTGGCGGCGGGCGTACCGCAGGTGGTGTGTCCGTTCGTCGCCGACCAGCCGTACTGGGCGGGCCGCATGCACGCTGTCGGCGTCGCGCCGGCCCCGATCCGCCAGCAAAGCCTCACGGCCGACCGGCTGGCCGAGGCACTGCGACAGGCCACCAGTGACGCCGGAATGCGCGAGCGGGCCGCCCGGCTCGGCCGCGAGATCCAGGCCGAGAACGGTGTAGCCGTCGCAGCAGACTTTCTGGAAACCCTGACCTGACAAGGAAATCACGATGGAAATCACCGAAGCGGTCGCGAAGACCTTCCGGATGGACGATGAAGCGTGGCGCCGTCATGCGAACCCCTGGAGCGTGTGGACCCGCTTCGCGGCCATTCCGCTGATGCTCATCGCGGTCTGGAGCAGGACCTGGATCGGCTGGTGGTGCCTGGTGCCGGTCGCGGCCGTGGTCGTGTGGCTGTTCCTCAATCCGTCGGCGTTCCCGCCGGTCGAGCCGCGCAGCTGGGCCGCCCGCGGGATCTACGGCGAACGCGTTTGGGCACAGGACAAAGCGTCGGTCCCGCCGGACCACGGCCGGGTACTGCGTGTCCTGGTCGTACTCGGCCTCGCCGGATTCGGCCTGATCACCTGGGGCCTGGTGATGCTGGACTTCTGGCCGACCCTCTTCGGAGCGGTCGTCGTCATCATGGCCCAGCTGTGGCGCATCGACAGGTTCGGCTGGCTTTGGGAACGCGCCGAGGAACAGGCGACCGCGAAAGATGTCAGTCGTCATCCATTATCCGCACCGTGCCCGCGGTGCCGTCGATGGTGATCAGCTGGCCGGTGGTGATCTCGTGGGTGGCGTTGCGGACGCAGATGACGGCCGGGATGCCGTACTCCCTGGCGACCGTGGGGCCGTGCGCGACCGGTGAGCCGGTTTCGGTGACCAGGCCCGCCGTGGTCAGGAACAGCGGGGTCCATCCGGGATCGGTGGTCGGCGCCACGAGGATTTCGCCGGGCTCGATGTAGGCACCTGCCGGATCCCGGATCACCCGGGCCTTCCCGGTCGCCTGGCCCGCCGCACCGGCCATCCCGGTCAGCACGCCGTCTTCGACTGGTCCTGGCGGGGCAAGTGCTTCCACGTCGGTTCCGTCAGAGAGCAGGGCGCCCGGGACGGTGTGCCGCCGTAGCTCTCGGCGGTGGTCCGCGCGGCGTGAGGCGATCAGTCGACGGTGGTCGGTGGCGTCGTGAACGGCCGCGCGCGCTTCGTCGAGTGTGAGGAACATGATGTCGTCGCGGCTCTCCAGCAGGCCGCGCGACACGAGATCATCACCGATGAGGAGGAGTTGGCGCCGGGAGGCTTGGATAGCGGGCAGCCACGCGAATTTCCCGATCTCGCGCAGGCCGGTGAGCTTACGCGACCGGCGCATGAGGAAGGTCGCGATCCGCCCGCGGACCGGCCGCCGGCGCCGAGCCCGGTGGGACAGCGTCTCGATCATCGCTTCGGCCTTGTGCGCGGCTTGGCGGAAACGCCGGTCCGGGGCAAGCTCGGGGTCGTCGACCCGGAGGTAGTTGGCGATCGTGGCGAACAACGGCGCCGGATCCTCGTCCCAGCGGGGCATGCCGACATCGATCTCGGCGGCCGCGCGCATGCCGTACCTGTCGATGAACCCGGCCATCCCGATGTCGGGGAGCCGCCCGGTGCGATACCGCGCCGCCAGTTCGTCAGGTGGGATGCTGAGGAAGATCTCACGGTGCTTTCGCGCGTTCACGGCGAGGTTCCAGAGGAGCAGGTCCATCTCGGTGGTCACGTTGTGAGGCATGCCGCCCAGGACGATGTCGAGTTCCTCGTTGGAGGCGATGCCTTTCAGCAGCCCGGAGGGCGCCGCGCCGAGGAGGATCCCGGCCATCAAGGGACCCATGAGCCCCAACATGCCGTGGCTCATGATCGCCCGATGTGAGTCCTCGATGACCCACCTCAGGCGTTCCGCTGTGGTGGCCGAGTTCGAGGGCGGTACGGTCAGGCGCCGGATCTCCTCGACCGCGCGGTACGAGCGGATACGGGCCGCGTCCGGGCGGGCGAGGCTCGAGGCGATTCCGGCGATCATGCTCGGTGCCAGCAACGCCGTGGCCCTGAGGATGTTGCCCAGCCGGAACGGAAGACCGCGCCGCGGGGCGAAGCGGGGATCGGTCATCATGTGCTCGACGGCGCCTTGCACTCGCGGCCCGTACACCTGCAGGGACGTCGACAAGCGTTTGCGCATGGCCTTGTGCCGGACGAAGTCGGTCAGGTCGAAATAGAGCCGTCCGCCGATGGGAACCAGGCGAGGCAGAGGATCCCGCGGATCGCCGTGGACCCCGTGTGCGTGGAACCACAGCGCCGATCCGGCCTTGAGCAGGGAGACCCCCATCGGCGTGCACGGGCGGAGCATTCCCTGGATGTGGCCGAACTCGAGGTAAAGCCGGGCCTCGCCGGTGTCCGGTGGCGACGGGAACAGGGTGGTGATCGGCCGTGACTGCAGCAACCACAGCACACCGTCGGAATCGATCGCCCACTCGATGTCCTGTGGAGAGCCGAAATGCTGTTGCAGGCGCAGGCCGGCGTCCCGGAGTTGCTCGAGCTCCCGTGTGCCGAGACATCCTTCGGGCAGCCGTGGCACGGTTCGCGCGTGGTGGTCGAGAACATAGTGATCGGGCACGACAGTGCCGTCGACGATCGCCGTGCCCAAGCCGGGAGCGGCGTCGATGATCATCTCGGTGCGGCAACCGGTGATCGGGTTGGCGGTGAACAGAACACCTGCCGCTACGGGGTCGATCATCCGCTGGATCACCACCGCCATGGCGGCGTCGTCGATACCGGCGGAGGCGCGGTAGGCCACGGCCCGGTCGGAATGCAGGGAATCCCAGCACTTGTGGATGGCATCGACGAGCGACGCGGACCCGTTGATGCCGAGATAGGTGTCCTGTTGACCGGCGAAGCTGGCGTCCGGCAGATCTTCGGCAGTGGCGCTGGAACGCACCGCGACCGGGCCGCTACCAAGCCGCTCGTATGCGCCGATCACCACCTTCTCGGGGAGGTCTCGCGACGAGTACGCCTCGACGGTCAAACAGAAGCCGTCCGGGACACGCTCACCAGCGTTGATCATCTCACCGAGGCCGGCGGCCTTCCCGCCCACCAGGTCGATCATCGAAGCATCGATCTCGGACAGACGGATCAGCTTCATCTCTCGTCCTCCTGTGGTGGGCTCAGGTGATTCGTCGGCTGGTTCGATATGCCATCGCGGCGAGGAGCACCAGCGATCCGATGCCGAACGGGATCGTGTGTTCAGCGTTGCCGAGGAACAGGGTTCCGGCGACGGCAAGGAGAAGCCCGACGCAGTACCGCGCCGCTAGGGCTGCCGTACTTTTCTTTGCCGGTGCGGTATCGAGATACCGCCGGTAGAGCGCGGTCCAGACTTCCAGTCGATCCAGCTGACGGGCCAAGTCCCGGCCCGTGGCGGTGAGTCCATGGCGGACCGATGGCGAAGGGCGGTTGTCCCAGCTGCCGGAATGGCCATGTCGGTGGGCCACACCGGCCGCGGCAAGGACTCGCAGCGCCGAGGTGACTGCCTGCCGGCTGACTCGCAGCTGCCGGTGGAGATCCTCGAGCGAGCACGGGGCTTCGGCCAGGATGTCCAGGATTTCGACCACGTGGGGTTGACTGACCAGCCGGGCCAGCTCTGCGGTGGTGTGATCGGGCACTGGCCGTAGCTTCCCTTCCCGCGTCGGGATGGTTGGGCCTACACGATAGGCGTGACATGCATGCCGCATTGTCGACTTTGACGTTTTCTCTACGGGGTTGGACCGGCCGGGTGAAGCCGGTTCACCCGGTCTTCCGGTGCCGTCTCGCCTTCCGCAGGAGTATTGAGCGAGCCGCGTCATCCGTCGGGATCATCGCGGGGGGTCCGCACGCTTACCCGTCAGGGCGAGCCATGACAAGCTGAAGACTGTGATCGCCAGGCCCAACGTGTCGGTCCACTGTCCTGTGAATTCACTGTCGACCCAGACGAGAACCCAGCCGAGCACCGCGGGAAGCTGCAGGTACCAGTAACGCCGCGGAATGCCGCCGAGCAGCACCATGAACAGCACCGCGAACACCAGGGCGGGGTTGACGGTGCCCATCAGGAACTTTCTTTCTGTGCCTGGGCTTCAGGGCGTCCTGTCGGCAGGTTATCGGGTGGTTCGATTCTGAGTGCCTTGGCGACGGGGACGTCGGTGGAGGAGTGCAGGACGATCGACAAGGCGATCGTGATGGCGACGAGGTCGAAGACGTGTTCCCCGGCGGGAATCCCGGCCTGGAGCGCGAGCAGGCCGTAGACGACGGACGCGAAACCCTTCGGCCCGAACCAGGCGGCGACTGATCGTTCCCGGGCGGGCACTGGAGTTCGGATCAGGGAGAACATCATCGCAGCGGGCCGGATCAGCACGATGGCGATGACCGCAACGGCCCAGTCGCCGAAGCTGAGATGTGACAGCCGCTCGGGGGTGATGAGCGCGCCGAACACGAGCAGGGCTGCGAACTTCGTCGTTTCCGAAAGCAGGTCACCGAAGTGTTCGAAGTGCTCCGCCGAGACGCGGTCCATTGTGGCCAGAGTGACGCCGGCCGCGAACGCGGCGAGATAGGGGTTGGCGTGGGTGAGATGACAGGTCGCGTAGAGGATGACCGCGACCGCCAATGGTCCCAGTGCTTGGAGGCGTGGTTCAGCGGTCAGGATCTTCAGCCGCCAGGCGAGCGAGATGGCCGCGGGAATGGCGACACCGAGAACGAGACCGGCGACGAGTTCGATCGCGATTCCGCCGAAATCGGTGTCCCGGTTCGCGGCGGTGGCCAAGAAGATCAGCACGAACGGCAGGGCAAGACCGTCGTTGAGCCCGGATTCGACGTTGAGAAGCCTGCGCAGGCGCAGTGGCACGTCGGTCCGGCCGACGATGGCCGATGCGAAGACCGGGTCGGTCGGGGACAGAATGGCACCGATCAGGAACGAGGTGGTCCAGTCCAGGCCGGTGAGGTAGTGGGTGGGCACGGCGATTCCGACCATGGTCAAGGGCATCGCCAACCCGAGTGCGCGGCCGGAGAGCCGCCATCCCTCCTTCAAGGAGGGCAGACTGGCGCGCTGGCCGTCGGTGAACAGCACGGTGAAGAGGGCCAAGTCGGCGAGTCCGGTCACGAAGGCGCCGTTGGACGGGATGTCGACCAGCCCGAAGCCGCCTTGCCCGATCAGTGCACCGGCGACCAGGAACAACAATGCGGTGGAAAGCACGGTGCGGGCCGCGAGCCCGGACAACGACACGCTGATCAACAGCACCAGACCGAACGCCAAAGCGAGCGCCATCACAACCCCGTCCACGTCGAATGACCCACCCGTCATGGATGGGTCGTGCCGACCAGACTTCCCGGCGCTCCGCGCGTAAAGATGCCGTATGGCAGCCGTAGATGCAAACCAGCGACCGGGCGGTTCGGGAGGCGGGTGTCAGGTGCGAGGTGCTGGAGGCAGCGGCGGCGGGTCTTCGTCGGCGACGTGCTTGTGCTGGCGCTCGACGATCGTTCGCGGGGTTCGTGACCGCGGCCAACGGGTGAGCACGGGGCCGATGGTGGCGAGAATGAGGACGTAGGCGGTCACGATCGGGCCGAGGGTGGCGCTTGCCGCGCCCGCGAGGCTGACGATCACGATCGAGAACTCGCCGCGAGGGACCAGGATGGTGCCTGCCCTCGTCCGTCCTCGGGATCCGGCGCCGTCGCGTCGCGCGGCGAGCCATCCTGTCGCGAACTTGGTCGCGATACCGGCGGCGGCGAGTGCCATTGCGGTGGGGAGCACGGGCAGCAGATCGGTGGGGCTCACGGCGAATCCGATGGCCAAGAAGAAGGCGGCGGCGAACAGGTCTCTCAAGGGTGAGAGCACTGTCCGCGTGCGTTCTGCGGCTTCCCCGGTGAGAGTCAGGCCGATCAGGAACGCGCCTACTGCGGCTGACACATCCACCAGTTCCGCCAGCGCGGCGGCCACCAGTGTCACACCGAGGACGCGCAGCATCAGCTGCTCCGCGTCAGGGTGAGCGAGCCAGCGGTTGACGTGATGACTCCACCGATGCGACGCGGTGAACGCGGCGGCGAGGCAGGCGACCGCGATCAGCACCCCGGCGACCGCCTGTCGCCAGGAGCCGCCCGACGCGAGGACAGCCAGGATCGGCAGGTAGAGCGCCATGGCGAAGTCCTCGATCACGAGGATGGACAGCACGGCGGGCGTCTCGCGGTTCCCGAGCCTGCGCAGATCGCCCAGTAACCGGGCGATGATGCCTGATGACGAGATCCAGGTGGCGCCGCCGAGGGCGAGCACGCCCAGCCAGTTCAGCCCGAGCAGCCAACCTGCGAGCACTCCCGGGGCTGCGTTGAGCAGTAGGTCGGCGACGGCGGATGGGAAGTGTCGGCGGAGACTGTGCTGTAGTTCGGAGGTGTCGAATTCCAGGCCGAGCGTCAGCAAAAGCAGCACGACACCGATGGACGCTCCGGTCTGGACGAACTCGCCCGCGGCAGGGATGGGCGCGATGCCGCCTTCGCCGAGGCTGAGCCCGGCCAGTAGGTACAGGGGGATCGGCGAGAGCGAAAGTCGCCTGGCGACGGCGCCGAGCATGCTGAGCGCGAGCAGGACGATACCGAGCTCGAGTAGCAACGCGAGCGACGTGTGCACGGTCAGCCCTCGATGATCGTGCGCACGCCGTTGATCCCTTCGTGTGTTCCGATCACCACGAGAACGTCACCTGCTCGCAGAAGTTCGTCAGGAGTGGGGGAGGCGATGACGCTGTCAGCACGGACGATGGCGACGATGGAGGCACCGGTGCGGGTTCGTGCCCTGGTGTGACCGAGTGGCCGTCCGGCGTGCTCGGAAGTCGCGGGTACGGCGACCTGGCCGGCACTGAGTCCCGGTACCTCTTTGGTCAGGTCGGCGAATCGCTCCGCAATCCTCGGTGCGCCGAGGATCTCCGCGACGGTGTCCGCCTCGACGGCGGTGAGCCGGAAGAGAAGGTCACCTTCGTCCGGATCGGTGGAGGAGTAACCGATCACTTCGAATTCTCCCGATCGGCGGGCGACGATGCCAATCCGGTCGCCTTGGGCGTTGGTGAACTCGTAGCGCAGGCCCACACCGGGCAGCAGAACCTCGTTGACGTCCATCCCCTCATCATCGCAGCTCGCGAGTCCCAGACAATTCAGTCGCCACTCATCGTCACGAAGCAGGGTCACTGGTATCGCCGGATCGAGCGGAGTGCATTTTCCCCAGGCAATACGGACGAGGGATTCGCAGCGGCGATGTTCAGCCTGCTCACCATCCCGGTCGGCCCTGCTCGTCTTGGCCGCGCTGATGGCGCTGGGCGTCCTGGGCTATCACCGCAGAGACCTCAACACCTGACCGTTGCCTACGTCGAGATGCGTACGCGGTGAGAGCCCTCATACGGATGTGCGTAGCCGGGGAGGGAAATAACGTCGACGCGGTAGAAGTTCCTTCTGTCCAAGGAGAAGCACGTGCGAAACGACGGCATTTCCCTTGCCGTTTCGGGCGCCTACGTCTGGATTGCCATGGTGGCTTTCGGGGGTATCGCGGTCGAGACCGTAGTCATCTATCCGAACGTCTTCCACGACGCGCCCGCCTCGCTGGCCAAGGCCATGGAGTTCTTCGTGGTCACCGGTCCCGCCGACCTGTTTCCGCCGATGGGTGCGGTCACCGTGCTCGCCGCCGCGGCGACTCTCCTGTCGTTGAGGCGGGCACGGGAGGCCCGATGGTGGATCACGGGGAGCCTGGGCACCCTGCTGGTCGGCGAATTCCTGTTCTCCGTGCTCTATTTCTGGCCGCGCAACGACCTCATGTTCGAGGAGGGGATCGCCGAGCATTCCGTGGAGTTCCTGCGGCGGACCGCGCTCGAGTTCGAGGTCGGTCATTGGTTCCGGCTCGCGTTCAGCGCTGTCACCGCGACGCTGGCCTTCATCGGGTTCCTGCGCTACCACCGAGCACGTGCGTTGTCCGGAGGTTCGGCATGAAAGGCGGGGCCCGCTCCTCACTCGGCGTCTCGTGGCCGGTGATCTTCCTCCTCGCGGCCCTTGGTGTGCCCAGAGTCGTCGCGCACGACCTCGGGCTCGTTGGCCCGGTGGGCAACGCGCTGCTGGTGTTCACACCGGTCGCTGTCTGGCTCGCTGTCGTGCGGATGTCGCCGAAGGACTGGGGAATGCTGAGGCACGGCGCCGATAGAACCGGACGTGCGCCGGCGCCGGAACCATGTTCACCGGTGCGCTTTGCCAGAACGGCGCCCGTGCAGCGGGCACGGCCTGTAAGCCGTTCAACGAGGAGTGTGTAGAACGCTCACGGGCCGCTGAGAAGCGGCCCGTGAGGACGGCTCGGAGCGCAGGGTTCAGTACGGGAACTGTCGTCGTCCGCGGTGGACAGAAATCCACTTGAGGGTGGTGAACTCGTCAAGGCTGCGGTCACCATTGAGGCGCCCGAACCCGGACTGCTTCTCGCCGCCGAAGGGGACGATCGGCTCGTCGTGGATGGTCGTATCGTTGATGTGGACCATGCCGGTGTGGAGCCGCTTCGCGATCTCGACGCCGTGTTCGAGGCCGCGAGTGTGGACCGCACCGCTCAGGCCGAAGTCGGTGTCGTTGGCGATGTCGACCGCCTCGTCCTCGGTATCGAACGGGATCAGGCACGCCACCGGACCGAACATCTCCTGCTGCATCACCGACATCGCGGTTGTCACGTCCGTCAGCACTGTGGGGCCGAACAGGTTCCCGTTGACCTCGCCGCGTAGCGCGACCGTCGCACCCTCCGCGATGCCCTGCTCGACCAGCGCGGCGAGTGCGGCGGTTTGCCGCTGGTTGATCAGCGGTCCGACGATCGTCTCCGAGTCACGAGGATCGCCGACCTGCAGCGACTTCGCCTTCGCCACGAACTTCGCCGCGAACTCCTCATACACGTCCCGGTGGACGAGGATCCGGTTCGCCGACATGCAGATCTGACCCTGGTGGGTGAAGCGGGAAAAGGCCGCCGCGTCGACCGCGAGGTCGATATCGGCGTCCGCCAGCACGATCATCGCGCTGTTTCCGCCCAGCTCCAGCAGCGGTTTCTTGAAGTGCCGCACCGCGACCTCGGCGACGTGCCTGCCGACGGCCGACGACCCGGTGAACGAGATGACCCTCGGTGCGGGGTGTTCGAGGAACGCGTCGCCGATCGCCGGGATCTCGGTCACGACGACGTTGAGCAGACCCGCGGGCAGGCCGGCCGCCTCGAAGATCTCGCCGATGAGCGTGCCGCCAGTGATGGGCGAGTCCTCGTGCGGTTTGAGGACAACGCCGTTGCCGGCGCCGAGCGCGGGCGCCACCGACTTCATCGACAGGAAGAACGGGAAGTTGAAGGGGCTGATGACACCGACGACGCCCACCGGTTCGCGGTAGACGCGGTTCTCCTTGTCGTCTATCGGGGACGGCAGGATGCGGCCTTCCATGCGCAGCGGGAAGGTCGCCGCCTCCTTGAGCATGTTCAGCACCAGGCCGATCTCGAACATGGCCTTGAGCCGGGTACCGCCGAGCTCGTCGACGATGATCTCCACGATCGCGTGCTCGTGCTCCTCGACGTACCGGACCGCTCGCTCGAACACCGTCCGCTTGGCATAGGGGTTGACCTGATCCCATTCGAGCCTGGCACGCGCCGCCGCCCGGTACGCGTCGTCGATGTCGTCGACTCCCGCGATCCGGAACTCGGCGACGGTGGTGCCGTCATACGGGTTCCGGTCGACGAGGACCTTGTTCATCGAGCCGTCACGCCACTCACCTGCGATGAATTGGTGGCGCCTGGGCGAACCTGCGACAGGTGATGTCGTCGGTGTCTTCGCTGTGCCGTTCATTAGCGTCTCCCTGTATCGGTGCCTGGCTGAGCGAGGTTGATGCGGGACGCGGCGCCGTGAGCGGGCGGCGTGGGCGACGCGGCCTGGGCGGCCCGCTGTGCCGGGGGCTGAGCGAGGTGTGCGGCGACCGCGTCGGCACCGTGGAGCCGTTCGAGCGCCGCACGGCCGCGCTCGGTCGCGGTCGGCTGCAGCTCCGGGATCTGGGGGTTGTCGATGAGCACCGTCGGCTGGGAACGGAATTCGTAGGCGCGGATGGACTTGTCGGCGCTCAGATTCTGCACGGTGTGCGCGTACTTCCGTCCCCTCTTTATGGGCAGGAGATCGCCGCGGTACTGCACGGCATCGTGCTCGAGGTGCTCGCCGTGCAGGGTGAGCGCCCCTTCCTTTCCGCAGTCGACGACCAGCACGATCACATCGGTCCGGGGGTGCATGTGCGCCTTGGCGAGGAACCAGGCAGGAACCTCAAGCCCTCCCACGGAAATGCCCACCCCGGAGGGATTGGCCTCGTGGCGTCCGTCGACCAGAGGCCGGATTCGGTGTCCCTGGGGAGTCAGGACCGGGTCGACGGAGTCGAACGGGACAACAGTGCAGCGACCGCTCACGGAGCGTGTTCGAGATGGGTTCTTCAGGCGGGCAGCCGCGTGGCGCTGTGCCACGTCTCGCAGGTCGGACCGGACGACAGTGTCGGCGAACACGCGCTCGTCCGAACGCACCACGTAGCCGGTGGCGCCGCGGTCGAACCCGGTGCTGACCGCGTAGGGCGTGCCACGGCGGATGGTCAGCAGGTCGCCCTGCTCCTGGACCGCGAGATATCGCAGGTCATCGCCGTAGAAGACCCACACGGGGGCGCCCTCGGTGAACAGCAGCACAGTGTCGGTGTTGGGATGTTCCTGCGGGTCGCTGAGGAAACCGGCCGACAGCTCCAGTCCGCCGGCGGACAACGCGAAACCGGGAACGTTGCCGGTGGCGGTGCCGTTGACCAGCTCTCTGGCTTGCCCCCACCCCGGTGCGCGGCACGGATCGACGGATGTGAACGAGATCGGGCTCAACTGCGTGCTGATGGGGTGGGTCGAGGTCACGGTCGGCTCCTTTCACGAGCCTTGCCCTGGAGGATGGAGCGCGCGACGTGACCGGTGCTGTGGTGCTCCTGCCGAACGTTGGCGTTCTCAGGAACTGTCTTCGATATCGGCCAAGTGGTCCTGGCGCGCCTCGTCGTGGGAGGTAAGACGCCTGGTCAGGATAGTGATCATGGAGCTGTCGACAATGTCGCGGAGTGTTCGGGGGAGACGTTCTTAGCCGGACGTAGCAGAGGGCTTGTGTGATCCGGGGCGCATGGGTAAAGAGCCGGCGATGCCGTCCCTCGTCGACACGGGCTCGTGCCGGCGGCACTTTCAGGTGCCCTGCGTCCCGGGTCGGCGAACACGCGCCGAGCTTCAACTGGTCGGCGGTCGCGTTGCTGGTCGATCCAGCCGCCGGCGCCGTTGATGGTGTCCTTGGCGAATACTGGACCGTTGGTACCGATGAACGTGACACGTCCGGTTGTGCCGGTGTCGGTGACCGTGTGCAGTCGCCCTGCTGGAGCGGCAAGTAAGTGCGAATATTCGGTAACGACCTTCCCAAGTTGCAGAAATATTGCCGGTGTGACGGAGGATGACTGGGTAGCCGAGCGGTCGCGGGAGTTCGCGTCGCTGTGTGGTAGGCGCGTCGAGTCGTGGACTGTCGCGACGGGCGGTGGCCCCGAGTTCGCAGATCCGTGGGCGCACTGTTTACAGATGCTCGGCTTGCAAGTACGGCTGGACGATGACGCCGTGTGGAGTGTCAATACTTGCGAAGGCGGCACCGCGTCCGGGCTGTGGGCTGTCCCGGAAGCAAGGTTTCGGGACAAGGGGCTGTGGGGCGGAATCCACCGATGGAGAGCGTTGGCCGAGTTGCCGCTTGGACAGGTCAAGCATGTGGCTGTCTTCGCTGACGAGGGCGTTCTGGCCCAGGTGAATCTGGAAATCGGCGAACGGCCTCTGCTGCTGATCGCAGACGCACTCGATGAGACGGGCGCGAAAGAACACCTTATTCCACGCGCTGGACGATTCGGTATTGGTAGTCACCGATTCCGCCGCTGTCGAGCTTGCCCGAGGTCCACGTCGCGGCGGGGACTCACACGAATTGGCGACTGGTCGCTCGCCGTTGAATCGTGATAGCGGCTAAAGGTTGTCCCGTAATGAGCAAATGCGTTGGTGGTATAGGTGATGGCGCCGCGGGGCGGCCGGTCACTCCGTGCTGGCCAGGTTGCGCATGAGGGCGATGCCGCGGGTGGCGTGCGTGGCGCCGGTGTTGAGGTCCTCTTTCCCCCGCGGCAACGGCGGTTGTCCGTCACGGGGTCGTGGTAGGGCATGATCATCTCGGGGTTGCCCTGGTAGCCGCCGTCGGTCATCACATGGGCGCCCGGCATTGCTCGTCGGAGTCGGAGTCGGAGTCGGAGTCGGTGCGGCTGCCGGGCGTGGGTCCCCCGACCGCGGCGACCAGGCGGGTGTCGGCGTCGATGACGACCTGGATGTTCACCGACTACCGACAATTCCCGGACGAGGAAGTGGTGACCCGGCGTCGGAGAAATCGATTCGGGGCGCGAGGTCAGGCAACTCGTTCGCCGTACCCTGCACGCGTTTCGAGGTTCTTGCTGCCGCGCATGAAGACGAAGGCAGTGAGAACTGCTACCAGTGACGCTCCGGCCCACATCGCGGACTGCCAACCCGCGACGAAGGATTCCCGCGCGGCTCGGGCCACGGGCTGCTCCCGTTCGCCGGCGCTTGCGATTGCCTGGGCGATGCCTTTTCGAGCGGCTTCGGCGGTCGCGGTGGGAATACCGTCGAGTCTGGAGTCGATGTTGCTGCGGTAGCCCGCTGATAGCAGCGCTCCGAGCAGCGCGATTCCCACTGCGGCACCGATCTCTCGCGCGATGTCGTTGAGCGCGGAGGCCACGCCTTGATGGTCCTGCGGCAAAGCACCGGTGATGGACTCTGTTGCGAGCGGCATGGACACACCCATTCCGCTGCCCGCGGCGATCATCCCGGGCAGGACTGCGAGGTAGCCGGAATCGGCGGAGACGGAGGTCGCGAGTAGAACCAGGCCCGCCCCGGTCAGGATCAGTCCGGTTGTCATGGTGGCGCGCGATCCGATCCGCTCGGCCAAGCGCGTGGACAAGCCGGAAGCGATCGCCATCAGGCCGGCCATGGGGAGGAGTGCCACCGCAGAGAGCACCCCCGACCAGTCCAAGACGTTTTGGAAGAACGGGTAGAGGAGCACGGCGGACCCGGCGTGAACCGCGAAGACCGCCACGAGTGCGACGGACCCGCTTGCCAGGCCACCGTTTCTGAACAGGCGCATGTCCAAAAGCGGAGCCGGGTGGCGGAGATCCCAAGCCACGAAACCGACGGTGCCGAGGATTCCACAGGCCAGGCTGATGGTGGTGCCGACTGCCCACCAGCCCCGCTCTGGGCCTTCGTGCAGGAACAGGGTGATCCCGACCACCCCCAGTACCGATGTCAGGGATCCGATCAGGTCGAAGGGACGTTTCGAAGGCGCACGGGAGCTGGGCACCGAGTGCCACGCCGTGGCGAACGCGAATAGCACCAGAACGAGGGGAAGCACGAACAGGAAGCGCCAGCTCGCCGCGTCGACGAGGACACCGGAAAGGAGCATGCCGAGCACCGCTCCGACCCCGGCGACCCCAGTCCAAACCCCGATGGCACGGACTCGCTCCTGCGCGGGGAAGGTCGAGGTGATGACGGCCAAGGTGACCGGCATGATCATCGCCGCGCCCACCCCGCCGAGCAATCGCGCCGCGAGCATGAGCCCGGCGGACGGGGCGAGACCGGCCCCCGCGCTCGCGACGGCGAAGACAGCGAGGCCGACGAGAAGCACGGGCTTGCGGCCCTGTCTGTCGCCGACTGCGCCGAGCGGCAGTAGTAGCGCGGCCAGGGTGAGGACGTAGCCGTTCATGATCCAGAGGACTGTGCCTTGTGATGCGTCGAAGTCGGATGCGAGGTCCGGCTGAGCGACGTTCAGCCCCGTGACGGAGGCGACGACAGCGAGCAAAGCGGCGCACATCGCGACCAGGATCGAGCGCCGTTGCCGCGGATCGGAGACCAGGGCTTCGGCAGTCGTGCTTGATCCGGATCGCCTCGGGTGTGGCCGGTTTGCGGTCAAGCTGTCCTCCGGGGATGAGAGTGTCGGCTCGCTATGCGACTGGCCGTAGGTCAGCTTGCGCAGGTGCTCCGTTCGAGGTCTCGCTGCTTCGGATGGCACCACCCTCGCCGAAGCCTCGATCACGCCGAAATCTCCGCCGGTCGGCACCTCGCTCCACGGCGAGCCGGAGCAGGGGCAACCTCGCGTTCCTTCGTCACCGGGTGTGCGCTGACCAGAATCTCCGTGCGATGGCGTAATAGCGGCCGCCTAAAACGAGATCTGGGGACTCCGCTCCGATTCGTCCTGCCTTGGCCTTGGCGCGGCGAAGGAGACGCGAGGATGGTGGGTTTTCGTCGGAGACAAGATCACCAGGGCACATCCTCTCGCCGCATCGCCGTACGAAAAGTGAATGGTTACCGCTGCGCCGGATGGTAGAAGAGTAGAAAGTTCATCCGCCGGAGACAAACGACGTTCCGTCACGTGGAATGGCAACGCAGGTCGGCCCTGAGGTGCCGCGGTGACCGACCTGCAGCATGTGCAAACGCAACAACCGGGTACGGCGGACGCCGTGGTGCACACGTGGCCGGCGCTCGCAACGGCAGGAGTTGCCGGCCGGTCGTCGATGAGTGGCCAGTCCGTTCGACGGTTGCCCGACGTCGATCGGCGCCGAGGGAAGCGGGCAGGCCCGTGAGTGGGGCACGGCCGGCTTCGCGGGCTCCGGGCTGCTCACTGGGAACCTCTGCGGGACTCGTATCTGGCGGCGCGGGGGTGACCGGCGGGCTGAACCGGTGCGGGGTGGCTGTCGTCCAGCGGCTCGCCCGAGACGATGACCGAGAAGCAGCCGGAGGCCTACGACGGTGCCGACCTGCGGCGTGCCTAACCCCGGGAGTCTCGCGTCGGCTACCGCTAGTTCGGGCGGCGAACCGGACACTTGGGGGCCAGCGGTCCTCCTGCGAAGCTCGCTCACGTGCTCACCCGCGACCTGCTTCGCGCGGGCCAATGCGCGTTGCTCATCGGGGCAGGCGCGGAGTGAGGTCCAGTGCCGTAGTCATGGAGCGCGTCTGAAGTCGCGGGGTGCGCAAGTCGCCCTGCGGCCGGCGGGGTGTTCGAACAGTGCCTCCGCGGCGGCGAGAAATGGCTCGGTCTGCAATCCGCTGGCGAGGCCGATTTCGGCAACACTTCGCCACACGTGCCGGCTCATTCTTCAGGTGAGGGGTCCGGCGGACGTGCCAGGAGTCAGCCGGTGGGGCGCTGCACCATGTCCGAGGTGTACTTGACCGACGAAGGCTCGTGCCGCGAAGTGAACGGGCACTTCCAGTCCTCTTCGGTCATCCGTCCGGAGAAGTGCCGGGACGGCATCTGGTACTCGTAGGTGGTGAAGCTCGGGTTGACCGAGCCGTTGTTGGTCGTCTCGCGTTTGCGGATCGCGTCCTGCATTGAGAAGAACTTGTCGCCCAGCAACATGAACTGCATCATCGAGTTGAACGCGATCGCCGGTCGGGAGAACCTCCGGCTCGCCCGGGACGAACCGGGGTGCATGCCGATGGCGAAGAACGAGTGCCCGGCGACGTGGAAACCGAAGTTCGGTTCGTCGGGGTCCGAGGTGAAACCTTCGTCGAGGCCATAGGTTCGGCTGTCGATGTCGTGCATGAGCTGGAGATGGCGCCACATCAGGCGTTCGTGCTCCTCCTCGTCGAGGATCCCGCCGGGTTCTTCGAAGGTGGCCACGAACGTGCGAAAACTCTTGTCCGACAACGTGGGCCGGATGTCGCGGGCGTAGCCGAGCATGTCGCGGTAGTGGGCCCGCGCCGATGCCGGATCGCCCAGCGCCGGGTAGTGGCCGTGGACGATCGAGCCCTTCTTCAACGCCGCACGAGCACCGAGACAGCTGAACTCCGTGGTCTGGATGAACGCTTCGAGCTCCGCTTTCGGGTCGCTCATTTCACTCCGCCTTTCCGATGCTCCCCGGCCGTTCGCCGCCTGCCGGGAAGCCAGTCGAAAGCGCGCACGGTGACCGGGCGCACCGGGAGGGCCGGCGCGGCCGCGTTGCCGGCGCCGGCGTCCAGTTCCGTGATTGTACACTCAGGACGGTGGTCGACTTCGACGTCGGCGGTGAGGGTGAACGAGGGCCCGGCAGTCCGGCCAGGGCGGTGCCGTCGACCTTGAGGTAGGCCTCCCTGCAGGTCCAGTACCGGAAGAAGGTCAGCGGCTCGAGCACGGCGACGGCCTCTTCCGGACGCAGTGTCCGCGTGGCCAGTCCGTCGTGGTCGACGATGAGAACCTGCCGAAGTCGGGGTACAGGGCCTACCGAGCGGACTTCACACTTCCCCACCTCGGGTTGTTGACCGAGGTCAAGTACGTGCGCTCCAAGAACCACTTCAAGGAGGTGGAACAGGCCCATCGTCACCCAAGGCCGGCGTGTAACAGTCGCGACCCCTTGTGTCACTCGCCGGCGAGTTCACGCCTTCCCTTTCGGGCAGTTTCGCCGGAAAGTTCGCCCTGATTCATTGAACGTCGATCGGCGGCAAAAGGCCGTCCGGTTACGGTACAGCGGTCGTGATCTCAACATCACAACGGCGACAGCGTCCGTCGGCAGCCGATGTCGGTACCGACCATGAGTGCAAGCCCTACAGGGAACGGAAGTCCGGCCGTGCAGATCGTGAACGCCACCGAAAGCGACGCTCCGGCAATCGGCGAACTCGTCGCCGAATCATTCGCGCAGTTGGACCTGGCACGCTGGCTGGTCGACGACCAGGACGATTGGAAAAGGATCGCTCCGCGATACTTCGAGGCGGAAGTCAGGGATGCCGTGGCCAACGGCGCCGTCTACACGTTCCCCGATCTCTCTGCCGTTCTGGTCAAGTTCGACGGCGACGCCACGCACGAACCGGATCCAGGACGGCAAAAGTGGCTCGAGGAAACTACTGGGCCATACTATGACAGGTTCGTGCGGCTCGAAGAGGCTTTAAAGGATCGCCGGCCGAGCAGGCCCCATCAATACGGTGCGATCGTCGCCGTCCGTGCTGGAGACCGTAGCAAGGGAGCCTGCTCCCTGCTGCTCGAGCATTTCCACCGCATTCTCGACGAACGCGGGCAAGACCTTTACTGCGAAGCCGCGAGCAAGAATCTGGAAGGTTTCTTCGCCCGGCATGGCTACACCACGTTCGGGCCGCCGGTGACCCTTGACGGCCGCGAGCTTGTGCATCCGATTTGGCGCGAGGCTTGCCGCCCTGCCGACGAGGTGCATTCATGAATCAGCGCATGCATCGACACGATGACAGGCTTTTCGACCTGATTTCGGGGCATGTGCACGAACAGTTGCACAGCGACGACATCGCTTTGGACTGCCCGGACTCGGGTGAGGATCTCGGCGAGGTATTGGACGGTCTGCTCTGCGCGTCCGGGAACGATCCGGAACACGTGCTCAAGCTGTACCAGCGAGAGTTGTCTCGAACGATCATAAACCAGGCAAGCCCTCGATTTTTGTCCTTTATTCCGGGAGCGCCGACCAAAGCGGCCCAACTGTTCGACATGGTGGTGTCCAGCGACGCGCTCCTGGGCACGTTCTGGCTGGAATCAGCCGGGGTGATCGCGGCGGAGAACCAAGTTCTCCGGCTGATCGCCGATCTGGCCGGTCTTCCCGCGACAGCCGGTGGCTGCTTCGTCTCCGGCGGCTCGGCAGGAAATCTCTCGGCCCTCGTGGTGGCGCGTGACATAGCCCGTCGGCGACTGGGGCTTCCAGTGGGTTCCCGGCTCAGGGTCGCGGTCAGTGACCAGGCGCACTCTTCGGTGGGGAGTACGCTCAACGTCATCGGGGTGGAGGCATTGGTCGTACCGTCTGTCGACCATCGTTTCACCGGAGCGGCATTGCGCGCGGCGCTGGAGGACGACCGTGACCCGAGCCCCGTGATCGCCGTCGTGGCCACGGCTGGAACCACCAACGCCGGAATCATCGACGACCTGGCGGGGATAGCGGATGCCGCCGAGGCGCACGATCTGTGGTTCCACGTGGACGCCGCCTACGGTGGGGCCGGGCTCTTCGCCCACTCGGTCCGGCAAAAATTCGATGGCATCGAAAGGGCCGACTCCTTCATCGTCGACTCGCACAAATGGCTGTTCGGCCCCTTCGGTTCCGGCGCCCTGATCTACCGGGATCCCCAGGTGGCCAGATCTGTGCACAGCCAGGTCGCGCCGTATCTCGATGGCGTGCAGACCCACGCCGGACAATCGAAATGGAATCCTTCGGACTACGCTCACCAGCTCACCCGCACTCCCGGTGGCATGCCTCTCTGGTTCTCCCTCGCGGTCCACGGAACCGATGCCTACCGCAGCGCTATCGAGAGCGGAATCTCGATCGCCAGGGAGACGGCCGATCTGATCCGCGCCGAGTATCCGCATCTCGAAGTGATTCGCGATCCTGAACTGTCCTGCCTGCTTTTTCGGCGGCACGGCTGGTCCGCGGGCGAATACTACCGCTGGTCGAAGGAGTTGCTCGCCGACGAGATCGGCTTCATCCTCCCGACCACCTGGGAGAACGAGGTCGTCGGCCGATTCGCCTTCGTGCACCCGGGAACCACCATCGAAATGGTTCGCCAGGTCCTGGACAGCACCACTGAGCCTGCAAGCTGAAATTCGATTGCCGCTGAGGAGACCCTCGCGCCGGTACCGCTCGTTGCCAGCGCGCCGCCGGCTCCGGCGGAGCGGTCCGGCTACTCGCGTTCGACGATGACCGCGCCGGCGGTCGCCCCGGCGCCCGTGCCGATCAAGAGCGCACACTCACCTGCTCCCAGTAGGTCATCCGCCAGGATGTCAGCCAGGTTCGCCGGCAGGTCCCCAGCCCCGAGGTGCCCGGTCTCCGCCCCGAACGCGCGGTAGCGATCACGCAGCGCCCGCGGCAGGGCACGCCGGACGGTCTGGTCTGTCACCTGCGCACCCAGCCGGTTCGACGAGACGAGTGCGATGCGGTCGCGGGCCGTGTCCTCGTCCCCCAGACCGGCGTCGGCCAGTGCGATGCGGACGGCCTCCTGGATCACCTCGCGGGACCCCTTCAGGTTCGACGCGAACCCGAGCGCGTCCTCCTGGGGGCCGGAGACCGGCTCGGGCAGGGGGCGAAACGGGTGGAAGGCCGGGAAGGTCTCCTCGAGCAGCGGCCGGCCCGCCGAGCCGATGGAACGGATGACCAGCGGGCCTTCGTCGCGTCCCAGGAGAACGGCGGTCGCGCCGTCCCCGAAGACGGTGGCAGGAGCCGTTTGCCACCGGTCGTACGGGAGCGCGCTGAAGTTGCCCGCGGTGGTGCACAACGCGTATCGGACGCTGTCATCCGCCTGCATCAAGGTGGTGGCCCAGCCGATTCCCGCGGCTCCACCGTTCGACATCTGAGCCAGCCCGATCGCGACTGCCCGGGATGCGCCGAGCACCCTGGCGAGCCGGTGCGCGGGCGACCAGGGTTCTTCCTCTCCCGGGGTCATGCCCGCGTAGGCGACGAAGTCGATCTCCACGGGATCCACCCCGTGTTCGCCGAGGCACTGCCGAGCTGCCTGCAACCCCATCCACCAGGCGGGCACCGCGGCGCCGACCGGCACTTCGGAGCACGCCGCCCCGGCAGCCTGTTCGGCGGTGATCGCTCCCGCCGCGACGGCACTCGTTGCCGGGTAACGCGCGTCGGGCAACCACGTCGTCGCGGCCGCGATCCGGATGGCGCGCTCGACTTTCATGCCGGCCGCTCATCGGGTCGAAGGCGGATCGGCACGGAGAACAGGCTGCGGTCACCCAGGTTCGCCGTCCAGCGCAGCTTCTCGAGCGGGACGGCGAGGGACAGCTGCGGGAACCGCGCGAACAACGCCGGGAGCGCTGTGTTCGCCGTGGCCAGCGCCAACGGGGCACCCGCGCAGAAGTGCGGGCCGTGCCCGAAGCCGATGTGACCGGTGTTGCCGGGGCGAGGAACGACGAGCCGGTCCGCGTCCGGGTACGCCTGAGGATCCCGGTTGGCGGCGGCGACCACCACGAGAACGGTGGCGTCGCGCGGGATCGTGACTCCACCCACCTCCACGTCTTCGGCGGCGAACCGCCAGGTCGCGCAGGGCGTCGGCGGGTACCGGCGCAAGACCTCGGAGAGCACTGCCGAGCACGACGCCGGACCGGCCATGATCGCTTCGAGCAGGTCTTCCCTGGTGGACGCCAGAGCAGCGGTGTGAGCCAGCAGTGTCGTGGAGGTCGTGGTTCCGGCGAACACGGTCAAGGCGACCATCGACATCACCTCGGCCAGGCTGAGCCTGCCGTTGGGGTGGTAGTCGCGGAAAGCCAGCTTCAGCAGCGTGTCGGTGCCGGGGAACCGCTCGTGGTCGTCGATCGCTTCCAGGATGAGTTGTTGCTGTGCGTCCGCAGCTTCCCGGGCCTCCGCGCTCCGCGGATCCGCGCCCGCGATGACCGTTCGGACGGCGGTGAGCAACCGATCGAGGAGGGCCTTCTCGATTCCGATGACCTCGCTCATCACCGACGTCATGACCGGCCCGGCGAACATGGTCACCAGGTCGGGCGCTGCCGAGGCGTCCAGGGTGTCGAGGCTGGTCCCGACGATCTCGGCGATCCGCTGGCGGCGTTGCTCGACAGCTTTCGGGGCCAGGCACTTGGTGAGCAGTTCCCGCAGACGGCGATGGTCGGCTCCGTCGGTGTTCAGCACGTGCCGGCCCAGCACCGCGTAGCTGTCCTCGGGGTGCCGGCCCCCGTCGAACAGGAGTGCGGGATCGGACAGCGTCGCCGGATCCTTTTTCAGCCGACTGTCCAGCAGGACCGCTTTCGCCTCGGCGTAGCGAGTCACGACCCAGACCCGGAGTCCGGACGACAGCACGACCTGCTTAACCGCATCTCCTTCAGACAGCGCATCCAGCATCAGGTCGTTGTCGGCCTGGTTCGTACTCGGTGCGAAGACGCGGGACACCCGGTTCACACCTCACGGCCGGCGAAGAGCCGCTCGCGCACTTCACCACGACGCCATTTCCCACTGCTGGTCCGCGGCAGCCAACCCCGCGCGACGGTCCGGACGTCGACGTCGGCCAGTCCGACCTCGTCGGCGATCCGGGCACGGATGCCGGTGATCAGGGCCGCCGGGTCGTCGGCCTGCGTCTCCACCACGACGACCATGCGCTCACGGGCCACGTCCGCCACGACGACGACGTGACGTTGGTAAACACCGTCGACGTCGCGGATCGCCATCTCCACGTCGTGGGCGTGGAAGTTCCGGCCGGCCACCACGATCATGTCACTTCGCCGCCCGGAGACGTAGAGCTCACCGCCGAGCACGAATCCAGTGTCCTGCGTGCGGAACCAGCCGTCCCGGATCGCGGCGTCGGTGGAGACGCGGTCGTCGAGGTAGCCGCGCAGCATGTTCGTCCCCCGAGCTTCGATCTCGCCGAAGTGCCCTTCGTCCAACACCCGGCCTGCGCCGTCACTGATCCGGAACTCGACGCCGGGGAAGGCAGGCCCCTGCGACACGACGGGCACCGCACCGGGCGCCGGGCCGTCGTGGATCACCACCCTGCCGCCGTCCAGCAGTGACGCCCGGTCGACGTGGACGATCTTCGCGAGGTGGCCGGCGGGCTGCAGCGAGATTCCCACGCAGAACTCCGCCGCACCGTAGCCTGGCGTCATGACGGTCGGCCGGGCGCCGAGCGGGCCGAGCAGCTCGTCGAACCGGCGCAGCGTCGCGGAGGCGACGGGTTCACCGGCGTTGATCGCGGCCTTCCAGCTGGTGAGGTCGATGCCGTCGAGCCGCCCGGCCGCGGCCGCGTCGAGGATGCGGTCGTAGGCGAAGTTCGGGCCGGTGAAGAACGCGATGCGGTGGTCGGCGAAGTACCGGATGGTCTCCGCGGTACGCCGGACGAATGTCACGGGGCTGAACATGTGCAGGTCGCTGGCGGTCACCAGGTGGGTCAGCAGCGTGACGAGCCCGAAGTCGTGGAACAGCGGCACCCACACCATCGCGGCGTCCCCGTCCTCCACACCGCCCCGCTCGGCTGTGCCCAGCACGCTGGCCACCAGGGCACCGTGTTCGATCATCGCCCCCTTCGGCGAGGAGGTGCTCCCGGAGCTGTACTGCACCACGGCCAGGTCTTGCGGCTTCGGCATCACGGCCTGCGGGACTTCGGGCAGCGGTTCGCAGCCGGCGATGCGAACCACCGCGACGTCCGGGTACCGCTCCTGGATGGCGGCACCGAACTCGTCGAACGGCGGTCCTACCAGGATGCACCGGAGGTCCGCGCTGCGGACCAGTGCGTCCAGTCGCTCCAGAGCGGACTCCAGTCCCCCTGCGAACGACGGCACGGGAATCGGCACCGCCGCGACGTTCGCGGCGAACACCCCGAAGAGTGCGCAGACGAACTCCGGCGATGTCGCGGCGAGAATTCCCACACGGTGGCCGGGCCGGTCATCCAGACCCGCGCGGCGCAGTTCCGCGGCGACCCCGTACGCCCGTGCCGGGATCTCCCGGTGGGCCAGCGAGGTGTTCAGCTCCGGAAAAACCAGCTCCCCGGCCGTTCGCTGCGCGAGGACCGGCAGCAGGTCCGCCATGGTGCGGAGCTCTCGGGTTTCCGCGAGCCAGCGGAGTCCCGGCCTTCCGGCCCGTGAACCGGAACGGCGGGCCGCATCGACTTCCAGCCCCATTGGACTCCCTCCACCTCGTCCTGATGTGCCGCCACGACAACGCGAACGCCGGATGACCGTACGAAGGACGCACGATGTCGACCACCTTCTGTTCCACGGCGCGGAACGACCACGAAATCCGGACCCGGATCACACGGCGGTCGCGAACCGGTCAGTGCGCCTCGGAAGAGCGAATCCGGCCTTCGACCAGGTTCGCCAGATCGGCGACGGTCCGTACCCGGACCAAGTCGTCGGGATCCAGTTCGAGGGAGAGTTCCTCCTCGACAGCGGAGACCGCGGTGAGCAGTCGCAGCGAGCTGGCGTTCTCGAGGTGGGTGAGCTGTGCGTCGAGGGCGATCTCGGCGGCGGGCACGCCGAGCGCGGCCGACAGGTGACTGACTATCACTCGTGCAAGATCGTCGGATGACGTCATTCGGATATCCTCTCGGCTGCACCGGCCACGCCAGGAAAAGGCGGCATCCCCCGAACGACGCTATCAGCCAGGCTCAGCTGCGCGGATTCTGTTCTTCTTGTGCCGCAAGCTTCTGAAGAACGAGGAAGAAGTGGTCGGGAAGCGTGGCAAAGTCCATTTAGGACTTCTCGATGCATTGGTGCGATTCCCGGCAGCCCGCTCCGCCGACGACTCTTTTGACACGCGGCCTTCATGTGGTCGTGTCCGTCAGTGCGCGTCTGATGCCGACGGCCGTGCGGATAGCAGCCACCTCGCCAGCCCAGAGAGCCGACAGGTCGCGGGTCGCGCCTACTCCCGTATCGGTCAGCACGGACAGTGACGCCAGGTGATCATGCACGGCAAGGATCGTGAAGCAGCCGTGGCCCGGCGGCAGCCAGGGCAGGGCGAACACGTTCTGGACAGCGCTTCCGAGCACAGAGGCCGGCGACGACGGCCGGAAGATCGAGGCGGTGAGTGCGACGGCTCGGCGATCGCCGAGCCGACGCATCGCGGCCCCGCTCCATCGGGACGGCACGTCGTCGATGAGCGCTCGGGCGGCGCTCCGCGCGCCGGCCATACGGCGTCGCGACAGTCGCCGGGCGACGATTCGCAGCCGCTCGGCCGGGTCGGCGGTCCCGGTCGGCAGCACCGCGCGATGCAGACCGATGTGGACACCGAGACGGTCGCGCTCCCCACTTGTCCTGGTGTCGACGGGCACGCACACGGGAATGTCACGGACGAGCGTTCCGGCGGCCGACCACTCGCGAACGGCTCCGGAAAGCGCGGCCAAGTGCACCTGGCCGACAGTGGTGCCCGTGGCCTCGGCGATCGCACGGAGGTCGGCGAGTGCGACGCTCGCGTGGTCGAGGCGGCGCTCGCCGGTCAGGGCGCCCATCACAGGCAGGTCGGGTGCGGGGCGAAGCGTGCCGAGGATGTTCGGCAGGGCGCGGACGGCTGCCGGCGCGCGGGGAAGCCTGGCGGCCACCGGCGCGGGTTCCTGGTCGTCGAAGAGCACTCGCAGCGCGTGCAGCAACGCGGTGCCGTCGAACACGGCGTGATGCACGACGAAGGCCAGCCCCCAGGAGTCGCCGTTCCCGGGCTGCAGCAACCACGCGCGCCACAGCGGATGGTCGTGGCCGGGTGCGGTTCCCATCAGCCGCCGCACGGGAACGGGTTCGACCGGAACGCCGGGCGCCAGATGGACGTGGTGGGCGATGTCGAAGTGCGGATCGTGCTCCCAGTCCGACTCGCCGGTCAGCCGGCTGGTGAGTGCGGGCAGCCGGTCAAGCCGCTCACCGATATGGGCACGGAGGTCGTCCAGGGTGGGAACGCGACCCGTGCAGCGGAGCAGCACGCCGAAGTAGACGTCGGTAGGGTCGGGACCGAATCGTTCCATGGCCAGGAAGGTGTGCGTGAGCAGGTCGGTCCTGGGACCGGCGGCGATCGAATCTCTCATCGGGTGACGTCCTTCTTACGGGCCAAGGTCGGCCCATCGGCGATGGTGAGCAGCACGGACTCGACCCGCTCGTCAGCGGGGACGTGAGCGAGTCCGTTGGTGGAGGGCTGGTCGTCGACGATCGCACGCACCCCCCCAGAGTCAGACGAAAAGTCGTCTAAGAAAACCCGGTCTGAGAGAAAGCCAGTTTTTCCACCCTGTCGTGAAGCTGCGGGATGAAGTGTTCGAACTCCGGCTTCATCAATACGCTGCGGATGATGCGCGCCTCGGAGGCGTCTGCGACAATGCCGGAATGTCGGCCGATGAGCGCCTCCGAGGACACCTTCAAAGTGCTCAAGAACACGGGATCTGTATCTTTCGTGCCGTTCTCCAGCATTCTCGCTGAAGTCTGATCTATGAGCTTCATGCTCGCGGGCCGGACAACCGGGAAGTAGGTGACGATATCCAGTTCGGGTTCCTGGTACAGCTCCAGGAACTCCGACGAGGCTATCCTGTCGGACCAATCCAGAGCCGCTCGCCTGCCTGCGGCGAGTACCTGGCCCAGGCCCGAGGAGGTCGGTGGCAAGACCTGGAAGGTGAGCCAAAGGGCTGCCGCCGCCGCACCGGAACGCGAGCACTCCAAGCTCGTTTCGCCGGGGTTGAACTCCGTGGAGGCGCAATAGGTGTAAGGAGAGTCGTGGGCATAGAAACGGTCGACGTCCGGGTCGTTGAAGAGCACCGCGCCGCAACCGTAGGGTTGTAGACCGTGTTTGTGAGGATCGACGACCACGGAATCACACTGGGAAATCGCCAGCCACGGTTCCGGTGGCAGTGCCGCAGCGTTGTCCAAACCCTTGAGCAGCGTGAAGAAGCCACCGTAGGCGGCATCGACATGGATGCGGATGTCATAGCGTTCCCGCAACGTGAGGACTTCGTGGATCGGGTCGACCGCGCCCAGCCCGGTTGTACCGGCCGTCAAGACGACTGTGCCGATCTGTTGCGTCCGCAACAGCTTCTCAAGGGCCTCGACGTCCATTCGGCCGCGTCGATCTGCCGGCACTGTGTGACTTTCCAGGCCCAGGACGCGACACATCCGGCTATGTGTGAAGTGGGCTTCTTCGCTGAAGGCGACGCCGCGGCCCGGTCGGAGCTCTCGCGCGACATAAAGAGCTTCGAGGTTCGCGATCGTGCCACTGGTGGTCAGGTGGCCGAGCGAGGCGTCGAAGCCGAACATGGCGGATAGTTGAGCGACGACCTCCTTCTCCATCTCGACGGTCGCCGGGCCGCCGTCGAACGCATGGTTGTTCGGGTTGATCAACATCGTCGCCAAATAGCCGACCGTCGCGGCGAAGTGTGGTGGTCGAACCATGTGTCCGGCATAAGATGGATGAAAGAAGGGGTAATTTTTCCCGAGTCTCTTTGTGAAGTCCTGAAAGGCTGCACTGAATGCGTCATCTTCGACTTCCATCGATGAATGCGGTGAAAACGGAGCAAAAGAGTCTTGCCACTTCGCGTTTTCTTCGACTGCTCGGGTTATCCACTTCGACAGATCCACGGCTCTCCTCGGTCGCCCGCTGGTCATCCTGGTCATGGGTCACGTCTCGCGATGATTTTCAATGCGATTGTTTTCTCATCTCAGGAACAAGACCCTGGTGCGGGCACTGCTCGCCGATCGGCCAGAAAAGTCGAGCTTCCGTTCGCTTCCGCAGATACTCGACACCCTCGGTTCCGCCGGTTCCGCCGCTGCTTCCGATCATGGATTTGGCGATGGAGTAATGAGTGCGCTTCCATTTCTGGTGACTCGTTTCCAGTCGCTCCAGTGCGTCCGTCATCATCTTGCGTTCCACGTCGCTCCATCGGGCCTGTCGGCGGCAGTACCACGAGGCCAGCGAGTCGGGGTCGGATAAAGCGCGTTGCCGCACTCTTGGCACGGAAAGAAAGGCGGGGGAGTCGATGCGGGCTTTTCTCGGTAACGCGCAGAAAATCTCCACCAACTTGTACGCTTCCGACTGGATGGCGCTCGATCCGTCGGTTTGCAGGCGAAAGGACCGGAAGTTCGCGGGTGGCATGGTTGCCAGCAGGCTGAACAGTCCTGACGCTCGATCCAAGGTGGTCGCAGCCGACTCGATACGACCGGTGACGTCGGAAACTTCTCCCGACCCTGTGGCCATGACTGCTTCTTCCAGTAGCATCGCCATCATGGTGAAAATAGTCTCGTAGCACTGCAGAACTCGAATGAACAGGTACTCGTCATGCTGATCCGAGACCGGGATAACGCTGAAGTGAAGAATGCTTTCGACCGGCCCGGTCATGGAATCAAAGACGTCATTCGAGGGATTCGTGGATTCTCGTAGATCGCCTGCCTTGCGAATCCTCTTGAGTGCTACCTGACGGCTGGGACGACCGTGTGGAAGCAAATCGCCGCCGCCATTCTCCAGTGTCATCCGCTCGAATTCCGCCAGGTCGTGCAAAAGATGGGATACCAGATCTCGCCCGGTCTGGATGCGGCCTTGCGTTGGCAGCAGGGGTTTCAGTACGTCCATCGCCAGATAGCTCCCGTAGGAGTATCGGTCTTCCGCCTTGTCCAGGACGCAATTATAGAAGTCGGCTATCTCCGGCCTGATCGCGATGTCGGCGCGGGCGGCTCTGGCCTGGTCCAGGTCCTGATCGGCAAGCCGATCCTTACCCTTTTTCAGTATCTGCAAGCGAATCGAGTTGGCCAGGCTCAGCGCCGCGGCGCCCTGTCGGCCGCTGACGATCGAGGTCGTCCCGCGCTCACTCACTCTGCCGATGGCGCTCATGAGAATCCTTCTCGTACCTTCGTCTTGATCATTGCGGAGTATGGTGAACAGTGCTTTGGCGGCAGTCAGATATCATGCCGAAGATTCGGCGGAACCACTGCGCCCATTCTTGTCAGTGCATAAGCTTGATACGGCCCGGAGTAGACGTTGATCGCATGGTTCAACCCGGCATGAGCGTCACGCCAGAAACGCTGCATCGGCCGATCTGAACGCAAGGCGTTCCCGCCGGAATGGCTGTAGAGGCGGTCGAGTGCCTCGACAGCGCGTCGGCTGCCGCGAACCTGATCGCAGCGCGCTGCCGCACGGATCTCGAACGGGACTTCTTTTCCGGAATCGACGATATCCCACATTCGGTGCACGTTGGCCATCATCTGAGCTCGCGCGGATTCGACCTCGGAGCAGCATTCGCTCAGTTGCGCCAGTAGGAATTTGTCTTCACGGACCAGCCGGCCCGCCTCGTCGACCCGATCGCGCTGATAGTCGAAGGATGCCGCCAGTGCGCCACGGCACATGCCGATGATGGACGCGGTGATCGCGTTGGGGAAGATGGCGGACCAAGGCATGCGGAAAAGGTTCTCGCTTCGCCCTGCTTCTCGGGCCGCGACGCCGCTGACGACCTTCTGCTCCGCTATCACGCGCTCGATGGGTACGAACGCGCCGGTGACCGTGACATCCTTGCTGCCGCTGCCACGCAGTCCGACTGCATTCCACGACCCGTCGATGATCGTGTAATCGCTACGCGGCAACAGCATGTGCAGAGTGCCATCGGCGCCGACGCGATTACCCTCGGCATCGACCACGGTCGCACCCAGCCATGCCCATTCGCAGTGGTCCGTGCCCGACGAGAATGCCCACCTGCCGCTCAGCAGGTAGCCTCCCTCGACCCTTCGGGCCTTACCGAACGGGGAGAAGGGGGAAGCTATCCAAGTGTCCGGATCCGCTGCCCACACGTCGTGCTGAACAGACTCCGGCATCAATGCCATCTGCCAAGGGTGTGAACCCAGGACGCCCGCGACCCAGCCTGTGGCGCTACAGGACTCGGCGGCCAGTATGACCGCATCGAAGAAGTCCCATGGATCGGTTTCGAGGCCGCCGTGCAGGCGGGGTTGCAGCATTCTCACCAAGCCGGTTTTCCTCAAGATGTCCGCAGTGTTACCGGGAAGGGAACCCAGCTCTTCTGCTTCAGCTGCTTGAGTGCAAAGCTGCAGGCGCAAACCTTCGAGGTTCTCAAGAACATCGTTCGCCATGTCGAGTGGTCCTTTCATTGCCTTGTCTGCTCGTTTATTGAATGGCGATGGCGGGGCGACGGGTGCGGAAATCCGCCCTGTCGTCAAGGAGTCTGCAATTGTTCTTGTTTTGTTTTCGATTTAAGTCGGGAATTTAGCAGGTGCGCGGTAGCGGCGGCCGACAGTGCGCATAGCACGGGGAGAAAGAATGTCGGCCGGGCGCCCATTTCGTCAGCGACCTTGCCGACGGTGGCGGTTCCCGCGCCGAAGCCGAGCGAGAGGCTGGACCACACCCAGTTCATTCCCTCGGTCTGGATCGCCGCCGGAACAAGCTCGTCGAGCAGATGAAAAGCGTTGATGACGGTCGGTGCCATGCTGAGACCGTTGACCGCAGACCAAGCCATGAGGGCGGGCAGGCTGTTCGCCGTGAAGTAGAGGAGAGGGAGCAAGCCGAACGCCGAGGCGCTCAAGGCGAGCCGGAGAGACGTTGGCCCACTTCGTGTCCGAGAGCCGTACAGGATGGCCGAGACGCCACTGCCCACCGCGAAACATGCGAGTACGAGGCCGGAGCCACCTGGTGTGCCCAGGTCGTCACAGCGTGCGACGAGCAGCACTTCCGCCGCGCCGCAGGCGGCCCCTACCGCGGTCAGCAGGACCAGTAGGAATGGCATGCCCGGGTATCGTGCGGCGAGGCGTCGATGCCCCCGAGCGACCGGGGGTTGCCTGGGTGGCTCGGTATGACGCTGGAACAGCAGCCAAGTCGCACCGGCGACGGTGAGGAGAAGTGCCGTAGCGACGGCCAGGTACGGTGAAACCTGGACCGCGAGGATCGCTGTCGCGAGGGGGCCGATGGCGAAGACGACCTCGTCCAAAACGGTTTCGACCGAGTAAGCGGCCGATCTCTCAGGGGTTTCGTCCGGCCACATTGTCGCCCATCGCGCTCGCGTCATCGGGCCGGTGTTGACGACCGAAGCACCAAGAAGAAACGCCAGTGGCAGGATGATCGGCAGAGATGATCCGAGTGCGACTGACCCGAGTAGCATCGCGGCGAGTGCGGCATGTGCGAAAATGGACAAGAGCAGGGTTTTGCGTTGTCCGAAACGGTCTGCGATCATCCCGGCGGCGGGACTGCTGAGTGCGTTTCCGATCGTCCAGCAGCCGCTCACCAGCGCAGCTTTTCCATACTCGCCGGTTGGCAAGGCCAACAGAAGAAGCAAGCCCAGCGGGTAGATCCCGACAAAAAAGCGAGATAATACGCCCGCGATGCAGAAAGACGCTGCCCCGCGCCTGGCGAAGGCGCTGCGGTAACCGGCAAACACAGCAGACCTCCAAGATTGGTCGTATGTGCCGCCGGAGAAGGGGGGGGCGACAGTCCGCCGCGGTGACGGTTTCAATGGGCTTGACGGACGTCGATCGTGCTCGATCACGTCGCGATAGCGGGAGAGCGGTATTGGCACCTTGTGGACTTGAGGCCGCCGCGGTGTCAGATGCTACCTTCGCAAAGTGCGGTGAAAGCGAGCTTTGTTTCGCCAGGTGGAACAGTTTGGCGCCGAGGTGGTCGGCAACGTTGTCACCGGTGTTCGATCGGGAAGCTTGCCCAGGCGTACGGGCAGATCATCTTGGTTCGAGGGTGATGGCTGGAGTAGTACCGGCCGATCTCACGGAACTCGGGCGCGGGGCCACCGTGTTTCCGGCGGTTGTCGCGTAGCCGGGTCCAGGACCACATCGCGCGCGCCGGGATATCCGCTGCATCCTGCGTGGATGAGACGGTGGCCAAATTGTGGCGACACCACCGCGGTGATGGCGGTCGTCAGGTCGAGGCGAAAGGGCTGTTGGGAACTATGGCGAACGGGGGCGTGCGACTCCCAGGCGCTGGCCACGCTTCCTCGAACAATTCACACGGATGCGACGTTGGGCTCATTGTGCCCGATGTGGGCGTTTTGCGCAGAAAACGTGAGTGTTAAGGGCGTCCTAGCGAGAGGAGGGGGAGGTAGGGCGACCGGCAACGCCCGGATCGTCTTGGGTGGTCGACCACGGCCCGGCTGTGGGCCGACAGGTGACACCGTCTTCGCTACCCGAGGCGCTGAGATCCGGTGCGAGCCGGGTCGGCGACAGATGGCGGCTTGCGCGGTGTCGTGGGTGTGGTGTTCGGAGGCAATGCTGTCGGCCGGCTCTGTCTCATGCCTCGACGGCGGGCTATCGGGCTTCAGCCGCTTCTGGACGCCGTCGGATGCGAAGGGCGAGCACGATGTTGAGCAGAGCAGCCGCGGTCATGAGTACGCAGGTGTAAAGAACTATGTCCCGGGAAGAAACCCGCATGGCGGCGAGCGCGCCGGCGTAGGCGGGGCCGATGACGCCGCCGACGCGGCCGAGCGCGACGGCCCATCCGACGCCGGTGGTACGAAGTGGACCGGGGTAGGTCGACATGGCGACGGCCATGGAGCCGTTCGCGGTGGCGATCAAACACATTCCGATACCGCACAGGGCGATCAGCAGTCCGGTGTGAGTCAACGGCGCCCGCGCGGCCACGAACAAGATCAGCGCACCGAGCATCGTGGTCGAGACGACCACATTGATCGCCCGGAACCGGGTCGTCAACAGGACCAGAACCGAGCCACCGAGCATGCCGCCGAAACCGAAGGCGGCGATCCCCATCGGGGCCTCGGTCGGGCTCAGCCCGTAGTCGGCCACGAGTACGGGCGCCCAGGTGGTGATGACCCCGATGGTGGCCACCACCAGGAGGAAGACCGCCCAAAGCAGCAGTGTCGCCGAACGACGGTCTCGAGTGAAAAGGAGCCGGAACGCCGCCTGAGCCGGCTCGGACGGCGGTCGTCGATCGTCGGCAGGCTCGCGCATGCCCCACCACAGGACAGGCAGCAACAGCACGGGGAGCAGGGTGCCGGCCCAGAGGACGGAGCGCCAGCCATAGGACCCGATGAGCGGGCCGGCCAAGATCCCGCCGATGGTCGGTCCAACGGCCAAGCCGAGGCTGACAAGGACCGTGATCAACTCCCTCCGGTGGGGAGGACCGTTGTCGGCGGCCAACGAGGTCGCAGGGGGCACGATGACCCCGAGACCCACACCGGTGAGCAGTCGTGCCACGGACAACGGCGGCATGGTCGTGACGACAGCCGTCCAAGCCGAACCGATGGCGAAGAGTGTCGTACCCGAGAGGATCACACGACGGCGCCCGAAGCGGGCACTGGCCCACCCTGAACCCGAGTAGCCGACGGCCGTTCCGATGCCCGTGAGGACCAGCGGAAGCGTGAAGGCGGACGCGTCGACACCCCACTCGACCTCGAGGGTGGGGATCACCAGACCCAAGGTGACGCCGTCGAAACCGTCGAGGACGATGAGCAGGAAACCGAGTATCGCCACTCGCCATCGGACGACTTCGCCGCCACGAGGCGCCGTGCCGCGCACGTCTTGCCTGGATGCCGCGCTATCCAAGGCGGCAACCCGGTGCATGCAGGCGGGTGCCCCGCGACGTCTCCGGGACGTTCCTCTCAAGCAAGGCTTTGACCTCGAGAAACAGGATGACGGGATCGGCGGTGCCCACTCGCCCCAATGACAACCTCACCACGATCCGCTCCTCTCCGAGTCTCTGTCCGGATTAGACCAGACAAGCCCAGGCGACGCTGCCCGAAACTCTGCTCCGGGTCGGAGAGAGTGCGTGCCCCGACAGCGCCGGTCCGCCCCGAAGCCAGGCCGTCGTATATCCGAAGGAACCGGCTGGGGTCATCGGCCCGCTCCGGTCTCGGGAACGGGCGACCCCATCCCGGGATGTCAACCATGATCGGCTTCCCCGAGGCGGGCCAAGGCAGGTTCGTTAGCCGAAAGACTCGGCCGAAGTTGGCCGTGGTTCCGGGAATCCGGGCGGCGGTTGATACTGCTCGTCAGTGGACAAGAGAATGCCGTTGGCCGACCCGTTGGATTTCCCATGAGCGCTTCTTTGGCAAGTAAGTCGGCGGAGTACGGCTTCGACGGCGGCACGGGGCGTACTGCCGTGGACAAGGCGATGGTCGTTCTGGCGGCATTGATCACGAGCGAAGTCACGCTCAGTCTTACCCAGCTCAGTCAGCGCACCTGCCTGGCGAAAGCGACTGTGCACAGGATTCTCGCGGCGCTGCAGTCCCACGGTATGATCATCAGGACGGGGGACAAGTACTCGGCCGGCGTTATGGTGCAGCCGCGCCGCAATAGCGAGGACGGTATTTTCACGTCGCTCCAGCAGCACTCCACGCCTTATCTTGTAGAGCTCCACCAAATGACCGGGCACACCGCGAGCGTCAGCGTATTGATTGGCGAGTCGGTGCAGCACGTCAATCAGATATTCGGGCACCGGACCCCAAGGTTGCCGAGTATGGCCTCGGCTGGGAAATGCCTTCCCGCGACTGCGATAGACCAGGTGCTTCACGCTTATCAGGTCGGGCACGGCACCAGGCGTCTCTCCGCCGCGGCTAACGATGAATTATCGGAGATTCGCCGTATCGGCCTCGCGCATGTGGACGACGCCGCACGAAAGGTCACGAGCGTCGCGGTTCCGCTCACGGGGGTGCAGCATCCTGCCGCGCTGGCGCTGGCCGGTCACTTCGGGCAAGTAGACGTGATTTCAGCGGCCAGGGTGCTCAGGCGGGCGGCCTTCGAGTTCAGCAGGGCACTGATGGTATATCGGGCAGCCATGAACAATCCGGTTCAGCGGTCCGTATCCCATGGTTGATCGACGATTTACCTCTTTGTGGCCGTAAAGCGACACGTCGGAGTCCGGATTGATCACGATGTACGCGGCCGGCACGGCTCGGTTGTCGTCAAGGTATGGCTTCCTCCTCGAGAGATTCGAGGAGCGCGCGGGCCACATCGGCCTCTTCGCCGTCGAGGTCGATGAAAATTTCCAGCGCTCGCAGCGCATGCTCCCTGGCGGTGTCGTACTGAGCAATCCGGCGGCGAAGTTCCGCCAGCCCCAGCAGGGCAAGGGCTTGGTGATAGCGGTCTCCCAGGTTGGCGCACAGTTCCAGTGCTGATTCGTACACGCGGGTCGCCGTCCCCATGTCCGCCATATCCCGGTGCGCGTGTGCGACATTCACCGTCAAGTTGGCCTCAAGCAGCCCCGCGGCGCAGGCGCGCGCGGCCTCCAAGCCGAGTTCGCCATAGTGCAGTGCCTGTTCGGGCTGGCCGGATTCGACGTACAACTCGCAGAGTGCGTCTATGCTGCCTGCCTTCTGGTAATGCGGCGAATCGGGCTTCGCCAGCTGGACTGCCTCGCGGGCGTAAGCAATACCCTCTTCGTACCTTTTCATTTCGCGCAGCGTGGACGCCAGATTCGCCAACATGCTCGACTTCAGATGATCGTTTTCGATCCGGCGGGCCAAGGCGAGACCTCGTTCGAGGTACTCGACCGCGACCTCGTTCCGGCCTAGTCGCGAGTACGCGATACCCAGGAACATCAGAATGCGTGCTTGGGGGCCCGGATCGGCAAGCTGCTCAGTGGAGGACAGCGCGATGGTGAGGATCTGGATCCATTCCGAAATCAGCCCCGAGGAATAGAAGCTGTTATAGGTGCACCAGGTCAATTGCCAGGCGATCTCGTGTTCGCCGAGTTCCGCCGCATGTTCGATCAAGGCCGTTACGTTCTTGGTTTCCTCTTCGTACCAGCCCCACATCGCCTCGCGTGTATCGAAATCCGGCAGCGGATGCGTGGTTTCCGGAACGCCACTGTGCGGCAACGGGTAGTCTTTGATCAGGCGTCGAAGCGTCGCCCGCATGCTGGACAGGTACCAGATCATCAGCGCCCGGATCGCTTCGCGAAGCTTCTCCGGCGACTCTTCACTGTGCGCCATTTCGCCGGCATAGACCTTGATGAGGTCGTGGAAGGTGTATCGGCCGGATTCGGGTTCGAGCAGATGCTGTTCGCTCAAGACGCGGAGGAGTTCTCCGGTCTTGGCGACCGGCCGGTCGATGAGCGCGGCCGCGGCCGAGGCGCCGATCTTCGGGGCGCGGACCAGGCCCAGCAGGCGGAACGTCCTCGCCAGTTCCTGGTCGAGCGCGTTGTAGGACCAGGAGATGACACTGCGCACCGAGGTCATCTCGTCGTCGTCGACATGAAGGTTGTCCAATCGGTCCTGTGCGGCATGCAGGCTCTCGACGAGTTCACGCAGGCTCGTATCCGGACTTCCCGAAATCCTCTCGGCGGCGACCCGCAGGGCCAGCGGAAGGTAGCCGCACAGCCGGACGAGTTCGGCCGCCGCGGCCTCCTCATCGTCGACCCGTCGCCGGCCGACCGTGTTGCGCAGCAGGTCCAGCGCTTCGGGTTCGGTCAGCAGTCCCAAGGTGAGCCTGCGCGCTCCGTCCCTGGCCACCAGGCCGCTGAGCCGGTTGCGGCTGGTGATCAGTACCAGGCTGTTCGACGTGCCGGGGAGCAGATCGCGCACCTGCTCGGTCGATGCCGCGTTGTCCAGAAGGATGAGCACTCGTTTATCGGCGAGCAGAGTCCGGTACATCGAGGCGAGCGCGTCCGGTTCTGATCGCTGTCGTGCGCTGCCCAGAGCCCAGAGCAACTGGCCGAGGGCATCGGTGGTACTGAGCGGCACGCGGTTCGGGTCGAAACCGCGAAGATCCAGGTACAGTTGGCCGTCCGGGTAATTCGGGGCGACCGACCTGGCGAACCGCACCGCGAGCGTGGTCTTGCCGATTCCGCCCGCGCCGTCGATCGCCGAGATGACTAGTGCCTTGTCACTCGACCGCTCCGTGACGCACCACCTCGACAGCTGTTCGAGTTCGCTTGTCCGGCCGACGAAGTCCGGTGCCTCGTGCGGTAGCTGGGCCGGCTTCCGGGAGCGTGGCGGTGCGACCGCTTTGGTCGGCGAATCCAGTTCGGGATCGGAGCGCAACATACGCAGGTGCAGGTCGGTCAACGCGGCTTCGGGATCGAGCCCGAGCTCGTCGGCCAGCAACCGGCGTACCGCTTCGAACTCCGCCAACGCGTCCGCACGCCGCCCGCTTCGGTACAGCGCCAGCATGAGCTGCGCCCGGAAGCCTTCCCGGAAGGGCTCCGCTTCCACAGCTTCGCCGAGGTCCGAGATGAGCTCTCGATGCCTGCCTGCCGCGAGCATCAGTTCCGCCCGCTCCTCGACAAGTCGGTAACGGAGTTCTGTCAGGCGCACACGCTCCGAGTCCGCGAAGGGGCCTGGTAGTCCGGACAAGGGAATGCCCCGCCACAACGCGAGGCATTCACCGATCAGATCGGCCGCGGCCGAACCCTTGCCTGCTCGCGCCAAGCCGCGTGCGTCACTGAGCTGTGATTCGACCACCGTCAAATCGAGCTGACGGGGACCGAGGGCGAGTTGATAGCCTGCTCCAGTGCGTGTGAGCACGGCATCGCCCGCTACGGACAGTGCGCGGCGGAGGCCGTGGATGTAGGTGTGCACACTGCCTTCGACGGACGCCGGTGGCGCATCACCCCAGACGCCATCGATGAGTTCCGAGCGCGTGACCGTCTGGTTGGCACGTATCGCGAGAATAGCGAGGACGGCACGCTGCCGAGGAGCACCGAGAGTGACCTCGTTCACGCCCACACGGGCCCGCACCTCGCCCAGCAACTCTACCCACATGGTCTGTTCAACTCCGCCACCGCGCTCCAACCTCCAGCCGGGACCAGGATCGCGTACTCGGCGTAACCCGGCTGAACCAGCCTGGTCGGATCTGCCCTTTTGCACTCGGAGCTCTGGACATTTGCTCGCCGGTACGGCTGATCAGGTGAGCTGCGCCACGTCATGGCGGGGTTGTCGCACGACACTTCGGCGTTCACCCCAGGGCAAGCCGGCATTCGGAACTGCCGATGGACGGGCCCTCGACCTGTTGCGGGCCTTGGAACTCTGCTCGCCGCCCAGTCCTGTGAAGAAGGAATGAAGAACTCCGGCGCACGCTTTCCACCTAGGAAAGCCGAGTTGGGACGGTGATCGTGATGACCGGTATCCGAATCGAATTGAACCGGCGAGAGCGAGCGATACTGCGTGCTGTCGCGGCCGGGCGTGCCGTGCTCGTCTGGAGTTGCGAACCCGACCTCACCGTCGACGGCTGCTGGTGTGATCACTCTGCGGTGCACAACCTCCTCGAGGCCGGGCTCATCGCAGGGGTGCGGCAGGTCGGATTCGGGCAACCCACGCCCGCGGTGATCACGGATGCGGGGGCGGTCGTCCTTGACGAAGCCACGGAATTCGTCGCCTGAGCGGAATCCTTGCCAGGATTACACTTCATCCTTCTCCGGAAGAACCCCTTACTCGCCAAGTTCGTGTCGACGGTGGCATACCGGCGAAATTCGAACAACCTTTCCAACCTGGGGGCCATCGATCGGCTCTGGGATCCCGAAATCGTCCGGACGTCAGGTTCGCAGGGAGATTCCTCTTGTTCGGTAAACGACTCGCGTCCGTTCTCGCCGCGACCGCCGGAGCGCTTTCGCTCGTGGCCTGCGGTTCGTCGTCGCCGGAGTCCGCACGGTCCTGGTCGGCGCCGGTGCGGACGGAAGAAGTGGGCAGCGGCCTGGTCGTGCTTCCCGGCACGGCCAAGTCGAACAACGCGCAGCCGAAAACGGGGGACTGGGCCACCGGATCGGACGGGACTCCGAACACCGCCGAGCAGACCACCGCCCGGGCGTGGGTCCAGTTCAAGGCGTCCGAGGCAGGCGGGCCGGATCCGATCCTCGTGAACGGCGCGGGTCTGACGCTTTACCGCTTCGACAAGGACACGGCCAACCCGTCGAAGTCCGCGTGCGGCGGTGAGTGCGCGAGGATCTGGCCTCCGGTTCTGGTGGCTGGAGGAAGCAAGATCTTCCTCGCCGGCGTGAAGAAGTCCGCGATGGGCACGATCGAGCGGAGCGACGGCTCCCGGCAGGTCACGATCGACGGCTGGCCGGTGTACCGGTTCGTGAAGGACGCCAAACCAGGTGATACGAAGGGGCACGGGGCCGGGGGAACCTGGTTCGGTGTGACCCCGAATGGCCGGACGGCGGCGGGCCGGAACGGCTCGGCCGGTGAGACGACGGCACCGTCCGAGGAGCGGCGGCCCGCCATGAGCGCGGTCCTGTTCGATGGCAAAGACTTCAGCGACAACGAGGCTTCGCAGGGACTGTCCGAGATGGCTGCGAGAATGTGGCCCGGCCCGGTGTGACCTCGTCGATCGCGGCTTCCGGTTCCGTGAAGATCTGGAGCGAGCACGATTGCAAGGGCAGGTCCCTGGTCATCGACGGCGATGTCACCGATCTCGCCGAAGTCGGATTCGACGACGCGGTGGTTTCGATCTTCTTCGGGTGAGCTGAAATGCCGGTCACTCGGCCGTGTTGAGTCGAGACACCGAACCTCCGCATGCGACCATCCGGAGACGGCCGACCGTCACGTTCGAGGACGTCCGGGTCAGGACTGTTTCGGTTGACTCCGCGCCCTCGCGTTGCGCATGGCTTCGATCGCCGGGCCCAGCGCGGCCGAAGAAGACGAGCCGGCGAGACGCAAGAGAGGGGAAGTCCGCTCCGTCGGAGGGCCTGGTGAAGTGGAGACGGGGTAGTTCGAGGCAGGCCGTCGCAGATTCGCGAGCAAGGCCGGGCTGGGTTTCGCGCGAGCCGCGGCTGGAACTGCGGCTGTCGCTCGCGGCGCCTCCCGGACTCCCTCGACCGCGGGGCAGGCACCCAGGGGACCGGCGTGCGGGTCCATGCCACAGTGCGAGGAGCCATTGGCTCCGGTGCGGTGAGGGCGCAAGGACGAGGTCAGTGCACGAACGGCGGCGAGCGTGTCCGGATGCACGATATGGCGTTTCCGCCTGATGGGTACGGGAGGATTCTTCCGCCGTTCTTCGACGGTTGTCACCGTGACTTCGGATTTGATCTGATGGCTCTGGGCGTACTTGGCGGCCGACCGCCGATGCTTTCGTCCCGCGCCGAAAGGCCTGAGGCGCATCAGCCGGTCGAGCTGGGCGTCGAGTTCACCTTCGAGGTCGTGATCGGGACATGTGCCGCGCCAGGCGCATCCGTCGATGGCACAACGGCGTAGGTGTTGAGTTGATCCCCTGGTTTCCGTGGCCATGTCTCATGGTAGGCCGGGAGCGTGGGCCGCGTCTGGTGGTGTGCCTCGACGACCAGTGTTCGTGCCCCTATTTCCTTGCTTCGCGCGTACTTCCCGTCGATTGGCGGGTCCCCCCGGTCGTGCTGGTTCACTTTTGTCCAAGAATGCTGCCCCATAGGGCATGCGTTTCCAGGTAGCGTATTCGCTGCAGGACGTTCGGAAGGGCTCCGCGGCAGGTCATCGTGCGGGCCTGCATCAGCACGGCTTCCGTGAAATGAATAGTCGGTCTCTTCCGAATGCGAAGCGGCGGAGGTCTGCTCCCAGGCACCCCGACCCAAGGAGCAGGCCGCCGTTTCGATGATCGGCGTGAACCGCGGTTCGCCGGGCGTCGGCCGGTGCCGAAAGGGCTTCCCTGTGTTACGGTGCCTTCAAATCCGAGGGTTCGCTCCTTGCCCTAGGGCTTATCGGCACGTTCGCGCTGCCTGCGACGGCTTCGGATCCGTCAGCTCCGCGTGACACCGAAGGGGGAGTACCGGTGAGCTTGGCGAGTATTGGTGCGCACGGCGCGATCGGCCGATGAAATCCATGATCATCCAGCACGGATTGCCCGCTACGATGCGTGCGGTCCGCTTCGATTCCGTTGCGCGGAAACTGGAACTGATGGACGTGCCGTTTCCGGCGCCGCAGCGGGACGAAGTCGTGGTCAAAGTCGCTGTCTGCGGCGTCTGCCGAGCCGATTTGGCCCGTATCGACAGTGCGGTCCAGCCTCGGATGCCGGTCTACACGCCGGGACATGAAGCGGCCGGCGTTGTCGCGGCCGTCGGGGAAGACGTGCGGTCGTGGGCGCCTGGTGACCGGGTTGTCGTCGCGGCCGGCCGGGAGTGTCACGACTGTCCCGAGTGCCGGGAAGGACTCGGATCGGACAGGTGTTCCGATCTTCAGCTGATGGCTGTGCACTACGACGGTGCGTGGGCCGAGTACCTGGTCACCTCCGCGACCGCGTTGGTCGCTGTCCCCGACGCCGTTCCGCTGGAGCACGCTGCTGTTCTGTGCGGGGCGGTGTCCACTCCGTACGGTGCCATCGACACGGCAGGGCTGCGACCCGCCGAAGCCGTCGGCGTTTGGAGTTCGGGCGGGCACGGCGCCCATCTGGTCCAGGTGGCCCGGATCTGTGGGGCTTCGCCGATCATCGCCCTTGACGGCAGTCCGGAGGTCCGTGAGCGGGCACTCGAATGGGGTGCGGACGTCGCTCTCGACCCGGCGAACAAACGCGTTGCCTCTTATATAGGGGAAATCACGAGGGGCCGGGGTCTGGACGTGGCGTTCGATTTCGTCGGGCGCGAGTCGACGTTCGAGCAAGCGAATGCCGTTCTCGGTGAGCGGGGCCGTCTGGTTCTGGTGAAAGCAGCTTCGGACGGCCCGCCGGTCGAAAATTTTCCTTCCGGCGCCGAGGAAGGCCGAACCATCGTCGGCCACACCGGGTACCGAGTTCGTCATCTGCGGGATCTGGTGGAACTCGCCGAGCGTGGGCGGCTGGACGTCTCGGCGTCGATAAGTTCGATCCTTCCCCTGGCGCGCGTTGCGGAAGGGCTCTCCAAGGTGCGTGAGAGTGAGGGCGATCCACTCCTGCTGCTGCTCCGGCCCTGAAGTGAGGCGCGCTGAACGGGAAACGCCGTGCCGACCCGCCCCGACCCCGAGGAACCATGATCACAGTTCACCCGGACCGATCGACCAAGAGACCTGGCGGCCCTTCTTCATCGCGCTGACCCGCCGGAGTCGTTCCAGGTCGTTGAGCAGTTCGGATGCGCGCGTTTGGTGGATCCGCATCGCGCCGGCCACTTCGATCGTCCGCAACGGAGGCAGGCGGTTTCGTTCGGCCTGCCGGAGCAGCCAGATCACCTGCCCGATCGAGTTCCACAGAGGGTCTTTGTCGAAAGCTTCCCGCTCTTCGGGGGCCATGTGCTGCCGGCACGAGGGCGCATACTGGCGCAGGGGCGCTGAATAGCTGACTATGCCCTTGCAGGAATCCCCAGAACGTGATTTGCGTTTGCAGCGTGGTCTGGCGGCTTTCGAATCGCTCATGAACAGGCCTGTCGGATGATTCGTCGTGAGAACGGATTTCGATGTTGTCGGAGAGATGGGTATATTCCAATCTTCCGGGCGGCTCCGTTCTTGTCGAGGCAGAAGACCTGTGACTTATGGCCCTTGACTCGTCGCGCTTGTGGTTCGCGGTGGACAACCTGCCGCTATGTCGGTCGCCTAAACTTCTGCCCTTTCGTACCCGGCCTCCCGGAAACCGCTTTGCCTGGGTCGCTGACAAATGCAGTGTGTGGTGCGTACTCGTTCGTTCCTGGTCCATGGGAGTGTCTTGCGTCAACAGAGAGAAACGACGGCGAGAACGATTTCGGGTATGATAGCCGCGCACATTCGCCGTCGCATCGATGACGGCGAGCTGAAGCCAGGTGATCGGGTGCCGTCGATCCGTAAGATCGAGGTCGAGTGGCAGGTGGCGCATGCCACCGCCACCAAGGCCCTGTCCATTCTCCGTGCGGAGGGGTTGGTCGAAGGCATCGCCGGTTCGGGCACCGTTGTCGCGGGTGGGCCCGGAGACAGGGCCGCACGAGGCAATCCCCGTGAAAGAATCGTTCGCGCCGCGATCGAGATCGCGGATGCCGAAGGGTTGGACGCGGTGTCCATGCGAGCTATCGCGGACCGATTGCACGGCGCGGCGATGTCGATCTACCACCACGTGAAGGGTAGATCCGATCTGGTCGTCCTGATGGCGGAAACCGCATTGGCGGGGGTCGTGCCAGTCGACGACGCTCCACGCGGGAGGTCCCGGCTCGAGTCGGCGGCACAGTCGCTCTGGAGGGCCTATCGGCGGCATCCGTGGTTGGCGCGGCTAGGTCTCGACGCGTTGCGATCGGTGTCTCCGATGGTCGAATACAAGGAGTACGTCAAGCGTGAGCTGATCGGCCGGGGGGCGGATCCTGTGGCGGTCTTCCGCTACCACCTTCTGCTGCACGGGCTCGTCCGAGGGCTGGTGGCGAACCTCTTCGGCGAAGAATCCGCATCCGGTGCGTCGTGGTGGTTCGACGGTGAGGAGAAGGACTTGGGGAACGAGGCTGACGAGATATTCGCCCTGGGGCTCCGTGGCCTGCTCGACGGGTTGGCTTCCGGCCGAGTGAACAAGGCGAAGGGCCGCGAAACGCGGTGAGTTCCGGCTACTGCTAGGCGGTTCTGCGTCAGAAGTTCGCGTCGTAAGTTCTTCTGGTCTCGGGGCGGCTGAAGGGGCCTTTCACCGCATGCGACGCGGGTAGAGCGTCCTTCATCCGGTGAGATGGGTGGAGGTGACATGAATGTCCACAAGGGACGTTCGGCAGCCGAATGTGCGGTTGATGTCCATATGTCCGTTGTGCTGAGGGGGTCGTGAGTGAAATGAGGGTTAGAACGACCTTTGCCACTCACGACCCCCAGGCAAAACCAGGCAAGGTGCTCACATCGGGTGCCGTTGTCTCGAGGGTCGTCCCGAAGGACAGTCAAGGGCCCGCCTGCATCTCACGGCCCGGCCCAGGCGCAAACGGCTGGCTACCGATACGGACTTACGGCGCGAACTTCTGACTCGCCGACACTAGGTGGTTCCATTGAACAGCTTGAAGTGCGCAAACCGGGCATCTTGATCAGGTCTGTTGTGCCGCGATGCGCGACCCCACACGTTCGCCTTGTCTCAGTAAGCCCCGCGAGCAGTCACTCACCGGGTACGAACGGGCACTCTTCGTGACTCCCCACCCTTCGGGGGGAGGCTGGCCTGGGCGTTGAGAGATCGTGAAGTCCGGTTCCACATCCTCATGGCTCACTGGGTACCGAGCTCGGGAGGACACATGACGGAACCGGTACGTGTCGCGGTGCAGGCGACCGACACGATCATGCAAGTGGGTCTGACCAGTTTCCTGCGAAGCCGTCCCGAGCTGGCGGTCGTCGACCGAAGCGGACTGACCGAACGGGACGTCCTGGTCGTCCACGCGGACCGGATGACCCAGCACATGGCCACCGATCTTCGGGGCGACGCCGTCACGGCGCAGGTCCCCAAGGTGCTCGTCGCGGGTGAGCTGCGGGAGAACGACATCCTGGCCGCGGTCGAATGCCGGGTGGTGGCGGTGCTCGCCCGGGCACAGACCTCCGGCGATCGCTTGGTCGAGACGATCCTCTCCGTCGTGCCCGGTCGCGGTTTCCTGCCCGCGGACCTTCTTGGACGGCTGCTCGACGGTGCTCGTCGGCTCCAGTGTGAGGCAGTCGCCTCACACGGTCTGGACTCCTCCGGTCTGACGCCGCGTGAAGTCGACGTCCTGCGATTGATGGCCGAAGGTCACGACACCGTCGAGATCGCGGACAAGCTCTGCTACTCGGAGCGAACCGTGAAGAACGTGATCTACGGGCTGACCAACCGCCTGAACCTGCGGAACCGTCCACACGCGGTCGCCTACGCGATGCGCGCCGGGGTGATCTGAAGCTCTTTACGGGTGGCGTCATGGTCGACGTCCTGACAGGAAGGATCGGAATGGCTTCCGGTTTGCGCAAGAGTCTGCTCGTGATCGCCGCCCTGACAGGCCTGGTGGGCGCCGGGTGCGCTCCCGCCGAGGAACAGGGGATCGAGCTGAGCATCGCCACCTTCGGCGAGTTCGGTTACGGCTCCCTCCTCAAAGAGTACGAGGCGGCGCACCCCGGGATTCGGATCCAGAACCGGGTCGCGGACTTCGAAGCCCATCACAAGGCCATCGCCACACAGTTGGCCGCGGGCCGTGGCGCGGCCGACGTGGTCGCGATCGAAGAGCAGTACATGCCGCAGTTCCGGCAATCCGCGGACAAGTTCGTCGATCTGAACGGCTTCGGGGCGGGCGGTCTGCGTGCCCAATGGCCACAGTGGAAGTGGGAACAGGGACTCGCGGACAGCGGCCGCATCGTGATGGGTCTCGGCACGGACATGGGCGGCCTCGCCATGTGCTTCCGCAAAGATTACTTCGCCCAGGCGGGACTGCCGACCGAGCGCGCCGCGGTGGCCGCGTTGTGGCCGACCTGGGAGGACTACGCCAAGATCGGGGATCTGTTCTCCGGCAAGGTCTCTTCGGCCAAGTTCGCCGACTCTGCGGGCGGCATCTACACCGCCGTCCTGAATCAGTCGCCGGAGAACTTCTTCTCCGCCAAGGACGACTCGTTCATCGCGGACCGGAACCCCGCCCTGCGCCGGGCGTTCACGATCGCCGGGCAGATAGGCGCGAAGGGACAGACCGCGCGGGTGACCCCGTTCACCCAGCCGTGGAATGTCGCCATCAAGCAGGGTTCCTTCGCCACCATCGCGTGCCTGGCGTGGATGCTCACTCAGATCCAGGAAGCGGGAGGCCCGGAAAACGCGGGCAAATGGGACGTCGCGGCGGTGCCCGGTGGTGGTGGCAACAACGGTGGCTCGTTCCTGACCGTGCCCACCCAGAGCAAGCATCAACGTGAGGCCTACGACCTCGCGAAATGGCTGACAGAGCCGGCACAGGAGGTGCGGCTGTTCACCGAGTCCAACATTCTGCCCAGCGAACCGGCCGCCTACGGTGCGCCGGAGGTTCTCTCGAAAACCGACCCGTACTTCAGTGGAGCGCCCATCGGCCGGATCTACGCCGCGTCGGCCGACAGCCTGAAGCCCAACTACCGCGGCTTGAAGGACGCCAAAGTGCGTCCGACGTTCGGCACCGCACTGGGCCGGGTGGAATCAGGCAAGCAGACGCTCGACGCGGCTTGGGATCAAGCGGTCACGGAAGCCCGTGCTGCGGCTTCGTGACCGGGGGTTCTCGGCTCGATGGGATCGGCGGGTCACGCCGTTCCTCATGGTCATGCCCTTCTTCGCGCTCTTCACGGTGTTCGGGCTGTTCCCGCTGCTCTACACGCTCTGGGTGTCGCTGCACGACTGGCAGTTGATCAACGGCGACGAAGGTTTCGTCGCGCTGGACAACTACTTCGAGCTTTTCGGCGACCCCAAGTTCTACAACGCGCTCGGCAACACGCTCACGTTGCTGCTGCTGGCCACGGTGCCGCAGATCGTGCTCGCGCTCGGCATCGCCGCCCTGCTCGACCGTCCGCTGCGTGCCAAGACCTTCTGGCGGTCGGCGGTCCTGTTGCCGAACGTGGTTTCGGTGGCCGCGGTCGCCTTGGTGTTCGGGCAGCTGTTCGGACGCGATTTCGGCGTCGTCAACTGGCTGCTCGGCCTCGTCGGTGCGCCACGGCTCGACTGGCACGCACAAGGCTGGTCCGCTCAGGTGGCGATCGCGCTGATCGTCGTCTGGCGCTGGGCGGGCTACAACGCGCTGCTCTACCTGGCGGCGATGCAGAGCGTTCCCGCCGAACTGTACGAGGCCGCGGAGCTCGACGGGGCCTCCCGGCTGCGGCAGTTCTTCTCCGTCACGCTGCCGGCGATCCGTCCGACGATCCTGTTCACCGCGATCGTCTCGGCCATCGGCGGAATGCAGCTGTTCGTCGAACCGCAGTTGTTCGACACCAACGGCGTGGCGGGCACCGGCGGCGACGACCGGCAGTTCCAGACCATCGTGATGTACCTGTACGAGAAGGGGTTCGGGCAGTTCGACGCCGGCTACGCGGCCGCGATCGCGTGGGTGGTGTTTCTCGTCTGCGCCGCGCTCGCGGCGGCCTGCGTCGTCCTCGCCCGCCGGCTCCCCGGGAGGTCGTGATGGTGGAACGACGCCGTCGGCCCGGCTTCCTCGTCTACGGTGCGCTGCTGGCGGTCGTGGCCGGCTCGGTCTTCCCGCTCTACTGGTCGTTCGTGGTGTCCACCAAGGACGGTTCCGCGATCGCCGAGCGGACCCCGCCCCTGGTCCCGGGTGGCCATCTCTTCGACAACGTGCGCGAGGTCTTCGACAAGGTCGATTTCTGGCTCGCGATGCAGAACTCGCTGATCGTCTCGGGCACGTTGACGGTGTCCAACGTGCTGCTGGCGAGCCTCGCCGGGTTCGCCTTCGCCAGATTGCGGTTCCGGGGCCGCGACACCCTGTTCCTCCTTCTGATCGGTACCGTGATGGTGCCCGCACAGCTGGGGATCATCCCGTTGTACATGGTGGTGAGCGAACTCGGCTGGTACGGCGAACTGCCGGCGGTGATAGTCCCGGGCCTGGTGAGCGCGTTCAGCGTGTTCTGGATGCGCCAGGCCTGCGAGGAAGCCATCCCCGCCGAACTGCTCGACGCGGCCACCATGGACGGTTGCTCGATACTGCGGGCCTACTGGCATGTCGCGTTGCCCGCGATCCGGCCTCAGGCCGCCGTTCTGGCGATGCTCACGTTCATGGCCGCCTGGAACGACTTCTTCTTCCCGCTCGTCGTCCTGGACCCGCATGACAGCCCTACCGTCCAGGTGGCGCTGTCGGCGCTCGCCAGCGGCTACTACACCGACTACGCGCTGATGCTCACCGGCGCCACGCTCGGAGTGATCCCGGTGATCGCTCTGTTCGTCCTGCTGGCGCGTCACGTGGTCCAGGGAGCACTTCGCGGCGTGCCGAGCGCCGATTTCAAGCGATGAGAGGAACGCGATGAACGACGCGCAGCCGTACCGATTCCCGTCCGGTTTCCGTTGGGGGGCGGGGACTTCCGCTTTCCAGATCGAGGGAGGCGTCGCCGAGGACGGGCGTGGCAGATCGGTCTGGGATACCTTCGCCGCGACCGAGGGCAAGATCCACTCCGGGCACACCGCGGACGTGGCCTGTGATCACTTCCATCGCTACGAAGAGGATTTTTCCCTTTTGACCCGGATCGGCGTGCCCTGGTACCGGTTCTCGGTCTCGTGGCCGCGCGTGATGCCCGACGGGCGCACCCTGGAGGCGCGCGGTCTGGGTTTCTACGACCGGATGGTGGACTCCCTGCTGAGCCGCGGGATCACCCCGTCGGTGACGCTCTATCACTGGGATCTGCCGCAGGCACTCGAGGACGAAGGCGGCTGGCCTGCCAGGGACACGGCTTACCGGTTCGCCGACTATGCCGCGCTGGTCCAGGAGCTGCTCGGCGACCGGGTCGATCACTGGACGACGGTCAACGAGCCCTTCTGTGCGGCTTTCCTCGGCTACGGCACCGGTGTGCACGCTCCCGGCCGCACCGACGAGGTGCTCGCGATGCGGGCCGCGCACCACCTGATGCTCGCCCACGGCCTGGCCATGAAGGCGCTGCGGGCAGGCGCTCGGCAAGAGCAGGAGTTCGGTCTGGCGCTCAACTTCGCCCCGGCGCTCGCCGACGTCGACGACGAGCGGCATCGTGAAGCCAGGCGCAAGTTCGACGGCCTGCACAACCGCTTCTTCCTGGACCCCGCCCTGGGAAGGGGCTATCCGGAGGACGTCCTGGCCGACTCCCGCCACCTCGACTGGACGTCGGTCGTCCACGACGGTGATCTCGGGACCATCGCCCAGCCGATGGATTGGCTCGGGGTCAACTATTACGCCCCGGCCAGGGTGGTCCCGCTGGAGGACGCCGATGCCGTGAGCAACTGCGGGTTGCCGAGCCTACGTGGGATGGACGTGACTTCGCCGCGAGGACCGCTGACGTCCTTCGGGTGGGAGCAGGCGCCCGGGTCGCTCACGGATCTTCTCGTCTGGCTGCACGAGCACACGGGCGGCCTGCCGACGCAAGTCCTGGAGAACGGCGCGGCTTTCGAGGACCGCGTCGAGGAAGACGGCCGGATCCGCGACGGCGAGCGCGAACGGTACCTCCACGACCACCTGCACGCGGTCCTCGCCGCGATCCGCGCCGGGGCGGACGTGCGCGGCTACGTCGTCTGGTCGCTGCTGGACAACTTCGAATGGTCGCTCGGGTACACGCAGCGGTTCGGCCTGGTCCGGGTCGACTTCGCCGATGGATTGCGCCGGACGGTCAAGGACAGCGCCCGCTACTACGCGCGCGTCATCGAGAAGAACGAGCTACCTGTCTGAGCGGCGTGTCCCCGGACAGCCCGGCGAGCTCGTTGCGCGACGTCAAGCCGAGTTCGGCGAGCACGCGGGTGACATGCGCCTGCACGGTGCGGCGGGGCAGTGCCAGTGCGGTGGCGATCTCCGGGTTCGAGCGGCCTTGTCCCGCCAAGGTCGCGATCACGCGCTCCATCGCGGACAAGGAGGACCAACCCGCCCCGGCGACGGTTCTTTCGGGTCGGCCCGGAACGATGCCGTACGTCCGTAACCGCTGTTCGAGTGCCCCGACGTCCCATTGCGCGCCGAAACGGTCCAGCCCGGCGACTGCGTCGTCCGCAGCGGCCTGCGCCTCGTCCCGTCTGCCGTTCGCGGCGAGCAGAACCGCGGTATCGCCCAGTGCCGAGGCCAGTTCGACCCGCCGACCGACCTTGTCGTAGTGGTCGACGGCCTGGAGCAGAGGCTCCGGATCGCCGAAGACGAGGGCTTCGCACCATCGCACGGCGGCGGTCGCTCTTGCGGGTATGACCTCCTTCGCGGCTTCTTCCCGGCAAACGTCGAGAGCCTTGGCGGCGATCGGGTCGCTGCCCTGCGCCAGAGCCAGCCGGATGAGCCACGGAAGCCATTGATGACGCAGCATCATCGCGGCGTACGTGGGATCCATGATGGGGCTGAGGAGGGCGACCGCCTGGTCCGGATCGCCTCGCTGTTCCGCCTGTTGAGAGCGGGCGACCAGGAGAAAGTCGCAGCTCTCCCGCTCGGAGCCGGTGACCGGGATGTGCTCCTCGGCGGCGTAGAGATGGGCCGCGGCCTGTTCGGCTTCGCCACGGCGGCCGTGGATCAGACCGGCGACGCCGTGCAGCAGCAGCGCGGCCGCGCCCGGCTCGCGGTGGCCGTGGAAGGTGATCGCCGGCCCGTCCTCGGTGACGGTGTCCAGCTCCGCCAGCGCGTCGTCCCATTCGCCGGTCCAATAGTCGTGCACGGCCGAAGAGACCTGCAGCCCGTGGGGAAGCGAGTACTTCGCCGCCGCGCGCTGAGCGGTGCGCAGCGTCGTCCGCGCCTCGTCCAGCCGATCGAGGTTCTGCAGAGTGAAGAGGCGGTTGTCGAGCAAGTCGAAGTAGAACCCCGCGTGCTCTTGATGTCCTTCGACGGCCTCGATGGCGTGCTCGACATGGCGCAGCGCACTGCCGTGGTCACGTTCGATCGACTTGACGAGCCAGAGCGTTTGCAGCGCGTGCCCGATCGGATAGGGCTCGCCTACAGCGAGCGCCTGGCTGTAGGACCGCAGGGCCTTCCGGGTGGCTTCTTCGAGATCGTCGAGGGTGCCGCGTTCGAAGTTCGCCAGCAGGGCACGCCGTCGCTCCCGCCAGATAGGTGGGGTTTCCGGGGAATCGTTGCGCTCCAGCAGAGTCGTCGCTGTGTCCGTCTCTCCACGTCGGTGCGCCATCGCCGCCGCGAGATGGCGCATTTCCGCCGCCCGTCCCGGGTCACGGCTGATGAGCATGGCTTCCTGCGCCAAGTCGAAGGGCTCCTGATCGAGCCGGAACAGGACGAGGACGTACGCGGAGAGCAGCACTTCCCGGCGAGGGTCACGGGCCGGGCATTCGTCCAGTACCCGGTGCAGGAGGACGGCGGCGATCGAGGGGGCGCGATTGGCGAGAGACTCGTGGTGATCGGCGAGCCAGCCGATCACCCAGTCGTCGACCGCCGCCGGAACGGCGACGAGTTGCTGGGCGATGTGTTCCACGCCCGAACCGATACCCGCCAGCGCCTCGGCGGCCCGCCGATGCCACTCGGCCCGGATGTCTTCGGGGATCTCGTTGTACAGCGCCCAGCGGAGCATCGGATGCCGGAACGCCAGTTGCGTCCCGGCATCCACGACGATCCGCATTTCCATCACCTGTTCGAAGACGCCGAGCAGTTCGGACGGCATCTTGCCCATCGTGGCGGCCACCTGTGCCAGGCCGAATTCCATTCCCAGCACCGCCGCGCGGCGCACCGTCTCCCTGCTGAGCCCGTCGAGCAGAGCCAATGACCGGGCGACGGCGTCGAGCAGTGACTCCGGCGCTTTCAGGTCAGTGCCTTCTCGAACACGCGCGACGCCCTCGACGACTTCGATCGCGTCTTCCCTCAGCAGGGCGCTCGTCACCTCGCGGAGGTAGAGCGGATTGCCCGAGGCTTTGGCGATGAGCGAGCGCAGTTCCTCGCCGGGACGGGCGCCGATCAGGTCGCCGAGGAGATCTTCGGCGGCGGACACGGCGAGTGGCCCGAGCGTGATCGCTTCCAGCCCGCGAGCCTCCGCCGCCTGACGGGCCTGCACCAGCTCTTCCCGTCGCGGCACGGGCCGGGACGCGGCGATCAGCAGCAGCGGAAGCTGCCGCGTGGCCGCGGAGAGCCGGTTCCACATGAGCACGCTCGCCTCGTCGGCCCACTGGAGGTCGTCGATGACCATCACCAGCGGCGCGGTGGCGCACAGCCGGTCGACGTGCGCGAGAATCCGGTCGGCGGTGGCGGCCACCGGGTCGGTATCGCTCGCCGACGACTCCGACTCGGTGCGCTTCGCGTCCAACCCCAGGCAGTCCAGGACCACCTGCAGCGGGAACAGCTGCTCGAGTTCACTGGCCGCGGCCCAAGCGACGTGGCAGCCATGCTCGCCGATGTCCGCGAGCGCGCAGGTGAGCACTTCGGACTTTCCGATGCCGGGCTCGCCTTCGATCCACACAGTCCGGCCTCGGCCGCCCAGCGCTTCTTCGGCGAGACCTTGGAGGAAGGCGACTTCCTCTTCGCGGCCGTGGCAGACGGGCGAGGTCGTACGGCGGGTCTCCAGGGCGTGGATGACAGGGCCAGGGAGCACCGACAGCGTCTCGACGACGGCCGCGCGCGCGGTGGGCGGGAGCAATTCCGGGTCGTTGGTCAGAATGCGCTGGTGGGTCTCTACGAGCTCCCGGCCCGGTTGGATACCCAACTCGTCGCGGAGGATCCCGTGGGCGGTACGAAAGGCTTCCAGCGCTTCCGTGGTCCGGCCACTGCGGTGCAGGGCGATCATCAGCGACTGCCAAAGCGCCTCGCGCAGCGGATGCTCGCGGACGAGGACGGTCAACTCCGAGACCAGATCCTCGTGGGCCCCCAAGGCCAGCAACCCGGCCGCCCGCATTTCGAGCGCGGCGATCCGTTGTTCGGCCAATCCGGTGCGCAGGGATTCGGCATGGGGACCGGGGACCCCGGTCAGGGCCTCCCCGCTCCACAGAGCCAGGGCGCGGTCCAGCGTTTCGACCGTGTGGGCGGCGTCATTCTCTTGCCAGTGCGCGCGGGCCGTTTCGCGGAGCCTGTCGAACTCTCCGATGTCGAGCGCGGTGGGGGCGAGCCGGAGCCGGTACCCAGCGGAGTCCGACACCAGCAGGCCGTCGGTGGACCAGCGGGTCCGGCTCGGTTCGAGGATCCGGCGCAGTCCCGAGATGTAGGTGTGCACGCTGCCGTTCGCGCTGGCAGGCGCGGCGTCACCCCAAACCGCCTGGATCAGGTCGGCCCGGCTGATCGGCCGTGTCACCGCACGGGTCGCCAGCGCGGCGAACACGGCACGTTGACGGGCTGGTCCCAGCTTGAGTTCGTCGTCGCCCAGCCAGGCACGCAGCGGGCCGAGAGCCTGGACCCTGAAAGGTTCTTCGCTCATCGGCACGCCCGCTCACGTCCGCGGACGAACCGCCGTTTCGCTCTTCGGATGTCAGTGAGCGCACCCAGCTCGCCGTAGCCGTTCAGCGCGACCTGTAATGCCTCTTCGGCCTTGACCGTCTCGCCTTGCCCGACGAGAAGAGCGGCGGCGTCTTCCATGGCCTGTGCCTCGCCGAAGCGGTTTCCCGCCGTCCGCAGGTACTCGGCCGCACCGAACGCGGCCATCGGGTCGTCGGCGAGGACGGCCCGGCATCGGAGCGCGGCCGCTCGGTGCTCCGATGTGTTTTCGCACCGCGACGTCGCCAGTTCCGCCTCCGCGTACTCACCCAGCTCGACCGCGATCCGCACCAGACCGGGCAGCCAGGGGCACGCCACCTCGTCCTCGAACTCCAGCAGGCCCGACAACATGTCGAACGCCACCGCCTGCCTGTCCTCCGCCTCGGCGAGCATCGCGTTGGCCACCAGCATGAAGTCCGTGCCGTCCTGACCCGGACCCCCGGCGGGAGCCGAGGCCCATACGGACATCAGGTGTGTGCGCGCGTCATCCGGCCTGCCTTGGTGGGCGGCGATCAACGCCGTTACGCCGCTGAGCCGTCGCAGGGCGCCGGACCGGTCGAGGGTGTGCCGCGCGAGGGTCAGCCCGCTGCGAAGCCGCCGGGTGAGGTCTTTCTGTGGCGAATCCCAGTGGCCGAGCCAGTAGGACTCCGCAGGGTCGAGGGCCGGCATCGTCCGCTGGGGCGGGATCAGGGTCGGGTGCGGTTCGCCGGCGGGTTTCCCGTCCACCGGCCAGCCACCGGTCTGGACACGCGTGAGCAGGGCTTCGTTGAGAGCACACCAGCCCGAGGATGCCCCTTCGGCCTCGAGCGTCTCCTCGATCCCTTGCCGGGTCTGATCAGCGCCGCCACGGAGAAGACGCGAGAAGGCGAGCAGCCAGCAAATCTCCGCCAGCACCTCGGGGTCCTTCGTCCGGGCGGCTACTTGGCTCGCCTCGGCGGTCAGGTCCCGTTCGAGCCAGAATTTGATGCGCGCCGTCGCGATCCCCAGCTCTTCACGAAGCGCCAAGGGAACCACACCGGAGGTGGTCACCCGCTGGAGCAGCCGCAGCGTCGCCAGAGGTGATCGTGGCGCCAGCTGGTAGACCTCGCGCGCCAGCCAGGTGCAGAACCATTTGTCGACCGGGATCGGGGCGGCGAGCAGCTGGAACGCAACGCGTTCGACAGGGGCGCCGACGTCGGCGAGTGCTTCCGCCAGTTGCCGGTGCAGAGCCAGCCGGATCGCGGTCGGAGTCCTGGCGTAGAGCGCCTCGCGGACTACCGGATGCCTGAAGGTGAGCCTGCCCCGGACCCGGGTCACCAGACCGGCTGCCTCAACCTCGGCGATGACGTGATCGAAGTCCGCCGTCGGCCTCCCCAGCGCCGCCGCGAGGTCGTCGGGTGTGAAGAACCGGTCCAGCAGAGCCGCCCACCGGAGCAATTCCGAGGCCGCGGCGGAGAGGAAGCCGAGACGGCGGCCGATGCTCTCCAAGGCTGGCTGGGGAACGATCGTGCGACCTTCCGCGGTCACCACGCCTGGCGGCTCGTTCCCGCCCAGAGCGCTGACGAGGTCCCGGACGAAGAGCGGATTCCCCGCCGCGCCGCGCGCGAGCTCGACCAGGGCCGGGCTCGGGACGTCGCCGGTCAGTTCGACGAGGAGAAGGTGTGTCTCCTCCTGCGAAAGCGGGGCGAGGTTGTGAACCTGCGTGCCCGTCGCGATGATCTGGGCGCGGACCGCGTCGAGCCGGTGATCGGCGGGTACACGCCTGCTCACACCGAACAGCAGTATCGGAAGCCGCCGGGTCTCGATCGCGAGCCGTCTCCAGGCATCGAGACTGGCCGGGTCCGCCCACTGGAGGTCGTCCATCACGAGGATCAGGGGGCGTTCACGGCACAGGTCCGCGACAAGTTCGACGACGAGGTCGATCGCCGCCGCCACCGCGGTTTCGTCCTCCGCGGCGATGGTGCGGACCGCACGCGCCACTTCACGACGGCGGGCGTCGGCCGAGTTCGCTTTGACGTCGAGGCAGTCGAGCACGACCTGCAGCGGACCGCGCTGCTCCAGCTGATCGGCGCCGGCGGTCGCGGACGCGCAGGCGCCGGCCTGCGCGAGCCCTGCGGTGATCAGTGCGGACTTGCCGATGCCCGGTTCGCCTTCGAGCCAGAACGAGCAGCCCCGGCCCTCGTCCAGCCCGCGCACGGCGGTCCGGATCGACGCCAGTTCGCAGTGCCTGCCGACGATGGACTCCTGTGCTTTGGCACGAGGCGTCCGGGCGACGGTCACCGGCGGTCCGGTCACCTGTCCGTGCCACAGCGCCGGGTCATCGGCGCGGATCTGCTCGTATCGTGCCGTCAGGTCGGTGCCCGGTTCGACACCGAGCTCGTCGATCGTGGCGGAACGGAGCCGCTCGAACGCGCCCAGCGCCTCGTCGCGCTGCCCACAGCGGTAGAGCGTGAGGAGATGGAGGCTCTGCAGGCCCTCTCGAACCGGATACGCGGCGGCGACCGGCGCCAGTTCGGCGAGGACCTTCTGGTGCTCGCCGGCGTCGAGCATGATCTTGGCGCGGCGTTCGACGACCTCCAGCCGCAGTTCCTTCAGCCGTTCACGCTGAGTCTCGGCATAGGGACCCGACAGACCGGCCATGGGCTCGTCCTGGAAGAGCTCGAGAGCGTCGTCCAGGGCGGCGAGCGCGCCGGTGACGTCTTGTCCACGCAGGCACAGCCGAGCCTTTTCGCGGAGATTTTCGAACCGGACGACGTCGATAGCGTCGGCTTCGACCCGAAGGCAGTAGCCGGGTCCACTCGAAGCCAGAACCGTGGCGGCGTCACGCAGCGTGCGGGTGGGGTCGAGGGCGGAGCGCAGGGAGGAGACGTAGGTGTAGATGCTTCCGTTGGCGCTGGCCGGCGCCTTGTCGCCCCAGATCGCGTCGATGAGATCCGAACGCGTGACGACCTGGTTCGCCTGGAACGCCAGAACGGCCAGCAGGGTCCGGCGCTGGGCGGATCCCAGCACTACTTCGTCGCCGCCTCGCCAAGCGCGTACCGGACCGAAGAGGTCAAGTTGCAAGCGCATCTTCGCCTCCGCGGTGTTCGCAGTACCAGATGGGGAATCACTGAGCGCTGATCGATCTGACTGATGGAGCATCCGAATCACCCGAACGGTCTTGCTGGCTTGTCTGGATAATCTGCCGATTACGCCCTGTGCGCGAAACGCTATGCCGAGATACTGTGGTTCGACCCCAGGTTCGCCGGTGAATCCGCAATTTCTTCAGCTTCTGGCCTGGGCTGACGGTCGAAAACGCCGTTGATCGACGGGCTCACCCGTGGACCCGCGGCCGAGTGGTATCGGTGGGTCGAGGTGGCCACGCGGACGGCTGTGCTCACTCGTGTGCGAATGCCGGGATTCAGGGGCCGGTTCGGGCACCCACCGCGTCCAGGAGCGCGTCACCGTCGAAGAGCGCTTCGCCAGGGATCGGTTCACGTACCCAGGCGACGCCGTGTACCGGAAGCGGGCCATGGGGGAGGGGGATGTCCGTTCCCTCGCTGAACACCCATACTCCGCTGGTCGGGGCCCGTCGCTGCTCCGGTGGGGTGACAAGGAAGGCCCACCACCGTTCCTTGTCGCCGCGCAGGCTCACCACTCCGCCGCGTGCTCCCGACGAATCCAGCATCGAGAGCAGCGCCGCACCGCGGCCCGCAGGTATGGCCACGGCGAGCAAGTCGGGCTGGAGGGAGAGTACGACTTCGGCATGGGTGGTCCTGACGGGCCAGCCGAAGTCGCTCCAGTAGCGCAAGGCGGCGTCGCGGATGTCCCTGGCGGGTCCGGCCAAAGAGAGTGCGGAACTCGTCATGGTGGGCACACCTTTCTCGTGTGGGTCCGGCCGGTGGACTGGAGTGAGAAGTAGGTAACCCGCTCGGTCTTCAGACTTTCTTAATGTCGCGGGGACGAGGAGAAGAGAGGTGCCTCCGACCGAGAATGCCCGTCTCGAACGGAAGGTGGCCCTGAGTCAATGGTGAAATGCCGACTCCACTCGATCGGGTGATAAGGGCGGGGATATCGACCATGACCATGTCGCTGCCTTTCCTCGTGAGGCGCCAATTCGCCGGTTGATCACGGGCGGGATGCTCGCGACGCGAGGAGACTGAACCTGGCGGCGCGAAGGCAAAGGTGTGGTGTCGGACACAGGTCCGGTCCTGCGTCGGACATCGAGTCCGTTGATGCTCGGCCGTCATGGCGCACCGATCGCCGGATTGCTCTCCGGTGGTGCGGTTCGCGCTCGACGAGGGTTTCGGTCGCAAGATGGACGCGGCCTGTTCGAGCGGAATGCCGGCCCTCCCGTTTTCGGATGGGTGGCGAGGCCGGTCGGCTGCCCTGGCGCTGCGAGTGAACACGGAGCATGCGTCGCGCCATGAGCGGTTTGCGATCTCGGCCGGCGCTTGCGGGAAAGGTGTGACCCGGTCCGGTAATGGAGGTGGTTGCCGGGCGGTGCGCCGAGGTGATCTTCGGGAATGGAGTGGACGAGACCATGGTGCCGAACGGGTCAGGCGCTGCGGCCTGTATCGAGCGCGCGATCGAATTCCCTCGTCTCGCTTCTGTCCGATGATTCCGTTTGTTTCGGTGAACGCATGAGGAGACGAAAATCCCCGACGGGAAATGTTCGGTACCGGCGGGTTCGTACGGGTGGCCGGTGGTCCGTCACGGTCTCGGCGATCGACTCGGGTGGTGAAGTGTGCTCGGGAAACCTCGGTCACGCCGAAGGAATGCCGGGCTCAGCGCTGTTTGAGCCGTGGCGCGCTGGGCGGCCGGCCTGTCGGCTTCCGCCGGAAGCCTCATGACGCATACGCGGCCGCTGGATAATTATTGTGTCGGCATAAGAGGCGACCGCGTTCGGGTGAACGATTCACGATTTAGGTTGACCCAACGTGTTCGTCTTCTCGGGGTGTTCCTTGCTCTGTTATCCTGAAATAATATTAGTGGTGCGGTCGGCTCATCGATCTCGGGAAGCAGCAAACGTCGCCCCTGGACGAGGGTTCGAAGCAGGCTGTCACATCGACATCAATGAGAGTGAGTCATCGTGAGATCAGAGGGGTTCGGCAATCGGTTTGCGGAAAGCAAGCGGATTTCGCCGGTGGGCGGCGCCCCGTCCAGGTCCTTGGGTGTCCTGCTGCCACACCTGGAACTGGCCAGTCTGCTGGATCGGTATGTCGATCGGCTGGTGCGGGTCACTTCCAGAGGACATGACGTACAGGTCGAAGAGCAGCGCGTGGATCTCATGGTCGGTCTGACGAAAGCCGCCGAGGCCCTTCGTGCGGCCGAGCGCTGTGATCACGAAGGCGCGGAGCTGTTGCTTCGATCGGCGCTCGACCTCATGCAGGGAGTCGACCTGTACCGATTCGCATTGTCCGATCGTTAGCATCCGCGCCGGGACTGAACCAAGAACCCGTTGGGCAGGTGATCGGTGCCGAAGGCTCACGCCCCAGGGTGTCGCTGGCGCGGCTCTGCCCGCTCGGGGGAAGGCCGATCTCGCAGTCGACGTCGTCGAGGGAGAACGGCACCGTCTCGCCGGATCAGATGATGCCCGCCTGCATGGCGTAGGCGACCGCGTGCGGCCGGTTGCGCAGGTTGAGCCTGCTGGTCAGTTCGTAGATCACGTTCTTGACGGTGCGCTCGGAGTAGCACAGCTTTTCGGCGATCTCACCGGTGTCCCAGCCATCGGCCATGAGCCGGAGGACGTCGACTTCCCGCGAGGTCAGACCGGCGGCGCTCAACCCCCGCGGGGAGAGCACGTCGTGCTGCAGCCGGCGCACGCTGTCGAGCAGCTTGCCCAGCAGGTCCGGGGGCAACAGGCCGCGTCCCGAACCCGCCGCCACGATGGCCTCGATCAGCCGGTCACCAGACGTGCGGCTCCTGGGGAGAACCGCGACCACGCGGCACTCGACAGCGCTGAGGACGTCGTTCTCCCGCAGGTCGCCGACCAGCAAAACCTTGGGAACCATCGCGAGGTCACCCTGGCGGAGGCTCGCAACGATCTGTGGAGTCATCCGGTCCGCCTGGACCAAGAGCACGTCCTGCTCGGTCACCATGTCGACATCGATCACCGCCACCTCGGAGCGCGTCCGTAGGAAGCTCGCCAATCCGGTCTGCGTGATCGAATCCGTGGCTTGGACGGCTACCCGTATCGGTTCCATTTCGACCCTCCACCATGGCCGCGACCTTCATCGGGGCGCCGGCCGTAACTCGAGCACCTGTGCAACTACTTCACAGCGACGCCGGCTTCCGGCGTGGCTGGTCAGATCAATCCCACCCGCATGGCATAGGCGACCGCCTGCGAACGGGTGTTGAGCCTCAGCCGGTTCATCAGCCCGTACAGCACGTTCTTGACCGTTCCTTCGGAGTAGGTGAGCTTTTTCGCGATCTCGTCGGTCTGGTAGCCCTCGGCGATCAGCTGGAGGACATCACGTTCGCGCGTTTCGAAGCCGAAGAGCGTCAAGCCGGCCGGCGCCAGCACCTGGAACCTGAGCTGGGTGAGCTGGTCGAGAAGAATGCCCTGCAGCCGGTGCGGCATCAGCGCGGCGCCGCGGCTCACCGCGAGTACCGCCGAAGCCAAGGAGCCTTCTTTGAGCTCGTTACGGGCGAGCAACGCCGTCACTCCGCACTCGACGGCGACCAGCAGGTCTTCCGCACGGAACCGATCGGCGACGATCACGGCGCGCGGTGCCGACGTGACACCGGTGCCCTGGAACTGACGCAGGAACGCGAAGGTACTGCTCCCCACCACTCCGTCCACGACCACCAAGGCGACATCGGGAGTTTCCGTTCGGGTGTCCATCAGCAGCCGGAACTGCTCGCCGGCACCCAGCATGGCCTTCACTCCGGCCTCGGTGAACTCGTCACTCGCGTGCACCAGGACTTTAACCGCAGCCACGGTACGAACTCCTCTCCCGTCCATCTCGGGACGTGAAGAAGAGTGACGGCGACTACTTAATAATCGCTCTATTACCCTTCGCGACCTTGATCGTCACGCTGTGCCGGGAGCGAAAATCCGCAGGTCGTTTCGTTGCCCCTGCTCGTCGGGTGCCTGGTGAGAAGCCTAGACCGCTGATCAACGCCTTCGCCGCTCCGAGACGCAGGCGAGGGATCTTCGGAGCTTCTTCTTGCCTCGAAGACTCTGACGACCCCTTCAGTAGTTACGGAGTGTGATCGTTGCTGTTGGCTTCCCGCATCACCCGATGGCCCGTGGGCCGTGCCGTCGCGCTGAGGGGCGGCACGGCCCACGGGGACTGTCATCCGGTCAGTCCGCGTCGTCATGCACCCCGGCGAGTTCGTGCCGCTTGCGTCGGCTGGTGAACCAGCCCACGATCAGGGCGGCCGCGATGAGCGGCAGGCACAGCAGGGTCACCCGTCCCGCGCCTTCGTCGAACCACATCAGCACAAGCACGGACGCGAGGAAGGCGAGGGTGACGTACTGTGTCACCGGCGTCCACGGCAGCCGGTAACCCGGCCGTTTGACCAGGCCCGCCTTCGAGCGCTTCACGAAGACGAGGTGACAGATGATGATCAAGCTCCAGGTGGCGACGATCGCGACCGCGGAGAAGTTGAGAATGATCTCGAACGCGCTGGCCGGGACCAGGTAGTTCAGCCCGACACCGAGCACGCATACGCCACCGGTGAGCAGGATGCCGCCATAGGGCACCTGACTCTTGTTCATCACGCCGGTGAATCCGGGGGCGGAACCGGTCTTCGCCATCGAACGCAGGATGCGGCCGGTGGCGTAGAGGCCCGAGTTCAGGCTGGACAGGGCGGCCGTGAGCACGACGAGGTTCATCACGTCGCCGGCGGCGGGGACGCCGATGCTGGACAGGACGGTGACGAACGGGCTTTCGCCGGCGCGGTACTCGTCCGATGGCAGCAGCATGGACAGAAGCACGACTGAGCCGACGTAGAACACGCCGATCCGCCACATGATCGAGTTGATCGCCTTCGGCATCACCTTGGCCGGCTCGGCGGTCTCACCCGCGGTGACACCGACGAGCTCCACCGCCGCGTAAGCGAACACCACACCCTGGACGACCAGCACCAGCGGCAGGAGACCGTGCGGCATGATGCCGCCGCCATCCGCGATCAGTTGTGGTCCTGGGGTATGTCCGTCGACCGGCGTACCGGTGACCAGCAGGAAGATCGCGATCGCCATGAACACCACCACGGCGCCGACCTTGATGATGGCGAACCAGAACTCCATCTCGCCGAAGATCTTCACCGAGACGAGGTTCAGCGCCAGCACGACGGCCAGCATGATCAAGGCAAGGATCCATTGGGGAATGGAAGAGAACATCGCCCAGTAATGCGCGTAGATCGCGATCGCGGTGATGTCGGCGATACCGGTTGTCGCCCAGTTCAGGAAATACATCCACCCGGCGACGAAGGCGCCTTTTTCGCCCAGGAATTCCCGTGCGTAGGAGACGAAAGCGCCTGATGAGGGGCGGTGCAGTACCAGCTCGCCGAGGGCGCGGACCACGAAAAAGGCGAACACGCCACAGATGGCGTAGACGATCGCGAGGGCGGGACCCGCCGAGTTCAGCCGACCGCCGGCGCCCAGGAACAGACCTGTGCCGATGGCGCCACCGATCGCCATCATGCTGATATGCCTTGGCTTCAAAGACTTGCTGTAGCCCTCATCGCCGGCGTCGTGGGACACGCCTGCAGTGGCCACTTCCTCTGTTTCTGAAGGTCGCATCAGGATTTCAGCCTCATGTCCTGTGATGGCGGACGGCCACGCCCCCCACAGAGCTTCGAAGGCGTCAAGCCGGCGAGCGCGTCAGTGGGCTCGCGAGGGGAACTGTGCTGACGGCGAGAGTTCCGGTCAATGGAAGCTGCACTCAGTTTGAACTTCTGGACAACAGACGGCGCTATTCCGGGAACCACTTGAACTACTGTTGAGTTCGATTTAAGGAAGATTTGATGTGGGCATAGTGAGCCAGATCGCATTCCGGGAGTTTTGGGGAAATCCGCGCGAGGTCAGGTCGATTGTCGTGAGTTCGCCACGGCGGCGCCGGGATGTGACGCCCGGCACAGCGGCCGGCACGGCCGAAAGGCGCATTTCGCGCGCACACGATTCGTCCGATGTCGTGCACTCGTCTTCCATCCGCCGTCCGGCTTGTTCGCGGAGGGCACGTTTGAAGGTGGCTCTCGGCGTGGCCGAGGCCACCGGGCGGATACGGAAAGGTGCTCGGCCGGGATGACGCCCGGTTCGTGGCCGGGAGTCATCTCGGTGGGAAGACCACAGGCGCCTGCTCAGTGTCTTCTGCCCGTGGTCGTCGCGCGATCGGAAGGCCTGCCGGCCTGCACGGTCGTCGCTCTCCTCTGTCCGAAGATGCCCGGCGCGGCGCGGATGAAGAATTCGTTGAGTCCCGCTTGCTGAAATCAACGGCATTCCAGAGAAGCCGAGGTCGGAGGGATTGCGAAATGGCGCGACGACGTGGCGGACTGGTGGGGCGCAGAGCGGAACTCGCGACCATCGTCCAGGACCGTTGTGCCGCCGGCCCGACCGTGGTGTCCGGTCTTCCGGGCGCCGGTAAGTCGGCGTTGCTGGACGAGGTGCGCCGGACGCTGGTCGACAGCGGGGCCCCGGTGCTCAGCGTGTCCTTTCCCGCGGAACGGCCGGAGTGGGACCTGTTCGGTTTCCGGTCCGTGCTCGCGGCGATCCGCGAGCAGTACGAGCAGTTCGCAACCGATCCCCGCCTTCCGGAGTCCCTCGAACGCGTGAGTACTTCGTGCACGAAAGAGGCCTACGCCGATCCGTGGTCGCGCTTTTGCCTGCTGCACGCCATGAGCACGCTGTTCACCCGTCTTGAGACGACCGCGCAGGTCACGGTCGTGCTGGACGGGATCGACCACCTTCCTGATCCCGTGCTCGCCGTGGCGCCGATGCACCGTGCGGGCCACCGGGTCATCGCTTCGTATCGCACGCCGCGGCCCGGCCGGCCGGACCCGTTCCGCGGGACACAGGGCCGGACGATCGAGCTGGGCCCGCTCTCCTCGGATGAGGCCTCCACCCTGTTGCGGCGCGCGACGGGCATGCGGGTCACGCCGGCCCTGGAGCAGGCCGTCCAGCGGGCACTGGGACCACTGTGGGGGCATCCTGCCTCGATGATCTCGACGGTGAGCGAGTTGCGTCGCGGCGAGAAGCTCGAAGTCGTCGACGGTCTCGCCCACCTGCGTGCGGGGGAAGCGCCCATCGCGGTGCCGGCCGGCCACCCTTTCTCCGAGGTGATCGAAAGCTTCGGGGAGATCGGAAGCCGCGTGGTACTGCTCGCGGCGAGCACTCCCGGGTTCCTTCTCGAAGAGACTTCTTATCTCGAAGACGGTGATCAGGCGGGCAGGATCGCGGGCCGGGCGACCGACGCGCTGATCCAGGCCGGGTTGCTGGACTGCGATCCGGACGGCCGGATCCGGTGCCGGGTGCCCGGGATCGGGGCGGCGATGGAGCAGGGTGGGCTGGACGTGCGAAAGCTGCACCGCACTGTCGCCGAAGGCATGCTGGACGCAGGCAAGGTGACGGGACCGTACCGGCAACCGCTCGCGAGTCACATCGCCGCCGCGGGAAGCGAAATGCCGGTTTGCGGGGACTACGTCGGCCTCCTTCGCTCCTCGGAGTCCGCTCTTGCCGCCGATTCCGTGGAGCGCACCGCGTATCTTCATGCGATCTGGTGGCACACCGGCCGCACACCCGACCGGGCCGGCCGTCAAACCGAGCTCTTCCGTCACCTGGTTCGCACCGCCGACTACGCGACGCTGGAGGGGTTCACCCACGAGGCGCTGGCCGACCGCCCGGGAGCGGGCGAACGCGCCGAACTCGCGGTGGCTGCGGTCCTGTCCGCCGTGCACCTCGGGCGGCCGGTGCCCCAGCAGGTGCGGGACATGCTGGTGGGTGACGAAGTGACGTTGAATTTCGCCGACCGGTGGTTCGCCGGCCGACGGATCGTGCCGGAGGACGTGGAGTTGTCCCTCCTGCCGATCTGGCGTCAGGTCAGCTTCGCGGCGTCCCACCCGGGCCGGCGCGGCGATTTTCCCTACGAAGAAGTCACCGAAGCCTGCGCCGTTCGCGATCTCGTGCCGGTGTTCCGTGCGGTGCTCGGCCGGGACTACCGGACTCCGTCGGCCGGGCCGGTGGCCGCGCACCACCGCGCGCGGATCGCGTACGCGGAGGGTGACTGGACCGACGTGCTGGACGCGGTGTACGAACTCGAAGCACACGCTTCAGTGGACGAGCTGGTCCGCGAACACACCCGTCTGCTCGCGGCCGAAGTGTTCGGGCGTCGGAACGAAATCCGCCGCGCGGCCGACTGGCTGGCCAAGGTGCCCGAGAACGGCCACCTTCCCCTGCTGCGGGCTTGGGTGGAGATCGGAGCATCCCCGGAGACCGGGGACGACCGCGAGGCTTTCGAGTCCGGTTGGCGTGCCCTGCAAACCCACTTCGAGTCCGACGACGAGGTCGGTGCCGCGCGGCTGTTCCTCCGGCTCGCCCGCCACGAAAAGAGGGATTCCATGCTCGACGAGGTCGTCGACGCCGCGGAGAAATGGTTCGCCGGTAAGGGATCTTCGTATACCTGCAAGATGGTCGCCCTGATACGTTCCCAGCCGAATGGCGAGGAGACGAAAACCGCCTCCACGGAAAGGGTACTGGCCGAGATCGGCCGGCTTCCCGCCGATCGCCGGTCGAAGAAGGCCGGCGGCGGGGAAGCGCCCGGTCGCGAACCGCTGACGGAAATCGAAACAGGGATTCTCGAACTGGTACGCACCGGTCGGACGAACCGGCAGATCGCCCGTGCGGTCCGGATCAGCGAGAAGACGGTCGAGAAGCATCTGACGAGATTGTTCGCCAAAGCGGGTTGCCGCACCAGGTATGGCTTGGCGACGTCGAATCTGGGGCGACGAGCAGATGCCGTCGGTGCCTGAGGAGTCCGGCTGCCGCCGGAGCCGGACTCCCGCCGAGGACGCCGGACGGGAGCTGCCGCCCCGCCACTCGATCCATCGCCACCGAGCGGACTTCACGCTGAGGTCCCACCGCGGCGAAGCGATCGCGATCGAGACGAACCTGTCCTACGACACCAGGGATCCGCTGGCGGTCACCCTGTCCTTCCAACGCGACGGGGGCCAACCGGCCGAGTGGGTGCTCGGGCGTGACCTCCTCGTCGAAGGCCTGGTGTTCCCGGTGGGTGACGGAGACGTCCGGATTCATCCGGACGACGAAGATCCCGGACTCGTGTGGATTCATCTTGAAGTCCCCGCCGGGCGGGCGGAACTGACCGGCTGCTGTCGTCAATTGGCGGCGTTCATCGGGTGTACGGCCGCGGTGGTGCCCTTCGGCCGGGAAATGGAGTGGATGGAGATCGACGCGTCGATCGCGCGGCTGTTCACCGAAGACTGTGATGACCTTCCCGAACCCTGACCTCGAAAGGCGAACCCGATGCCGGTCCTCAAACTGCCACGCCTCGGCCGACGGAAGTCACAGGTGGCGTGCGTGCGCATCGGCACGTCACTGGTCGTGCACAGACCGGATGCGATCACCGCACCGGCCCGGGAACTGGCCTTGTCGGTGCCGGCCGATCCGGAGTACGTCGTTGTCATCGTGGACCAGCCTGACACCGGAGGCTCTTTTCTCGGGGAGGCCGTCGGGACTGCTCTCGGCGAGGAGGTACGACCTGTTCGGCTGATTCCCTCGCAGGATGCCGGGGCCATCAGCCTCGCCACCGCGCAGAAGCTCGCGGATCGGATCGGCCGGACGGTGGTCTACCCCGACGGCGTGGTGCTCGCGAACGCGTCCGGCCTGTGTTTCCTGCCTCCTTTCGAAGGCAACGGCTGGGTCGCTTGCGGGCCGGGCAGGGAACCGGCTCGGCTGGGCAGGCGTTTCCCCGAACCGGAGTGGGAAGGCCCCGCCACCACCGACGCCCAGCGGGCAGGGCAGGCCACGGTCGTCGAACCGCTGCCCGCCGGAGTCTGGCTGCGTCCCGACGGTCCACCGCGGTGGCTGGAGGCCGACCGCGCGAAGCTGTCCCGATGGCTCACCATGCGTCCCCGTGACCTGACTGTCGTACTCGGCGGACATGGGATACCTCCGCTCGCGCTGGACGACGTCGCCGAGTGGTGGGCCGTCGTGCCCCCGGAAACCCGCGCGAAGACTCGTTTTCTGAGCTTCGGGGACGTCCGGATCCCTTCGCGCACCGCGCTCGGGCACGCACTGGCGGACGCCCTCGGCGAAGAGATCGTGCTGTACGGCGGTCTCCCGGTGGGAACATCCGAGGCACCCAAATTCCTCACCCTGCGCGAGGACGGCTCACACGGCTTGCGGACCTTCGCCGAGGAGATCGCCTTCTCGCCACGGCGTGGCTCGGCGAAGGCCGCCGCACCGCAGATCCGCCGGGGCCGCCTGCCGTTCAAGGGCTTGATCGAGGTCGGGCCCGGGGTTTACCAGTACGAAGGGGATGCGGTCGTCGAGGTCGTTCAGGCCGGCCTGTGGCTCCGCACCATCCGTGAGCCCGGGAGGGCGACCGAAGTCCGAACGATGCCGTGCGACCCGGGGTCCATCGTGGTCTTCCACGACCCCGCCGTCGACGGGCACGACGCGCTCGTCGCCAAGCTGCTCGACCGGCTGGACAGCTCGACCCGGGCAGGGGCGAAGCTCTTCCCCGTCCCCGCGGCGCCGGAAACACGGCGGGCGGAGCTTCCGTTCGCGGCCGATCTCACCGCGCCGCTCACGCCGTTGCCGCGGCTTTCCCGGCTCCTGCGCGAGCATCTGAAGGAGACCGCGGTCGCGGAACCCGCGGCGGCGGAGGCGCCTTATCTTCCGGTGGAACTCGGCGGCCAAGATACGGAGCCGGCCGAAGCGGATCCCGTTCCGGTGCGGGAGCCGGAGGTCGAGCTGCGGCCGCAACACGAACCCGTGGCCGTCCAGGCCACGCCGCGACCGGAACTGCGTGCGTGGCCACTCATCCCCGGCTTCGCCCCTGACCAGGAGCTCGTCCGTGCGGGCCGAGAGGAGGCTTTCGACAGGCTGTCGGAACAGGTCTTGGGGATCTGGCGTCGCTTCTCACCGAATCGTCCCATGTCGGACGGTGGCCTTGCCGAGGCGGTGGCCGCCGGGCTGTACCTGGCCGGCGACGATCCCGACGTCGATGGGGGATTGCGTGCGGGTGCGGAGGGCCCGCACGTGGATTTCGCCCGTTGTGTGGCCGCGGGTCTGCAGAAGCTGCCGGTGCATCGCAACGTCGCGGCGACGGTCGTGAGCCCCGCGCCGGGGGTGTGGGAACTGCTCCGTGGCAATCCCGTGTTGCGGGAGTGGGGCTTCCTCAACCTGCTCACCGTGCCGGAGGAGGCAGCGGATGGTTCGACGGACCTGGTCGTCTGGTCGGTCACCGGGCGGCTGACCGCGCTGATCGAGCCGAAGGACAAAGGCCTTTCACATCGGGTGGTCTTCCTGCCCGGCACGGTCTTCAAGGTGATCGAGGTCGTCGAGCCCACCGAGAAGGAGCGAGGACGTATCTTGATGCGCGAACTGGTCGAGTCGGAAGCCGGGGAAGGTGGCGGTGCCGCGGCCAAGGCCCGGGACGATCTCATCCGGTCGTCGTTGCGGCGGTTCACTCGCCGCTCGGACAGGGCGAAGTCACGGCGACCGGGTGAGGCCAGGATCGTGCGCCTGGGCAGGGTCCCCGGAATCGCGGACCCGCCCAGCCGAAGGAACGAGCTTTGACCAGGCGGGACCCGGATCCAGGGTCCCGGCAAAGTCGTCTATCCGCTGGTCAAGTGGGTGACAGAGGGGCTCGTCACCCACTTGACCTCTTCTCAACTGTCCACAGAGGATACTTTCGAGGTGAACGTGCCCGATTCGGGCGTTTTGCGAAGGGGTCGTGAGTGTTTTTGGTTGTTAGAACGACCAAAAANAGGAGAGCACGACCGCGGCCGCGACGATGATCGACACCCACTGTTAGAACGACCAAAAACACTCACGACCCCCATCGAAAACCGCACTAATATGTATCAAACGGACATTTGCCTGTCGGTTGGTGTCCTTTGTGGACATCATCCGGTCAAGTCAAGCCTCCTGTCGTCTGCCCCGTCCGGAGATCGAGTCCGAACCGCCTGGAGTGACACCGACCAGCGCTTATCCGACTTTGCCGGAGCCCTGGACCCGGATCGGGAGCCTGCGCGGAGCGGGCCGGACGGCACAGCGAAACGAGCATCGGGCCGAACGACCTCCAGGTGCTCGCCGTGACGGCGCAGGGATGTCGCTCATGCGCCGAGTACGGCACCGCTTAGTGGCCTGGTGCGACGGCTTCCGGCTGAAGCTCCCAGGTAAAGAGTGATCGGCCGGGGACCAGGCTGCCTACAGAATGGGAACCAGAATGGACCTCAGTTCGCCTCGTCCGGAGATCGCGAGCTTGCGGTAGATGTTGGAAAGATGGAATTCCACCGTAGATGTGGTCAGGTGCAAGCGCTTGGCAATCTCTCCGTTACTCAGCCCCGCCTGGGCGAGGTTCGCGACCTTGCGTTCTTTCGCGGACACCTTCGCGGTATCACCGGTCTCGGACCATCGTCGCATCGTGTCGTCGGCGCGCTCGATCCACGATTCGTTGCCTGTTGCCACCGCTGTTTCCCGGAAGTCACGCAGGGCGAGCTGGACTTCGTCGTGACGACCTTCGATTTTGAGTTTGACGGCGAGTTCGTATTGAGCCTGCATCAGAGTGCTCCGCGCGCCACTTCGGGCCAGCACATCGATCGCTTTTTTCAAGAGGTCGATGTCCCTTCCCCCGATGTCCACGAGGCCGACGGCGCGCAAAGCGGTGCCGATCGCGCGAGCGGTCCCCCAGCGTCGTGAGCTGCTGAGTTCGTCCTCGGCCAGGGGGAGAGCGACGGTTGCGCGCCCGGTCGCGGCGGCGCTGAGGGCCGCCCTTGATCGCCACGGGATGACGGCGGGATTGGTGACGCCCCATCTGGCGAGTTCCCGGCCGCACGCGATGAAGTCGTCGTAGGCCGATTCCGGGTTTCCGATCGCCATGCTGAGAAGACCGCGCGCCGCCAGCACTTCGGCACGATCGAAGACGGCTTCCAGACTGCCGCTGAGGGAGTGTCTGCGCAGCAGGTCGTCCGCGCGATCGAGCTCGCCGAGCTCGACCAGCGCTTCGATGGCCCAGGCCACCGCGACCTCGGTGAACTGGTCCGGGCCGCCCTGGGTGACGAAGGGGACGAGCAGCTTGGCGGCGGTGACAGGGTCACCGTTGACAGCCGCGACCCGAGCCCGCAACACGGGCACCGCAGTGGATTTCGCCCACCCCGAGCGCGTCGTCGCGCGGTCGAGGTGGAACTGAGCCGCCTCACCCTCGTCGAGATAGACGAGGGTGAGGATGGAGTACCAGAAGCTGCCGACATCGCGCCAGTTGAAAGACTTCAGTGCCCGGTGTGCGAGTTCGGCCGCCAGCTGGGGTTCCGTTCCGTGATTCACCAGCAGCATCGCTTGAGTGGCGCTCAGGCGTTCCGGTGGAACCGGGTGCCCATGCCTGGCGGAATGCTGGATACCGGGCCGGGGACTGCCTGCCACGTAGACCAGCCCACCCAGGTCTGGTCCGACGATGTCGGGGGAGGCACACGAGAGGACCTGGCGCAAGGTACCCAGCGCGGCTTCGCCGGCTTCGCTCCACCGGCCCAGTTCGCCCAACCTCGCCCGCTCGATTCGTGCGGCCTCCAGGGCTTCGAGAGCGGCTGCGGCATCATGCGGCTGGTCCAGTTCGGTCATCCCGGTCACCGTCCTCTCCACTCGTTCGTACACCGGACGGCGTGATCACGCCGTCCGGATGGTCACCTCGGGTCGTTCCCTGCTCGTGACGGAGGGTGACCTTACTTGCATCGTACTTTCTCTGGCTCCTCCGGAACCCCAGGAGCCATGTCCTGAACGTCTCACCTGCTCCGTTGCGCTTTCGAACGCGCCGCTCGGGGATGGTTCCCGGGCTCACCGATGACCGGTGATCGACTCGATGATCCGTGCTCGTACCTCGCCCACGCTGACGACCGTACCTCCGTCGGGACGGCCGAACGCGTGTCGGCTCGCTCGCGGTGAGTGCGGCGTCCTGGCCCGTGGCAGCGCGGGACTCCACCTCAGGCACCCTCGGGTCTTCCGGCCCCCCGGCGCCCCGCTCTCGGTGCCGAGGGCAGGACGCACCAGGTGGTTTCGTCTGAGTTGTTGCCCGAAGTTCCCCAGCGTCGCCGCCCTTCGTGTGTTCGATCGGGTTTGACGCCATCGTCGAATAAAGAATTCGTTGAGGCATCAGTGATGCTCTTGAGTTCTGCACTCGGGACAGGTCGAACGATGGTCGAGGAGGAAGCCGGAACGTGGGCCAAAACGTCATCATGGTCACGCAGACGCCGGGGCACGGTTACCGGCGCATCGGCGACGCGGTGGCCGGCGCCCCTGAGGGCGCCCTGATCGTGGTGGCGCCCGGCCGGTACAGCGAGAACATCGTGCTGTCCAAGCCGGTGACCATCACCGCCGAAGAGGGCATCGGGACGGTGACCATCCTGACCGGATCCGGCGTCGCGGTCTCGGCGGCCACCTCGTCCGCCGCCTTGTCCGGCATCTCGGTCGTGTCCACCGACAAGGACAACCCGGCCGTCTTCGTGGCGCAAGGGCAACTGAGTCTCACCGAATGCGCTCTGGAGGGATCGGGCTGGTCCTCGGTCTTCGCCTCCGGCGAAGGCCAGATCCTGATGCGCGGTTGCGAAATACGCAATGGCGCCGGGGCCGGAGTGGTGGTCACCGCCGCCGACGGGGGAGTGCTCGAGTCCTGCCGGTTCAACGACCTGGGCACCTCCGCCGTGGTCGTCGCCGACGACGGCGCGCTGATGATGCGTTCCTGCACTGTCGACAAGGCCGCGGGCAACGGCATCTGCCTCAACGGCCGCGGCGCGCTGACCGTGGAGGACACCACCATCACCGGTACGGGCAAGCCCGCGGTCGCCGTCGAACAGCAAGCGGCGATGAAGGCCAAGCGGCTGTCCGTCTCTTCCGGGGACGGGATCGGGTTCTACCTGGCCAGCACCGGCAGCGTCCACCTCGACGACTGCTCCGTCGAGCACGTCGGCGCCGAGGGCATCTTCGTGGCCGAGGGCTGCAAGCCGGAACTGCGCGGCTGCCGCGTCCGGGCCACCGGTTTCCGGGGTGTCCACTTCGCCGCTCGCTCGGGCGGAAAGATGACCAACTGCGAGGTCGCGGACGTGGATGGCATCGGGGTCCAGGTGACCGAACGTTCCACGCCGGAATTCGACCAGCTTTCCGTCGCCGGGAGCAAACGTTCCGGCATCCGGGTGTCCGAAGCCGCGGATCCGTTCTTCCGCCGGTTGCGGGTGCTCGGCTCGGACGGCGCCGGCATCGAGGTCGACGAGGGCGGCCGCGGAACGATGGAGAACGTCGAGATCGAGGGCGGCGAAGTCGGACTGCGCGTCTTGGGCGGTTCCCGGCTGACGGCGAACGGGCTGAGCGTGCGGAACACCAGGTCCGCCGGGGTCGAGGTCGTCGACGCCGCGCTGGCGCTGGCGGACAGTGCGATCACCGGTTCGGGTGGTGACGGTATCCAGGCCGGTGCCGGCGCGAATCTGTCGGTTCTTCGTTGCCGCGTGCACGACAGCGGCGGTATGGGCTGCCAGTTCGCCGAAGGCGCGTCCGGCAGCGTCACCGAATCCGAATTCTCCGGCGGCAAGGCCGACGGCATCCGGCTCGAGACCAAAGAAGCGGTGCGGGTCTCGTCCTGCACGGTGCGGGACAACCACGGCAGCGGTGTGCGGCAGACCAGGCCCGGCACGGCGATCGAGGTGCTGGACCTGATCACCAGCGGAAACCTCCGTCCCGACGCCTTCGGGACGTCCGCCTCGGCCGAAGCGGCGGGTCCCGGGCCCGCCACCGCGCCCGCTCGCCCCAAGTCCGCCGGCGACCCCTTGGAGGAACTGCAGGCGCTCGTCGGCCTGGACGGGGTCAAACGCGAGGTGACATCGCTGATCAACCTCAACAAGATGGCCAAACGGCGGCAGGACGCGGGTCTGTCGGCGCCGCCGATGGCCCGTCACCTGGTGTTCGCGGGTGCCCCGGGAACCGGTAAGACCACGGTCGCACGCCTCTACGGGCAGGTTCTCGCACAACTCGGTGTACTGCGAGAGGGGCATCTGGTCGAGGTGGCCAGGGCCGATCTGGTCGCCCAGATCATCGGCGGCACCGCGATCAAGACCACGGAGGCCTTCACCACCGCACTCGGCGGCGTGCTGTTCATCGACGAGGCGTACACCTTGAGCTCGGGTTCGGGCGGTAACGGGCCCGACTTCGGCCGCGAAGCCATCGACACCCTGGTCAAGCTGATGGAAGATCACCGCGACGACGTCGTCGTGATCGCCGCGGGCTACTCCAACGAGATGGCGAAATTCCTCGAATCCAACCCCGGTATGGAATCGAGGTTCAGCCGCACCATCGAGTTCGCCAACTACACGGCGGACGAACTCGTCACCATCGTCCGGACCCAATGCGCCAAGCACGACTACCGCCTCGACGAGGAGGCCGCGGACAGCCTCCTTGGTTACTTCGAGGCGATTCCGAAGGACGGCACCTTCGGCAACGGCCGGACCGCGCGACGGGTGTTCGAGCGCATGACGGACAGGCAGGCCTCACGCCTCGCGGAAGCTCCCGAGGTGACCGCGGCCGACCTCACGCTTCTGACGGCGGACGACCTGGAAACAGGTGCTCGATGACCCACGTGCTCGAGGGATCCTCCCCGTCCACCCGCACTGCCCGAGCAGGAGGCAAGATGAACCACGGCACCGTGGATCAAGGCGCCGGTGATTTCCTCGTCGAACGGCGCGGTGCCCACGTGCTGGTCCGCCGGATCGGTGAAGCGGCCGCCCACAGTGATCCCATCGGCTGGCCGGAGCCCGTCGCCGGTCACGTTTTCGTTCTGGTCTCTCCCGCCGCGGCAAGGGAATCCTCGTTCGTCACCGCGCTTCCCGCACTGCTGCACCGCTCCGTGGTGACAGAGGAGGTCAAGGCCGTCCGGATCGCGCTGCCGGGGTTCGGCCGGGATCCGTTCGTCCCGCAGGCGCTGGCCGACGCGCTGAAGATCGAGGTTTTCGCCCCGGACGGCGCTTTCGTCACGAACCCGGGTGCGTTCCTTTACGCCGGTCACGGGACCGGCGGTACGGGATGGCTTCGGTTCCGCCCGGGAGTGCCCGTTCGTTCCGGCGGACGACGGTATCCGGTGCCGGCTTGGGAAGCGGCGATGCCGAGCGCTCCGTCCGACTTGCCTGGCGCGATCGCCGAACCCGTGCCTGCCGGTCTGCTGGTGCGGCGTCCGGAGGGGCGCCCAACGGCTCCCGGCGACGTGGCCTTCTCGGTGCCCGCCGACCCGGCAGCCGCGAAAATCATCGTGGGCGCGGAAAACCTCGCGCCTGACGCCTCCGTCGTGTCCGCGGTGATCGGTCAGTTGCCGCCGGTCCCGATGGAGCTGGTTTCACTGTCCACAGTGTCCAGTGCGCACCCCTGGTTGAGCGAATTCGCGGAGTCGCTCGGCCGTGATGTCGCCGTGACAGTCTCCCCCGTGGACGTCAGAAAGCGCTATAGGCCTTTCGTGGCTAAACTTCTGCAGCGTGCCGACGGCACTCAGGAAGTACTGGAGTTCGTCGCCCCACCCCGGGGATGGCAGCGGCGTGACGCCCTCGGATACAGGCTTGGGCGGGTCATGGCAGACGTCGTGCCGTCAGGTCTCGTGCTGCGCACCGGCGCCGGTGATCCCGCGGCGTCGACGCTGCCGTTCGAACCCGAAGGCTGGACGCTGCACCTGGGAACGCCCGGCGCGCCGATCGACCCGGATCTGCTTTCCGCCACGGAAGCGCTGCTCGGCGAACTCGCCCCGGAAATCCGTAAAGTCGCCCGTCTCCGGCTGCTGGGACGGCTCGACGAGCGGACCCTGGACCTGATCGATCCCCGAGCGGCCGTCGCCGCCGGGCGGATCACCCCTGCCGGGCCCGGGCAAGCCGAACCTCCGCGGACGGGGTCCGACCAGGCCGGATCGGTTCAGCGACCGGAAGCACGACCCGGTCCGGCGGCCGCACCTCGGCCGGGTACAGCCGAAACGGCCCGTCCGAGCGCCGAGGCACCGCGTCCGCAGGGCGGACCGGTCATGCCGGCCGCGCTGATGGTGTCTTCGGCGCCGGTGCCGACGGTGTCCGGCTCGGCGTTCGCCGCCCCCGCGCAGGAGCCGGTCGCGGAGGTTCCGCAGGTGCCTTCGACTCCGGCCGCCACACGGCCGGAAGCTCCGCTCGCGGCGGTGGAAGTGAGGCCGGTGCACCGGGAAGCAGGTCTGGAGGCTTCGCCCGTCGCCGCCGTACGCCCGGATGACACCGCTCCGATGCCCATGCCGGTGGTGGAAGAGACCCGCACGGAGATCCTGGCCACCGCCGCCGAAACGCGGGAACCCGTCCTCTCGGCCGAACCTCGGTTGGCGCCGGGAACCGCGCTCGCCGTCGCCGACAGGTCCAGCACGACGGCCGAGCAAGCTCGTTTCACCGCTGCGGCGGGCGAAGAGTACGGCGAAGCACTCGCCACGGTGAACGCGGCTTTGGCGACTTGGCCGTCCATGCGCGGCCAGGCCGACTCCGGAATCAAGGCCGACTACGTCGCGGTCTGTCTGTACCTGGGCCGTGGACGCGGAGGTTTCGGGAATCTCCACACCGCCGTGCGCGGTGGAGGCGCTGGAGAGATCCCCGATCAGATCACCTGCCTCGCGTCGGGACTGCGGCGGCTTCCGACACACCGGCGTGCGGTGCTCCGCCAGAGCAAGGACCCGCAGGCGCTCGAACGTACGATCGCGCCGGGCTCGATCCTGACCGAGCCGGGGTTCCTCGTCGGCAGTATGGATCTCGACGTGACCGTGCCTGACGCGGATCTCGATGTCCTCATCTGGCCCGCTTCGGCCCGCCGGACCTCGGAGCTGATGATCGGCCAGCCGGTGAACGAGGTCGTTTTCTTCGCCGGTGCGAGGTTCAAGGCGCTGGCTCTGCGGGAGGCTGAGCCTGCCGAAGGCGAGCCGAACGACGAGCCGACGGCGCCCCGGGTGGCGGCGTTGTTCCGGGAACTCGGGCCCGATGAGGCCGTTCCGGTCTCCGATGAACTGGATGAGCATGATCTGGCCGTACTGGCGAAGCTCGACCGGGCGCTCGAACGGCGGCACCGCGGTGCGCTGCGGTTGGTCGAGGAACCCGATCTGATGAACCGCCTGACGAGCTCGCTCTATGAGTGGCGCGAGGAAGCGTCGTCCACGGCCGACAGGGGCCAGACGATCACGATGGCTTCGTAACAGGCCGGGGCATCAGATCTGCCGAGGCAGGAATTCCATCACGGAAAGGTGACAACGATGGCGGACAAGTTTCGTCTGGATCCTGCGGGGATGCAGGAGATGCTGGCCAAGCTTCGTTCCGAAAACGCGGATTTCTCGGCTGCCTTGACGCAGTTGAATCACACCCTGGACAGGTACGAGGGGTGCTGGGGTGAGGACAAGGCGGGAAAGCAGTTCGCCGATGGCTACGTGAAAAATGCGAGAGATGTCAGAAAAGGGCTGGGTGATATTTCCAACGGTGTCGGCGAGCTGTCCGATGGGGTGAACACCACGGTCGGTGAGTTCCGTGATCTCGACGAGGCGAACGCGAAAACTTTTGATCACCGACTAGCGGAATCCATGCAGCAACAGCAGAATAAGTCCTGAACTAGATCAACTGGGTCAGCCGGAATTTTCTGTGGTGATGTGACTTTTCTGTGAAGGGAGTGGGTGGTGTTCGAGTCCGGCGATGGGCCTGCGAAGCCGCCCAAAGCCCTGCAGAATTTCTTGAAGATCATGGTGGGGATGGAGTGGCCTGAGGGCAATGTCCGGAGTATGCGGGCGATGTCTCAGGCTTGGTCTGATTTTGCTCCGGTGGCGGAGGATTTCGCGGCGGGGGTGCGGTCGCGGGCGGCTGACCTGGATCGGTCGATGGACGGCGAGTACGCGCACGCGATGGTGGAGTACTTGAATGCGACCATCGCCAAGTCTTTGGATCAGCTGGCGGCATACGCGCGGGAGTTGGCCAAGACGACGAAGACCGCTGCGGCGAATGTGGAGAAGGCGCAAATTCTGTTGATCGCGGCCGCGGTGTTCGCGGTGGCGCAGATCGCGTTTTTGGCGGCTTCACTGATTTTTTCGTGGATGATCCCGGCGGTGAAGGCCGCGACGCAGTTGACGATGCGGATGATCATTCAGCAGTTGCTGGCGAAGTTGTCGACGTTGGGGCTGGAGAAGCTGTCGTGGGAGGGGTTGAAGCAGGCGCTGGTGAGGATCGCGCCGTTCGCCCAGCAGGCGGCGATCGATGTGGGTACGTCCGCGGCGGTGGGTGCGGGCTTGATGACGTCGATGGACTACTTCACGCAGGTGGGCCAGCAGAACAATGGTCAGCGGGATGAGATCGACGGGAAGTCGGTGTGGCAGGCGGCGGTGGGTGGTGCGATCGGCGGCGCGGCGTCGGGGGTGATGACCGGTGGTGCGCGGGTGGTCGTGCACGTGGCGCAGTCGGCGGCGAGGGACCTCGGGGCGAAGATTCCGCGAGGGATGGTGATCTGGGGGCAGGTGGGGTATGCGGGTGGTCAGGTCGCCTCGGTGTTGTGGAGCACGCCGATCATCAACACGGTGCTGAACAATCCCGACGCGTTCTGGGGTGGGGCGTTGGGGGCGTTGTCGGGATTCGGGCGGCCCCGGATGCCGGAGGGGGCGGGTGGCGAGGGCGGGATGCGGGTCGATGTCCCGGACGTCGATCTGCATTTGCCCGGTGCGCCGGAGAAGCCCGCACCGGGCGGGTCGGAGAAGCCGGGCGATGTCGGTGATGAGGGGTCGGTGTCGTCGCGGCCGCCGTCGTATACGGAGTCGGAGGCGCCACCGCGGTACTCGGAGGAGCAGGGAGTCCCGGATGCGGATGAGAAGAAGGATGCCCGGCCGGCACTGGTGATTCCGCGGGCCGCTGGAGACGCGGCGGCCCCGGTCACCGAATCGGCGGGGGGTCGCAGCCCGATGACGGGGGCCGATGAGGCACAGTCTCCCGGCACCCAGACGACTCCCGGCACCCAGACGGACACCGGGCAGCCCGCTGTCGTGCGGCAGCCGGTCAGCAGCAGCGGTGGAAGCCCACTCGGCCAGCTGTTCACCGCCGATCCCGCCGTCACCATCGCCCCTCCGGCCACCTCCACCACCGGCGGGCCGGTGTCGACGAGCCCGGCCGGTACGGCCACCGGCCCGGCTTCGGGATCCGGCACCGCGCAACCGGCAACCGGTACCGGCAATGGCCAGGTCACGGCGGGCAGCGACGGCCGTCCCACCACGACCAACGGCGGGCAGCCGGCGCAGGGGACGCCCGGCGCGGCCTCGTCGAACGCGACCGCACAGCCGGCCACCTCGGCCGGTCCCGCGCAATCGGGTCAGCCGGTCGCGGGTGAAGCCGGGCGCGGGCAGGCCGCGAACCAGCCGCCCGGGAACACCACCAGCGGTCCCGGACAGCAAGGAAGCACTCCGTCCGGCACACCGGGTGCGAGCGAGAACGGTCGAGCGCAGGGCGTCACGCAGCCTGGGGCCGGCCAGTCGGCGAACACCACCGGCGGTCCTGCTCAGCCGGGGGCTGGAGCCCCAGGGCAGTCCGGCTCGGGTGAGGGCAGGGGGCCGGTGGCCGGGCAGGCCGTCACGAACACGGCCGGTGGTCCGGCGCAGCCGGGAAGCGGCGCGCCCGCCGCTGGTGAGAACGGTCGAGCGCCGGGTGTCACGCAGCCTGGGACCGGTCAGCCGGCGAACACCACCGGCGGTCCTGCTCAGCCGGGTGCGGGGTCCCAGAGTCCGGCGGCGGGGCAGTCTTCGGTGATTCAGCCGCCCGGGAACACCACCGGCGGTCCTGCTCAGCCGGGGGCTGGAGCCCCAGGGCAGTCCGGCTCGGGTGAGGGCAGGGGGCCGGTGGCCGGGCAGGCCGTCACGAACACGGCCGGTGGTCCGGCGCAGCCGGGAAGCGGCGCGCCCATCGCTGGTGAGAACGGTCGAGCGCCGGGTGTCACGCAGCCTGGGGCCGGCCAGCCGGCGAACACCACCGGTGGTCCGGCGGCGTCGAAGCCGGGGGAGTCCGGAGCGATCGGGGAACAGCCGCTGACGGGACGTCCGGGAGAGGGCACGCCCCCGCCGTCCGTACCCGAGGCGGACGGCCCGGCGCCGAAGGCCGAGAGCCCGACGCCGCCTTCCGGACCGAAGACCGAGCCCCTGCCCGATCCGAATACGCCGAAGGCCGACGAGAGCGGACCGGCCGAGGAACAGCCCAGGGACAGCAGCAGGCCGGCTTCCGGCGACGCCGACCAGCGCGTGCGTCCGGACACCGACCAGCCCGTCGTGGTGGAGAACGGCCGTCCGGCGCCCGTTGCCGGTCAGCCGACGGCGAACCAGACACCTCGCCCGGATGCCGCCGCGGCCCAGCCGGGGGCCGGCGATGCCGCGCGCCCGGCGTCCGGACAGGGTGCCCGCCCGGAGGCCGCCGGGGTGGAACGGACACCGGGGCGCGATGCCGATGGTCGTGGCGGGTCGTCGACCCAGCAGTTCTTGCGGGGTGACGCGCCGGCTGCCGGGAGCCCGGCTCCGCGGACGGAGTCGGGGCCGGCGGCGCAGCCACCCAGGGGTGATGGGCCGCAGCCCGCCCGGACGGAGTCGGGGCCGGCGGCGCAGCCACCCAGGGGTGATGGGCCGCAGCCTCCGCGGACGGAGTCGGGGCCGGCGGCGCAGCCACCCAGGGGCGATGGGCCGCAGCCTCCGCGGACGGAGTCGGGGCCTGCTGCGCCGCAGCCGAGGAGTGATGGGCCACAGCCTGCGAGGCCGTCCGGTGAGAGTGTCCGTCCTGGTGCGGAGTCGGTCGCGGCGCAGCGTGGCCTGCGAGCCCCGGGTGAGGTGCCACAGGTCGTGGGAGCACCGGAGAGCAAGCCGGGCGGCAGGGCCGGTGATGATCGGTCGCGGGCAGGCTCGACCGTCGACACGGGGGACGTGCAGGCTGCGCTGGTGGCGGCCCAGCTGGGATCGACCCGACCGGACCAGGTGATCAGGTCTGCTCAGGACGGACGCTTGGACGGCCCGGCGGCGGAGTTCGTGACGGCCGCGGAATGGGGTGCCGTGCGGGAGTCGGTTCCGCCGACGAGGCATCGGGCCGAACGACGGGATCTCTCGACCGCGGCGGACACGGAGCCTTTGATCTCACAGATCCGGTTCGACATGCGGCGAGCCGAGGTGGCGCCGGGTCGCTGGGTGAGCGAGCTGTCGGTGCCGGTGGAACTGGTTTCGAAGCCGGACGGGGTGGACGCGGGTGCGCGCCGGGGCCTGGCACGCGACATGCAGCGGATGCTGGACGAGCGGATCAACGGCAGGCACCGCCTCCCCGGCGGGGATCAGCTGCATGTGGTGATCGACGCGCGGACGTCGGAGGCACCACCCCGTGCGGGATGGGAGCGGGACGGATCGCGGCCGGTGCCGGTCGAGGTGGGCACCACAGCGGAGCGGGGACAGCTGTCCTGGCGGACAGGGGACACCGACGCGGCGGTGGGGAAGCTGCTGCGGTTCATCGGGGTGGAGGGGCGGCCATCGGAGCCGGTGCGGCTCGGCGGCCCCGTCGAGGGCCCGGCCGCCCGCCTGGATCCGACGGATCTGGTGGGGATCGACGAAACGATCCGGGAGACCGTGGGTGAGGCGCGGGTGGCGCCGCCGGGGGTGGATCCGGTTCGCCCGGTGGTGGTGTCGGGTCCGTCGGGGACGGTGGTGTGGCCGGAGCGGTTGGCGGGGTTGGGCACGTCGTGGGCGCGGGGTGAGGACGGGTGGTATCGGGCGGAGAGCCCCGGGGAGATACAAGGCGCCGGGGGGCCGGTGGTGGTGCCGGGGGGCGCGCGGGCGGTGTTCGACGGGGGTGGCGAGGCGCGGTATGTGGTGCTGGACGAAGGCGGCAGCGTCGAGCGGGGTTTGGACGGCACGTGGTCGCCTGTCCGGTCGCAGCCGGGCGAGGTCCGGGCGCAGAAGATGACCGAGGCCGAGGTGCGTGAGGCCGGTGTGATGACCCTTGCCGACGGGTCGAGGGCGATGTTGCCGCCGGAGAGCGAGCGCGTGGTCGATCATCACGGCGGTGCGGAGGAGGTGGTGGCGTACCGGCAGTTGAAGGACGGCGACGGGAAGTGGCTGAGCGAGCCACGGGTGTTCGTGCCGGATGGTGACGGTGGGTGGGTGCAGCACGCGACGGACGCGGTGGCGTATGAGGGCTGGTTGGCGAGTGCGAACAAGGCGTCGGAGGCGGCGCGGACGTTGTGGGACATCGCGGCACGGTCGGGGCCGGAGGTTCCGCGGCACCGGCGGCTGACCGAGTTGTCGGAGCCGGAGCTGAAGGACCTGTACGGGCGGGGACCGGAGGCGGACGCGTTCGCGGCGGTGTTCGAGTTGATCCGGCGGAGCAAGGGGATCGCGTTGCGGTGGACGCAGGTGTCGGCCGTACATGCCTTCGGTGAGGGCCGGGTGGTGAACATGGCCGCGGGAGAGGGAAAGTCCTGGCTGTTCTTCGCGCATGCGGCGGTGAACGCGATGCGGCCGGGGGTGGACGGGGTGCAGGTGACCACGACCCGGGGAATCCTGGCGGACCGGGAGATGCCGGTGTACGTGGACCTACTGCAGAACCTCGGGGTGGATGTACACCGGCTGGACCAGGGCAACCCGCCGCCGGGGCCGCGGGAGGGGCGTCCGACGGTGTATCTGGGCACCGCCGAGGACGTCGGGTTCACCTACCTGCGGCACGACACGTTGCCGGGGCAGCAGTCGAAGGAAGACCCGATGCTGTTGACGGTCAGCATCGACGAGATCGACGAGGCGCTGGTGTACTCGAACGCGCAATACATTTTGAGCGATGGGGTGCAGGGAGCGGCTTCACCGGAAGCTATCGGACAGGTGCAGGCGGCGCATGATCTGGTGCGGGACGGGATGGACAGTGGCTGGTTGACCGAGGCCGATTTCGGGCGCAGGGAAGGGCAGGCGGGTGGTCAGGCGCGGCTGACCGAACCGGGGCGGGAAAAGGTGGAACTGCTGCTGGGACGGACCTTGTCGGAGGACGAGGTGACCCGGTTGAACATGGCCGCCGCCGCTCGCTGGGAATACAAGGAGAACGTGCATTACGTCCTGCACGACGGAAAGATCTACATCATCGATCAGACGACACATAACGTGATGTTCAATCCGGCGACGAGTTCGGAGAGCCGGTGGAACGGCGGGCTGGCCCAGGCGGTTGAGTTCAAACACGGCCTGCAGGTCCGGAGCGACTCCGCCGGGAACAAGGTCGTGACGGCGCACGAGTTGCTGGCGAAGAAGGAGTACGGACAGAAGACGGGCGCGTCGGGGACGGCGAACGGGCACGGGGAGAAGTTCGCGGAACAGGGGATGTCGCCGGTGGTGCAGGACATTCCGCGGTACTACCAGTCGCGGCTGAAGATCTCCGATGACGTGGTCGCCGCGGACGAGGCCGCGAAGCTGCGGCAGCTGGCCCAGGACGTCCAGGCGATGCAGGGCCCCGAGGGTACCCGCCAGCCACAGTTGATTCTGGCGACCCGCAACGACCAGGTCGCGATGGTGTCGGACATGTTGAGTGAGCTCGGTGTCACCCACGAGGCGATCGACGCGAAATGGCAGCTGGAGAAGGGCGTCGATTTCGACGACGAGTTCAAGCGGGTCATCGACGCCGCCGGCGCGAAGGGCAAGGTCCTGGTGATCAACATGCAGGGCGCCCGCGGGGTCGACATCACCACCACGAAAGAGGCCAAGGACGCCGGCGACCTGGTGGTGCGGATCACCGCGCACTCGGAGATCTCCCGCGACATCGACGTGCAGGCCCAGAACCGGGCCGGACGCTCCGGCGGCGGCGGTGAGGTCGTGTACTACTCCTCGCCCAAGGACGAGTTGTTCCAATTGTCGCATAACCCCGACGTCCAGCTGGCGATCACCAAGTACACCGACGCGGTCACCTCCGGGGATGCACGTGCCATCACCGTCGCCGAGCGGGGGCTCCGCGATCTGGTCGAAGAACTCCACGATGTCCACTCCGGACACCCCACGCGCGATCAGCACGTCGCTCAGGCCAACGCCCCGCCGGCAGGCCCCGACACGCGCCTGCGAACCCCGGGCGACGAACCCGAAGCCCGCCCCCCGGACGAGCGTCCCGCCGCCCAGGAACGCCATGACCTCCTGTCCGGCGACCCGGTCACAGATGGGGACCGCGACACCTCCACGCCCCCGGCCGAGGCGCTCAGCGCCGCGCAGCGGGCCTTCACCGAGCAGTTCGACGCCTGGCGCGCCGCCCGCCCCGGCGCGGTGGCTCCTGCCTCGGTGACCGCCCGGTTGAACGAGGAGTTCCTCACCGATTTCCAAGCCGCGTACGCGGCTCCGGCCGGTACCTCGCGGCAGAACTGGCGGGCTTGGCTCGATCAGGCCGCTACGGGCCTGCACGAGACGTTCGACGACGCGATTTCCTCTGGTCCCGCGGACACCACCTCGGTTGGGGCGTGGCCGTCGATTCCGTCGGATCCTTTGGGTGCTCGTGCTTGGGTGGATAGTGGTGGTGGGCTTTCACCACAGCAGTTCGGCAAGAGACCCGCCCAGGATTTTCGGCTCTTTGAGGAGCGGGCGACGCGTATCGTGTCGCGGTTTCATCGGGTGCCGGTCTGGATCGAGAGTCCGGCTCCGGAGCATGCGGACGCTGTCCGGTTGAACAATGCGGTGAAGGATCTCGTCGCGGGGTATCTGGCCAACGGTTTGCCCGAGCAGGACGCTGAGAGGCTGGCTCAGGAACTCGCGACGAAACTCGGCACCGCGCGCACCTCCGTGACTTTGCCGGTCACCTTGCCGGGCGGAGTCCGAACCGATGATCCGCCCCGGGTGGGAGAGCCCTCGGGCAGCGGGCCGGTGCATGCACGTGGCACGGGTTCCGCTGGTCGTGAGGAGCTGCCGCGTCGGTCAGCCTTGTCGTCTGCTGTCGCGACGATGGAGGATGTGGTGCGGTGGCGGCCGGGCTCGGACGACGAGTTCGGTCAGGAAACCCTGCGGGCTTACCTGGACACGTTGACTCTGCCTGAGGGCGTTGTCTTCGACAGGACCGCCACGACGTTGAACGATGCTGCTCGGGACTGGCTGCGGGCGTGGGTGCAGGGCCTGGCTGTGGAAAGGGACAGCGAAGGCCGGTGGCGTCATACGACGAAATCCATCATCGCTCTTGGCGGTGAGGGACTTCTTGTCGTGAACACCGTCTTACGTTGGATCAGGGACGCGCGCGAGGCTGTGGTGGGTGCCGGGGCGGGAGGGGCAAACCAGGCGTCGTCTGCTGTCGCGACGATGGAGGATGTGGTGCGGTGGCGGCCGGGCTCGGACGACGAGTTCGGTCAGGAAACCCTGCGGGCTTACCTGGACACGTTGACTCTGCCTGAGGGCGTTGTCTTCGACAGGACCGCCACGACGTTGAACGATGCTGCTCGGGACTGGCTGCGGGCGTGGGTGCAGGGCCTGGCTGTGGAAAGGGACAGCGAAGGCCGGTGGCGTTACTCGGCTGGTGACATTGTCGCTCTTGGTGGTGAGGGGCTGCTCGCAGGCAGGTCGGCCCGAAAATGGATCAGCGCGGTGCGTCAGCCTGTCGCGCCCGCTCAGCCCCTTGAGGAATCGGGCGGCCTTGGTTCTCCTGCGGATCGCGATGTCATCGGTGACGTGGCGCACGGTTCGGGTGTTCCTGCCGATGTGAGGCAGGAAGCGGAGGATGCCTGGGCACGGGGGCGGGAGGCTTCTCGTGGTGATGCGAACGAGCCGGATGACCCCGAAGACCTTCCTCACCTGTCGGCGCGAGCGAGCCGGCGGGATGAGACGACGGCGGACCGAGTGTCGCGGGTGCCGGAAATCGGTGACGAGCGTTCTTCCGGCTTNGATGAGACGACGGCGGACCGAGTGTCGCGGGTGCCGGAAATCGGTGACGAGCGTTCTTCCGGCTTGGTGGGGGAACCGGTTGATCCGTATGGTGCTGGGGCGTTCGACATGGGGGATTTCGATTTCGACAATATGTTGGAGACCTTGCCGGAGTGGCTTTCGTCGGCGCAGTCGGCTTCTTTCGGTTCCGCGGATATCGCTCCGGTGGGGGCGGTGCCGTTGTGGCCGTCGATTCCGTCGGATCCTGAGGGTGCTCGTGCTTGGGTGGATGGTGGTGGTGGGCTTTCGCGGCAGTTCGGCAAGCTGCCCGTGCAGGATGTTCGGCCGTTCGTTGATCGGGCTACGCGTATTGTGTCGCGGTTTCATCGGGTGCCGGTCTGGACCCACAGTCCGGGGCCGGAGCATGCGGACGCTGTCAGGCTGAACGACGCGGTGAAGGACGTCGTCGCGGGGTACCTGGCCGACGGGTTGTCCGAACACGACGCCGGGAGGCTGGCGCAGGAGCTCGCGACGAAACTCGGTACCTTGCGAACCTCTGTGGCTTTGCCGGTCACCTTGCCGGGCGGGAGCCGGCCCGAGGCTCCGCCGCGGGTGGGGGAATCCTCGGGCAGCGGACCGGTGCGTGCGCGTGTCCCGAGCTCCGCTCCCGGTGTTCCGCCGGACGTCGTGGGATGGCGGCCCGCGACGCATGAGTCCGGGCCGCGGACGTTGCGCGAATACCTGCTGCAGCGTGGGATCGCGAGGTGGCTGAGTTTCGGCGAGCTGCGAAAGAGCAAGCTGAGCGACGAAGTCAAGATCCTTCTTCGCGAAACGCCTTTGGGGCAGCTTCCGGCGGAATTACTGGAATTGGTCCGGCAGCAGGTGGAGCTTGATCCCGTGCCCGTGGAGTGGGTACGCGCCTGGACCGACACCGTCGCGAATGCCGTGGACGCGCAGGGGGAGTACCGCTATCTCGAGGAAGAGGTGGCGTCGATGTCCGGCGGGTTGATGGACGGCTGGGTCGTGCGTCAGCTGCGAGGGGTCGCCCGGACGGAGTGGGAAGGGCGGTTGAGCGACTCCGGCATGTTGTCGCGTTTCGACGGCGGAGTCATCGGCTCGATGCTGGAAGGGTTCGTCGATGCCGCGGTACAGGCTCGGCGCGGGGCGTTGCCGAGCGTGCGAGGAGTGCTCTACGTCGCGGAGGGAGATCCCGGCACGGGGGTGAGCCAGGTGCGCTCGCTCGCGGAGTCGGCGGTGCGGTCCCGGCTGGCGGAATACCGGTCGGGCGCGGGCGCGGTGCCGGCGAGGAAGCTGCTGGCGAGGGTGGACATCGAGGCTCGTGCGGTGCCGTCAGGAGACCCCAGGATCGGTACCGCGCGGCTCCGCGTGGCCGGGCAGCGGCCTCCAGGTGGGTTGTTCGGTCCGGTCGTCCACGAGGATGTCGACGATCCGCGGTGGGCGTGGCGGTCCGATCTCCAGGAAGCGCGTGCGGGGTTGGCCGGGCTGGATCGCGCGGACGCGGTCTTCGGACGGGCTCGCGAACTGGTGAACAGGCACAGCCAAGAGCCGTTGCGGTCCACCGGGCCGTCCCCGCGGGAGCACCGCTTGCACCAGGCCCGGTACGAAGCAGCGATCGATATGGTCGCTTGGGAACTTCGCCGCTTTTCCCGGGACCCCCAGGGAGCGGAAATCTTCGCTGACGAGTTGGCCTCCGTTCTGGCCGACGCGGTGGGCCCGCGCCGCGGGAATGGCGTCCTGGGTGGCGGATCGAAGCCGGTCTCCGGGCGAGGTTCGCGCGAAGTCGCGACCACGCCGGAGGATCGCACGCCCGAGCAGGAAGCTCGGCCGGGGTCCACCGTGAAGCCGGGGAGCCTGGTGCCGGTGGGCGATCGTGTCGGACGTGTCCGGGCCGGGCTGGTCCTGGGCGACACGGCTTCGGTGACGGGGCAGGCGGCACGGTGGCTGCCGCACGAACCCGGGGTGTTCGGCTTGGTGATCACGGATCAGCGCGTGCCGGACGCGGAGACCGTGGTGGAGGCACTCCGGGACGCCGGGTGGAACGGGACGGACGCGATCCGGTTGTTCCTCTGCGCCCTGCCCGGCCTGCCGGAGCTGGCCGCGCGCCTGGTGGACCAGTTGAAAGTCCGGGTCGCCTACCCCGAGGATCAAGTGTGGTTCGGGACGGCGGCCGACCAGCAGCCCGATCGTCCTGCCGCGCGGGTGGGCAGGCTCGTGCATCTCGACGGTGTCCCCATGCTGAGGCTGGCGAAGGACGGCGCGGGGTGGGTCGGGAAGGAACCCGGTGGAGCGGAGAAGCCGGCCCCGTATGTGCTGACGGCTCCTTCCCGCGCTCCTCGCCTGGGGCTGAAACAACCGGTCCACCTGGGCCCACGAGCCGCCATGGCGTCCACCGCCGTGGAACTGGAAGACCTCGGACCGCGCCTCGCCGAGCCACCCGTGGTGTCGCAGACACAGCCGCAGGCGGGGCTGACAGGTGCTCCGGTCGCTTCGGATTCTCAAGCGCCCGTCATCGACGCCAGCGGTGCCCCGGCGCCGCAGCCCGCTTCCGGCACGGAAACCCGCGCGCTGCCGGGGGTCGCGCGGACGATCCCCGGGTATTTCCGCCGCGGCAAGGCACCGGGGATCTCCACGCAGTTGAGCCGGACCGAGGAAGTGGAGCAGGTCGTCGAGTCGGCCCGCTCGTTCGCCCCGAAGGCACCCACGGCGGCGGAGCTCGCCGACCTCGAGCACGCGTTCGGCACCGACGCGGCCTCCTTCTTCGGAGAGGGCCGGGTGTTCACCATGGGCGGCAGGCCAGTCCGGATCAGGGTCGACGAACTCCATTGGCCCAAGCAGACGACGGCGAGCCGGACGGGGACGACGAAAGCGGCGACCCGTGAAGGCGCCGGAAGCACCAGCGCGCGCACCGAGACGAAGACCAACCCGCGGACGACCTGGATCTTCTTCACTCCCATGGTCCCCGGCCTGTTCGCCACGGGTGTCGTCTCGGCACCGACCGCCGTCGCCACCAGCCGCCGGCACGGCCACGATCTGGGCGCATCCAAACAGCTCAGTGTCTCGCTTCCGGCGCGACCGGCGAACGATGAGAGCGGCTACCAGGGAACGCGCTCGGTCAGGGTGCCGATGACGGTGATCGTCGAGCCGGAGGAGCACCGGAGCGATGACGGGAAACTGAGCGTCAGGCACCCGGGTGACAGCTCGCTGCGCAAGCCCATCGCGGCCGAGTTCAGTGTGCCGGAAGGACTGCGCGAAGAAGCCCGTATCGTGCCCATGCCCGACGCCTTGCCTCCGTCGGCCACCGAATCGCTCACGGTGAAGCGGGGATCGTCGCGGCAGATCTTCGATCAGGTGCTCGCCCGGCTCGGCAAACTGAACGACGAATCGCGAGAGGTCCTCCGGGAGTTCCTCAGCACGGGCAGCATCACCACCCATCTGGCGGACATCGCGGTGACTCCGCACGCCGACCCCGAAACAGGCTGGGTGACCTCACACGCGTTGGTGCGAGGCGGGAATCCGATCAAGCGCCTCGTCTCCTCGCGGTCGCAGAAGGTGCAGATGCGTGCCGTCGCCCGCAAGGTCGCGTACCTGGAGACGATCGAGGACGCCGAGTTCCGCGAGCACGAAGCCGAAACCGGTTCGAAGACGGCGTCGAGCACCGTCGGCCGGGACATCGCCGCTTCCCTGGCCGGTGGGCCGGGCTTCGACTACGGCATGGTCAGCGCGGGAGGCGGCCCCGCCATCGGAGTCGGCTACGGCAAGAGCCGGACGGCCACGAGCGCCCGGGAGTCCGGTCTTTCGGTCACCCGCTCCTACAAGGACAGCGTGGTCCGGTACCGCACGGTCTACGACCTGCAGGTCCGCACGCCCGGCCGGTCGCCGCTCACCTTCGCCGGGGTCGCGGAAGGAACTCAGTGGGCTCAGCTCGACGACGCGCGGCGGGCGGGTCTTCTTCCGGACGAAAACACCGGCACCGTGACGAACGGGCAGCCCGGCCCAGGCATCGCCACGGCCGGTTCCCCGCTTCAACTGAGTGAAGCCAGTGCCCGGCTGAAGAAGATCCTGCACGAGTCGGCGAAGATGATCCCCGGGCACAAGCGCTGGGGCTGGCGGGACGCCGGGCTGGTGACCCCGTTCGACGACCCCAAGCTCAAGAAGGGCTTGACGGGAAAGCTGGAACGCCAGCTCGGACGCTGGGAGGCCATCGACTCGGCCGTGTCGGCGGACAATCTCGCCCGGCGGCTGCCGGACCTGCTTTCCGACAAGTCACAGTTCCTGGAGCTGGCGCCCGAGGCAGGCTGGGGACACGACTACCGGACGGGATTCCGGATCGACGCCCGGCTGCTGGCGCCGCTCGGCGAGCCGCTGGGGCCGGTCAAGGGCGGCGCGGGCACCAGGACGCTGACCGACGCCGAGCGCGGCGGGGACACCGCCAACACCGGAATGGACCTCTCCGCCGGGTTCCGCGCGCGGATCTACGGAGCGTTGTCGGGCAACACCGTCATGTTCACCGGCACGCACAAGTTCTCGTTCAACCGGACCAGGGCCACCGGGCGGGCGCGTGACATCGAGCTGGCCGCCGGCGGGACCGCGGGCCGGGAACTGGACGAGTCCGGTGCCGTCGTCCCGGAGCCGAAATACCGCTATGCGGCGAAGGTCGAATTGAAGGTCTCCGGCTCGTACTACTCCCGGTACAACGAACTCGCCCAAGGGCTCACTGTCGGCAAGCGGGGCGAACACGTTCCCGAGGGCTTCCAGCTGCCGATCATCGATTCGCAGGCCGCCGCGGACGGACGCGCTCCCCACACGATCGTCGCCGACGTGGTGCTCGAGCTGACGGAGGCGGAGCGGAACGCCCTGCAGTCGGTGTCGGCGATCAGGGAAACCCGGCTCCCGTCGCAGCCGTTGAACAGGGCCGACTACCTCCGGACCGGCACCTCCCGTGTCCTGGACGGCGTCCAGGTCCTTTCAGCGAGCGGACTGGACCAGGTACGCGAGCGGGTCAAGAGAACGCTCAAGCGCGCCTCCGGAGACCCGATCTGGACCTACCGCGACGGCGACAACTCCACGCTGATCGACCAGGCCATCTCGGCCGAGGCCCTGCGCTTGGACCCGCGGGCGTTCAACCGGCCGACGCGGATCGACGGGTTGCGATGGAAGCGGCGCAGGGCGATCAGGACCGCGGCTGTGGGGGTCTCCTACCGGCTTCGCGACCCCGAAGTGCTCGACACCTTCTGGCAGCAGCCGCAACAGGGCGCGGGAACTTCGACGTCGACCTCGTCGGAGAAGGGCCGCGCTTGGGGATTCGCGAACGAGTTCGAACCCGCGGTCTTCGGTGTCAGTGACGGGACCGCGCGTCCGGAGGGAACCGTCCTGCGCGGCGTGGCGCCGGTCCTCGCGGAACTGAACCTCTGGCGCTCCAGCATCAGTAAGATCACGAGCCGCAAGACGCGGGTGTCGACGAACAGTTCGCAGACCCTGGAGCCGCGTCGCGTGCACGTGGTCGAAGCGACGCTCGAGACGACCGTCTCGGTGGAAACAGCCAGGCGGGGTCTCCTCGACCGGTGGCATTTCCGCAAGACACGACCCGCCAAGACGGCCGCGCACCGGGCAGAGCTGCCCAGGGCCGCGCGCGTCCTGCTCACCGACGAGCAATTGCACGAGGTGCGGATCCAGCAGGCGGCGGAGGACGCACGCCGTGGCATCGCGAGTTCCGCGCTGGTGGCGCCCCTGCCTGCCAGGGGAGTCGAAGGTGTTCCTGCGGGGCACGAGCTGGGCGGGTCGAACTGGGCCGACGGGGTCAGCGAGCCGGTCGACCTCAGCGGCTCGCTGTACCGAGCCGACAAGCCGGACGGGGCGGGCGGCTCCGCCGGGCTCTACGAGCGCCTGGAGAACGCGCTCACCAAGGAGAAGGCCGATCAGCTGCTGAACAGCGCGGCCTCGGACACCGGGCATGACAACCACAGCGCGATCGAGCGGTTCCTCTCCGACTTCCAGGCGTCGATGGTCGATCTGGCCAACGGTGGTGTCAGCGCCGGCCTGCGGCTGGACAACAGGATCAGCGGGGAGACCTACGACCTGATCGTGGAGGCTCGGCCGAAGAGCGACCCGAAGCCCGTCGGCGTGGTGCACGGCGAGCTCACCAAGACGTCGGTGGCTTCGGTCTGGGCGGCGACGACCCGCACCGTGAAGCGAAGCTTCGTCGAGCTGATGACCGTTCCCGCCGGGGCCATGATGTTCCAGTCGGAGTCCGACGTCCAGGAAGCGCAGCAGAACCCCGGCAGGCACGGCGCGCCCGCCGCCACGCTCGGCTACGGCGCCGGTCACCTCGTCGACTGGCTCAACCAGTTCCGCAGCCGCATCACCACGCGCGCCGCGGACCTGCTGCAGTCCGAGACGGTCAGCGGAACCTTGGCCGAGCGCAGCGTCGAGCTGGAATTCGACATCCGCTTCGAACGGCACGGCGAGCGCATCGCCGACATCGCCGCCGAACGCACGGTGCGCACCCGATCCGCTGTGGAGGACCGCGGCGCGGACGACGGTCCGCGCGAAGGCACCGTGATCCGGCGCCCGGAAACGGAAGCCGCCAAGGACAGCGTCGACAAATGGCGGAAGCCCGCCGACGCCGCGCGGCTCCCGGACGACCCCGCGGACTTCCGGATCGCTCATTTCGGCGGCAGCGTCGACTCCCTGCGCGACGCCGCCCAAACCGTGCTGGAAGCGGCGCTCGGGAAGAAGCTGGACGCGCGGACGCTGGCGATGCTGCGCGAGCAGCTCACCCCCAGCCAGTTGAACGCCTTGGCGCGGTCGCACTTCGGCGCCGGCAGCGCTTCGAGTCTCCCGGCTGAAGCCGTCGTGCCGGAAAACGATGACACCACCGGCACCGAACTGAACCTCCCGTCGGAGCTGGGCGTGAAACTGACCCTGCACGCCATGGTGGACGGCCCCGGCTCCCTCGAGAACGTGAGCGGGCGGATCACGATGAACGGGCACACGGACGCCACCCGGACCAAGGAATCGAGCGGCGGAAGTGAGACCGCCAACGTGGTCATGACCATGCCGGTCTGGGGTGCGGGCGTCCCCCAGGCTCCCGGGCACACCACGTACGAAGAAGGCAGGCAGATCTTCGGCAGCATGACCGCCCTGTTCTTCGGATCCGAGCCTCACGGCGCCGTCGGCGTGGGGCACGAGCACGAGAGTGCCGAGCGATCGGGAGGCCGGGCGCTGGCGAAGCCGGGGGCACCCGCCGCAGCGGATCCCATCACCAGTACCTGGTCCTATCCCACCCGGTTCCGGTTGGTGGCCGAGCCTCTCTCCACCGGCCCGCTGGCCCGGCGTACGAAGCAGGTGGCCGATGTCGACTACGACAAGGGCTACCACGTCCGCCGCAAGGACCAGAACCACCGGCTGCCCGCATCGCTCAAGGACAGTGCCCTCGCGCTGGCCGCGCGCGACCGGGAATGGACCCAGGCCCGGGGGAAGGCCAGGGTGCTGGCCGCCAAGAACCCCACCAGCGCCGGTGTGCAGACCGCCTTCGAACGCCGCGCCGCGGCGAAGTTCTGGAAGGCGAAGCGCGACTACGACAACGCGCTGGCCGCCGCCCAAGCGAACCCGGCCCTCCACGGCGGGCGACGTGTCGTGCGGATGGAGATCCCGCCGGGCGCCGAGGGCGTGCCGGTCGAATACTGGAAGCCGCTTTCCGAGCTCGCTCGCGACCTGCTCGCCGCGCATGCGGAGGGCCGGAGGCCCACGGTGCGCTACCGCGTGATCGGCGACTCCGTCACGGCCCTGCGGGACTTCAACGGTTTGGTCATGGCCAAGCTGGACTCCCTCGTCAACCTCGAGCAGTTGTCGGTACCCCTGCTGCAGCGGCTCGGACGGCACCAGGTCGGGTTGGCGGCCACGCCCGAGGTCGTGCCGGACACCGGAGCTTCGGTGATCGAGATCTGGGTCGACGAGAACGCGGATCGTCTGCCGATGCTCCAAGGCGACGACGGGAACCTGCCCCCGATCTGGGAAGAGGACGAGCCGGACCCGGGCTCCGATGAGGCTTCGCCGGGCGAAGGCGAGCAGGCACCGCAAGGGACGGACGACGGTGCCGGGAAGCCGGGGGATTCCTCGGAGGCGCCGGCCGTGGAGCCGGAGGCGGCGGCTGCCGCGTCCGCCACGCGGTCGCAGGCCGCTCCTGCCGCTCCGGTCCTGCCCGGTGGGCAGCGTCTTCTGCGCGTCGAGCTGTCCCCCGAAAACCGGGACGGGGATGCCCCACTCCAGGAGCAAGCCCGTGACGTGGCTCGTTTCCTTCTCGACAACCCGGGTGCCGAGCTGCAGGTCCGTGTCTTCGGTGACGAAGCCGAGGACACGTACCAGGCACGGGTCGAGCCGGCCCTGGACGCGGCGGTCCACCTCGAACAGGTGTCGCTGCCCGGTGCCGCACCCCGGACCGGGAAGGCCGCGCTCGGCCTGCCGGAGGTACCCGTGGCCGTTCCCGGCGACGGACATCCGGTCGTCGAGATCTGGGGTAAGGCAAGTGAGGACGGCACCGCCGCCGGATCCTCGCACCCGGGCAAGGGGGAATACCGCCGGCTGAAGACGATCGCCGAGGAGGACGAATCGGGCTCGTCGGCGGAGGCCGCACCTTCAGGTGGACAGCGCCCAGGTGACCAGGGAGACGGCGCGTCTCCCACGATCGCGGCGACGGGCAAGCCCGGTCCGTCGTTCCGGGAGGCGATGCCGGAGTATGCCCGCGACGGGAAGGCTCTGGGCCTGGTCGTGGTGAGCGAGGTGAAGGATCGTGACAAGGTCGGCGACCGTATCACCGAGCTCCTGGCCCCGTTCGGCACCGCGGCGCCGGAGGGCATCAAGGCCATCAGCGGAAAGCTGAATCGCGCGAGGTTCGAGAGCTTCCTCGGGGCGAAACCGGGTACGGAACAGGCGGCCGAAACGGCTGCCTCGCCGGCGCGGGGCGGCCGGAGCTTCCAGGTCCGGGTCGGGGAGAAGTGGTTCGAGGCGCATGTCGTCGCGGTGATGGACCTCGATGGAGCCACCCCCGGGGAGGGCAAGAGGGAACCGTCCAGGGCCGTCCGCGAAGTTCGTGACGAGCACGTCTTCGGCCACTCACACAGCCGTGCGGAGAATTCCGCCTATCGGCTGGGGCTTTCCGGGGTCTCGCTGATGAGCAGTGGTTGGCCGGTGCTCGCTGGAGGCAGCGTGGGGCTGGCCCGGCCGGTCGGGGTACGCACCTCCGACACCTCAACGAACGCGCAGACCATCTGGAGGCCGAAATCCGCGGCCCAGAGCGCGAAAGTCCCGGTCAAGTACTACATCACCCTCACGGGCGAAGACGGCGCTGTCACCGGAGGCACCACCGACGGCGAGGTCACTCTGCTGCTTTCGGATTCGCTCAGCGAGATCACGAAACCGGAGGGCGTGTCGACGGGCAAGCCGTATCGAGGCTGGGAAAAGCGGATGGGTTTCGTGGCCGTCGACGCGGTGCTGATCGACGAGCTGTCGTTGGTCGACAAGCTCCAGCGGAAACTCCACCCGTCGGTGACCAGGCTGGGCGCTCCCGGCTGGGCGGCTCTGCGTGAATTCGTGTCCTCCGCGAACATTCGCGCGTTGTCCAGGCGGATGTGGCCGGGTGAGGCCGTGCCCTCCGCGGACCTGGTGAGTCGTCACGGCGCCTATCGCGAAGCCGCCCGCATGAACTTCCGTCCGCAGGAAGTGGAGTTCGTCGGCGTGGTGTCCGCCAGAGGTGAGTCCCGTACGCAGGACACGGTGACAGCGGAGGAATCGGTCGCGTACACCACCAAGGCCGGGCCCGAGCTCCGCGGTGGAATCGGTGGTGGGGCCGGGGTGCCCGGCGTCGCGGCGGCGTACGGCGGGGCCGCGGGGAACGTCAACGCGAGCATCCCCGACATCGCCTCCGGAGGACGCTCGGACACCACGGGGACCGGCATGTACGTCCAGGGCGACGTCGGTCTCTATCGCGTGACGGGCGAGGTCGCCGTGCAGACTTCGCACGGTCAATGGGTGACGGAACCGGCGACGAAGTACGTCCGGCTGGACCTGCACGAGGCGGCGGCCGAGAACCTTCCGGTCCCGCCGGGCTACGAGAAGCGTTTCATCGACGTGGGTCCGCGTTTCGAACCCCCTTACCTGGCGGCCGCCGCGGCCGGTGGCCACATCCGCGCCGGGATCACGCCCGCGGCCGCGGGCATCCTCCCTCGGATCGAGAACGCGTTGCGGCGGGCTCCCGGCTTGGAGGATCTGCTGCCCAAGTGGAGCAGCCAGGAGGGGAAGACGGTCCGAGGCAGCGGGGACAAAATGGAGCGACGCCTGTCCAACCAGCGGAAGCTCGCGTCGGTTTTCTCGGCGACAGCACTGATGAACCGTTTGGACAGCCTGCTCGGACCGGGTGTCTCGACACAGCTCAAACGTCGTGGCTTCTTCTTCGACGAGTTCATCAGCGTGCGGGTCAAAGCCACCCTCGACGACGGCCGTCATCTCGGACAGGTCGACGGGCGCACGGTGGCCGGAATCCAGGCCACGGGGGCGACCGTCGCCGGCAGCGCCGGTGTGAATCGTGGCTGGGGCGCCGGGCCGGAGGCACGCGGGCGGGTCGGTTTCACCGGCGCGCTGGAGACCGGCGCGATCGTCAACGTCGCGGCGACACCGGTCAAGTTCGCTGATGGCCGAGCGTGGAAGAACACCGGTGGGAGCGGACGCACCCTGAGCGTCGAGCAGGTCGGTACCGACCGCTCCCATGTGTTCGCCCATGGAATCACCTTCGACATCGAGATCGTCAGCCACCGGCGCCCCCGCCGCTGGGTGCGCCGGCTGACCCCCGGATCCCCCCTGCGCTCGATCCCGAAGGTGCGCACGCTCGCCGGTTCCCGTCCCGGCGCCGAGATCACCCTCCCGAAGGTGAAGGGGAGGACAGAGTTGTGGGTGAGCGAATCCGCGGTCTACGAGACCGATCCGTCGGAGTTCGCTCCGGGGTCCTCGAAGGTCGTCCACCTCGATCCCGGGCAGACACCTTCCATCGACGAGCTGGCCGCGTCGGCCGGTCCCATGCCGGATTTCCTCTACGTGGAGGCTTTCGCCCACGCAGGGGAATTGGGTGAGCTGGCAGTCGATCTGTCCAACCGTGCCGCGAAAGACGACGAGGTGCTGGTGCTTCCGGGAAGCAAGGGACACCAGCTCGTGCACCAGTGGTTCGCCCCCGAGACGCTGCGTGCGCTGCTCAAATCCGTCTCGATACCGGCCTTCCGGCGCAACGGCCTCAGCTACGGGCGTCGCGCCACGAAACGGATCGGAGCGCTCGGGATGCGGCTGGAACTCACCGATCCGGTCGTGGTGAGGACCTCGGACGTCGGCCGGGACAAGACGACTTTCAGCGGCACGACCAAGGCGGCGTCGGAGTACATCCGGGTGAAGGCGCTGGGCCCCAGCGCGACCATGAACTTCTTCGCACCCGACGCGACGTCGACGTCGGCGGCGGGTGGACGGATGGCACTGGGTGGCGCGGCGAAGTTCTGGGGCAGGAAGCGGGGCCGGGCGAGCGAACAGACCGTCATGGTCGATCACAAGGAAAAGGGCTCGGAGCACAGCCGGACGGTGCTCGTCCGTTACGACGTCCGTTCACGGATGGTCGTCGAGAGCAGGCAGAAGCGGGTCGTCGACGGCGAGGTCTCCGTCGCCGGTGCCGACAAGTACCTGCCGGGTTCGCTTTTCGTCCGGATGAGTGAGCGGCAGGCCAGGGCGCAGGGACTGCTTCCCCCGGCCGAACCTCGGGAAACGGTGCCGAATCTCGGCGCGCCGGAATTGTCGTTCGGCGCGTCGGGCTCGCTCGGCGCCTACGTGGCCGAGGATCTACCGGACCTCTCCAGCCTGCTGCCCACCCTGCGCGCCGGCCTCCCGGGCAAGCATCGGGGCCTGATCCCGGAGTCCGTGCTGGAGGACGCGATGGGGACGGCCGAACGGCTGGGCGAACTGGTCAATGACGCGAACGCGACGTCCTTGCTCGACAACGCGCTGGACGGCGGCGTTCCCTTGCGTGTCCACAAGCCGGGAGTGCTGTGGTCGGACGACTACAACGTCGTCCTGAAGGCCACCGCGGAGACCGTCGAGTTCGACGGTTACGTGAACGACGGCAGCGAGATCGAGCAAGCGATCACCAACACGGCCATGAGCAAGACGGTCGAAGAACGCTCGAAGTCGAGGGGAGGCTGGTTCCGTCCCGGCTGGCGGTCCCTGTTCTCGTCCGGTGACGCGACTTCTGGCGCGATGGGCGGCTCCGCGGGCTTGGGCGGGACTCGTGAGCGCACCGATCGCCGCGTCACCGGCTCGGGGCTGACCTCGATCCGCGCGACCACCGGGTCCGGTCCGGGTGCCCGCTACCGGGTCGGGTTGAAGTGGGAGCTGAAGATCGAGCGGGAAGGCCGCGAGGTCGCGTCCAGCGCCCTCACCGATCACATCACCATCCGGACCAACGCAGACGACCAGAGGCTCGGTGGCGGTGCCGCCCCGGAACACCGGAGCCTGACGATCCCGGTCGGACGGCATACCGACCCCAGCGTCAAGGAATGGCAGAGCGAGGGCGTGAAACTGCCGGTGGACGTACTCGTGGAGGGGTTCCGAGGCGCCGCGGACATCCGGGACGGTGTGGTCCGCGCGATGAAGGACGCCGGAGCCAAAGCGGGGTTGACCGGCAGCGAAACCGGCGCGATGAACACGCTCGCGTTGTCGGTGACCAACTCGGCCATCCGGGCCAATCTGGTCAAGACCTCCGCGGCCTCACTGCCCCTTCCGGACCTGTACACCATGTCGCTCACCGGTGGCCAGGAAGCGAAGGTCAAGATCTACTCCCGGCTGACCGGGGTACAGATCGCAGGCCTGAGCGACACCGTCCGTTTCGACCAGTCCGCGAAGATCCTGGAAAGCTTCACCTCCGACACCGCCCAGTCCGGGAGCTCGGGCAACCAGCTGGTCGGTGGTGACGGTGGCATCACGGATCGATCCGGCAACCTGCACATCCCCGGAGGAGCCGACTCGCAATCGGCGACGGCGAGCGGGCAGCTCGCCGGTGCCACCGCGGGACTGCGGTCGGTCACCCTGCAGGACACCGGCCGGAGCGGGTTGACGAAGTTCGACACCGAGCACTTCATCGTGGCCGAGGTCGACGGCGTCACCAGCGCGGTGGTCGTGCGGCTCCCCGCCTCGGCCCTTCCCCGGGTGATCAACGCCGGCCTGGCCAAGGTCCTGGGTGCGCCGCTGCCGGAGACGGCGGTGCGAGCCCAGGACAGGGTTACCCAGGCCGCCGCCTTGTGGCGGGCCAAGGAGACGATCCTTCACCGGAAGCAGGGCGTCGCCGACCGGAAGTGGTTCGACGAGCAAGGTGCGGAGCAACGGCTTCGCGAGGTGGCGGGAGTGCCGGGCGAGGTCGGACTCGATCCGCGGATCGCCGCGCAGCGGGCGCGAGCCGCCGCGAGTGTCGCCGCGCTGCGGGCGGACGGCACCGATATGCGGGACGAAGCGAGGGAACAGAGCAGGAGCCTGGCCGCGACGCTCGCTCAAGAAGAAGCGAAGCTCGACGCCGCCGCGGAAGAGCTCGCCCAGGCACGCGCCGAGCTGACCAAGGCCGCCCAGGCGGCCGACGCGGCTCGGGCCGCCTGGTTGCGCGCCAAGGAGGAACTGGAAACCGAGCTCGCGAAGATCAACGCGGGATTGCGCGAGCAGAACGGCGCAGAGGCCTCGGATTCCGTGGCCGACCGAGCACCGGCGGATTCCGCTGACGAGCGGTCTCGGATCTCGTTGCCGGACTGGGTACGGCGGAAGGCGATCTGGGCGCGAGAGTTGCTGGAGACCGAGCCGGTTTCCGTGGACGTGCTCGTCGGTCTCACGGAGGAAGCGCGGCAGACGCTGTCCGGGTATTTCCCGCGCCTGAGCTCCACGGTGCCGGGGACAGGGGAACTGCGGGAAGTCCTGCACACCATCCTGACGGCCGAGCGGGTGCACTACCACCTGGACGGTGAGAGCCCGGCCGCCGCCGGGGCCATGCTCAGGGTGCTGGCGCAGGAGCTGGCCACCGAGGTGAAGGTGCCCGAAGCGGTGACGGCGGAAGGTGAGCGGGGTGACCGGCCGCCTGCCGAGGTGACGGACTCGAGCCTGTTCTCGAATGCTGTGCCTCCGAACAGTTCCGTCCCGGACAGCGCCGCCGGAAATCCCACCGGCTCGGACGAGGCCGGACAGACCTTCCTGGACAGCGGCAGCGAGTCCGGTTCGTCGGTGTTCGAGCCGGATGCCGGGCGTGCCCGGGTCACGTGGGAGGGCCGTTCGGACGGTTCGGGCCGGTTGACCGGTGCCGACCACCGCACGGTCACGTTGATGGTGGAGGGTTTCGTGGACGCCGCGGTGGCCGCGCGGCCGGGAGCGGAACCGACGTTGCGCGGTGGGGTGTTCGTGTCCCCGGATTCCCGGGCGGGGGCCTCAGGGGTGTCCTCGCTCGTGGAGTCGGCGGTCCGGGCCAGGCTGAACGCGTACCCGCCGGGGGCGGCGGGCATCTCGGCCGAGAAGCTCTTGAGCCGGGTGCGGGTGTCCGCGATCGAACGGCCTTCGGGTGACCCGTCGGTGGGCGCGGTGCAGCTTCAGGTGTCGGGACAGCGCCCTGTCACGGGCTTGTTCGGCCCGGAGGTTTTCACCGCTCCGGCGAACCCGTTGCCACGCCGTGCGGAGGAACTGGTCCGGGCGCGCGCCGCACTGGCCGGGCTCGAAGACTCGGACCCGGTGTTCGCGCTGGCGCGCGAAATCGTGAGCCGTCATCACCAAGCGCCCCGGCCGTTCGTCGAGACCGCTTCTTGGGTGGACCGTGCCCACCGCGCACGGTATCGGGCAGCGGTCGACCTGGTCGCCTGGGACCTGTACCGGCACGACGACGAGCATTCGGCGGACACACTTTCGGGCGCACTGGTGAGCGAAGTCATGTGGCCTCGTGAAAAGGGTCTCCAGGGTGGCGCCCCGCCCCGGCGGAGTGAGACCGCACGGGTGTTCCCGGTGCCGGAGGATGTGGCGGGCTGGCGGGCCGGCGACGACAGCACCGGACCGCAGACGCTGCGGGAGTACTTGGTCGAGCGGGGGCTTCCCGCGGGTTTCGTTCTCAAATCGGACACGAACAAGAGGTCGAACGCGGCTGCCAGGACATGGATCCGGGCCTGGGCGGCGAGATTCCACGGTGTGAACGACGTGTTGGGTGAGCCCTTCACCCGCACCGAGGTCGCCCACCTGTCGGGGGATCTGATCGACGCCCACGAGATCGGCCGGTTGTGGAACGACCTCGACCAAGGCAAAACGCTGGAAGAGCTGGGCTTGGTGGCACCCGCCGTCACCGAACCGGAAGTGGGACAGGGAAGTGCCGCGCAGGCGCGACCGGTGGCAGTTCCCGCGGACGTGGTGGGGTGGCGGCCGGAGGAGGGCGGGCCGGAGACGTTGCGCGCCTATCTGGAGGCACGTGATCTGCCTGAGGGTGTTTCGGTCACGCCTGCCTCCGGCAGGCTGAACGCCGCCACCATGCACTGGGTGCGAGCCTGGGTGGAAGGTATGGCGAACGAGGTCGCTCCCGGCACGGAACAGCGTTACTCCCACAGAGCCCTGGCCGGACTTTCCGGTGGCCTGGTCAGCGAACAGTCGGTCGGCATATGGCTCAAGGAAGCGCGACCCCGCGTCGCGCAGCACGCGGAAGCAAGCGGTACGGCTACCGGGCGAGGGCGGGCGCAGAGGATACGTACCGATCTTCCGCCTGACTCGGAATTCCTCTACGCAACGCCGGAGATCCAGTGGACAGGGCAACCCATCGCCCATCGAGCGGGCTTGACAGTGAGCACGCCGGACCTCCGGGAACTCGAGAGGGTCGTCAACCTCATCGCGCCGGAGATTCTGCTGCGACTGGGCGAGGGTGCACAGGCGCCCGATCTTCGGCTGCGTCTCTATGTCGACCACAAGGACATGCGTAAACCCTTTCAATGGGAACGGCTGAAGTCGCTCAGCTCGGTGCTGCAGAGAATGATCGATGACGAGATCGTGCGCCTTTCGGCCGAGGTAGGCGTCGAAGTCGCGTCTTTCGCGCCCGAGCTGAAGGCGAAAATCGATCTCAGCACGCACCGTGTCGCTGTCGGGGATCGGATGCGCTTCGAGCTGCTCCGGTACACCGATCGCGAGCTGAAACCCGGTGACTACCGTGGAATGACGCGGCTGGCCGTCGCGTTCTCGCAGCATTCGGAAGCCTTGCCGCTGGCGCACGCCGATCAACTGAGGTGGGTCGTCCAGGGCGAGGCGCTGCGAGCGCTGCTCGCGGGGGAAAGCAGGATGAGTCCGATCGCCTTCGTCCTGGATCCGGCCTTCCATGGCACGCCGCAGTTGCTGGAGCAGAGAAAAGCGCACTTGATCGACTCTGTCAAAGCCGCGGCGACGACGGTCCTGGATGTGTGGAAGCCGGCGGGATCCGATATCGATCTTGACGGTTTGCTCGGGGAGGTGAAGATCGAACTTTCCCAACGCCACGCCAAGACGAGTGGCCCGGATCTGGTCGATATGACCGTCGAGAAGAGCGCCGTCGAGTCTCCCGGACACGTATCCGATGAAGAGGCGCAGGACGATCCTGATCTCAGGGAATACCTGCTGCGCGAGCTCGCCAAGGTCGAAAGCGCGGAAGTGACCATGCCGGTCGAGGTCGGCAATGTGGCCGAACCTCGAGTTGCGGAAAGCGACGAGTCGGACAGTAGTGCGGAGGCATCGGCCGGCTTGCCGGGGCTGGAGTGGTCGGCACCACTGGACGCGGAATCCGGACACCAGCTCGCGCTGGATGACCTGCAGGCGTTGCACGCGGCGGTGAGGACTTTGGTGCCCGAAGTGCTCCGGCGTCAGCAGGCCGGGTTGCAGGCCCCGGACATCAGAATCGTCCTGGTCATCCGAAGTGAGGCTGACGGTCTCCGCACCGTGCACGCGGTGAGATTGCAGAGGGTCGCGACGCTCGTGCGCGAAGAGCTGGAACGAGCGGGTGTGGTGCAAGCGGGCCTCAACGAGTCCTTGAAGCTCAAGATCAGTACGGGAACGCGCACCGGCAAGGGACGAATGCGCCTCGAATTGTTGCGATACGCGGACGAGGGGAAGGCGCCATCGGAATATCAGCGAGCATCTTCGATCGGTATTTCTTTCCCGGTGAAAAAATCGGATCCGACAATGGCTCAAGCCGATCGGATAAGGTGGATGGCGCAGGGAGAGGCGCTGCGATCCCTGAGCGCCGGAAAAGCGAAAATGCGACCTTTCACGTTGGTGCAGGCCAGGTCCCAGCACGAGACGGACGACGTCCGGGAACAACGCCGGGCTCTCGTCGAGAGGCTTGTCCGGGACGGTGTCAGGACAGTGGTTCTCGGTCTGCGCGCGCAAGGCTGGACCGGCACCGTCGATCTCGAGCGGTTCGCTGCCGACGTACTGGCCGAATACTCGGGTTCCGGCCCCCGTCTGGGGCCGGACGCCCATGTGCGGGCCAAGGTTTACGTCGGTGATGCCCGAAGTGTCAGCGAGGCTGAGGTCGACGAAAGCGATGTGGGAATCCCCAGTCCGCTGGCGCGGGAAGCGGAAGAGGCGCGTCAGCGGGGCCGGACGGCTTTGCGTCCTGATCAGGAGGAAAGCGAGGAAAGCGGGCAGGAGGCGTCGGCCGATCCTCAGGCCGGTGTCGATTGGCGGGAGCCGGAGACGATTCCGCTAGCGTCAGGTGAACCCACTGCTTTTATTGAAGATGGCATGGATCTCATACCGGAACCCGCGCCGGATCTGAACTCGCCTGCCGATCTGTCGCCTTTCGAATTCGAAGCGATGCTGGAAACCATGCCGGAATGGCTCTCCTCGGTCGAATGGGATGAGCCGCTGAATTTCGATTTCGAAGATCTTTGGGCAGGCGATGAGGCTGAAATTCATGCTGAACCGGCAGACGCAGAACAGGCCCGTGTCCAGGAACGAAGCATCTCTCGCCCAGTTTCGGAGGGGAGGGGAGACAGCGGGCCGGCCTCGGGAGAGGTCGAGGTCCAATTCGGTGTGGGACGGGACGGTCGTCCGGTGGTGTCGTCCCCCACGGGCGAGCCTTTGGTCGCGGGTGGGGAGTTTTCGCGGCAGAGGGAGCCTGTTGACGATGGGCTGGCGCGGGTACCCGTGGATGTGCTGCGGTGGCGTCCCGCGGTGGACGGGTCGGGTCCGCGGACCCTGCGCGAGTTCCTGATGGGGCGGGGCCTTCCGGCGGGGGTCGTGCTGAAGTCGGCGGCGAACAGGTATTCGAGCAAGGCTGCCTTGGGATGGATCCGTGCCTGGGCGGCCGGGCTGCGCGAGACGAAAGATGCTTCCGGGAAGCCCGTGGTCCTGGCGGATATCGCGAAGATGTCCGGGGGTTTGATCGCCCCTGAGACACTCAGCCGGCTGTGGCGGGACCTCCGGGCGGGGAAATCGTCCGCGGAACTGGGAATCGCTGCGCCTGCCGAGCAGGTGTCCGAGGAAGTCGACGAGTGGTCGGTAGTGCCACAGGATGTGCTGAAGTGGCGTCCCTCGGTGGACGGGTCCGGTCCGCGGACGCTGCGGGAGTTTCTGATCGGCCGGGGTCTTCCCCAGGGTTTCGTGCTGAAGTCGGCGACGAACAGAACCTCGAGCAGGGCCGCTTTGGCTTGGATCCAGGCCTGGGCGGAAGGAATGCACGAGTCGAAAGACCCTGCGGGGAACTCTTACGCGGCGCTGGAAGTTTCGAGAATTTCCGGGGATTTGATCGGTCGTGATCAGGTCAGGCGGGCGTGGGAGGGGATGAGAGGCCGTGGTGAGGGGGCTTCCCGCAGGGAAAAGCCGGCCGGGGACGAACGCTCGGTGGTGCCCGATGACGTCGTGGATTGGCGTCCCTCGATGGACGGGTCCGGTCCGCGGACACTGCGGGAGTTTCTGACCGCGCGGGGCCTTCCCCAGGGATTCGTTTTGAAGTCGGACGGAAACCGGCTTTCGAACGAAGCTGCTTTGGCTTGGATCCGTGCCTGGGTGGCGGGGATGCGCGACGCCAACGACAGCTCTGGAAAGGCCTTCACGCAGGCGAAGGTCTCCGAGCTGTCCGGTGGGCTGCTCGATCGCAGCCAGATCAGCCGGCTTTGGAGGAATCTGGGAGCGGGGAAGTCGTTCGCGGAGCTGGGGGTCGGTGTGTCCGCCAGGCAGGCGGGCAAGGCGGCCGAGCTCGTGTTGATCGGTGACGCTGACTCAGCCCTTGCGCAAGCGGCCAGGTGGTTGCCGAGAGAAGAAAACGTGGTCGGTGTGGTGTTGCTCGATCACGGCTCACGGGATCTCGACGTGATCGAGCAGGCCGTGCGGAACTCCGGCTGGAACGGCGAGGACGCGGTCCGGTTGTACGCCTGTGAGACCGGCGATTTGGAGCCGTTGGCCATCGCCTTGCGGCAGCGGTTGGGTGTCCCGGTGGGGCATCCGACAGATCTGTTGTGGCTGGGTGTGCCCGGGGCTGGTCCCGCGGTCCGGGTCGGCTCTCTCGGCCTTACCGAGGACGGAAGGCCGATCCGGCCCGACGCCGACGGTGACGGCTGGGTCTGGCAGATCGAACCCACGGCGGGGAACCGTGACGGCCGAATCGATGGAACCTATCGGCTGCCCGTCCCGCTCAACGCACCGTTCGCCCTCGGTCTCGGCGAACCACGGCACCTGGCTCGCGAGAAGAACGCGGCGCGGACGCCGGAGAGTCCTCCCTCGGACGTGGTGGAGTGGCGCCCCGGCGCCGGCGGGGCGGACACGTTGCGGGAGTTCCTGGCCGCGACGGGCCGGGCGGAGGCGGAGCGGCCGGAATGGCTGCGCGCCTGGGTGGTGGGCATGCAGCAGGAGGCCGTGGACCAGACCGGCATGCGGATGCCCGCGGCGTTGCTGGAGATGTTCTCCGGCGGTCTGCTCACCGTGAAATCTGTGCGGGCGTACAGCAAGAAGGGCCCCGAGCCCGCGCCTGAGGCGATGCTCTCGCTGGTCCCCGATTGGGTCCTGGCTTTCCGGGCCGGCTCCGGCCCGGGGTCCTTCGGCGATCTGCTGTCGTTCCTGAAGGCGAACAAGGACCGGTTGCCGCTGAACATCTGGCTGGAGCCGGACGGCAAGAACAAGTATTCGGCGCCGCTGGTGCGGTGGGCCGGCGTATGGGTGCGGACGGTGCAGGAGGAGGCGCTGCGGAAAACCGGCTCCGGACTGAGGGTGCAGAAACTCGTGTCGCTGACCGGGGGCCTCGCGCACCATACGTCGGTGTCTGACTGGGTGGCCGGGCTGACCGGGAACGACGCGGACGACTCTGGCGGCGAGGCGGCCGCCGGCGAGCCGGATAGTCTCGGCGAGGGAGCTGCCCGGCCGGCGAAGAACGTGCCGGAGGATGTCGTGTGGTGGCGTCCTGGGGCCGGCGGGGCGGACACCCTGCGGGAATTCCTGGAAAAGACGGGCAGAGCGGAGGAAGAACACCTGGATTGGCTGCGCGCCTGGGTCATGAGCGTGCAGCAGGAAGCTGTGGAGCAGACCGGTATGCGGGTGCCGACGAACCTGTTGGGCGTTCTCTCCGGTGATCTGGTCACCCGGCCACGGGCACGGTCGTACAACGAAGGCGCCGCCGCGCCTCGCCCGGAGCTGGTCGCCTCGCTCGTTCCCGACTGGGTCCTGGCTTTCCGGGCAGGCTCCGGTCCGGAGTCCTTCGGCGATCTGCTGTCGTTCCTGGAGGCGAACAAGGACCGGTTGCCGGTGAACATCTGGCTGGAACCGGTGGGCAAGGCCGGGTACACCTCGCCGTTGCTGGAATGGGTCCGGGCCTGGGTGCGGGAAGTGCAGTCGGAATCGCTGCGGCTGACCGGCAAGAAGCTGGCGCTGACCGAACTCGCGAAGCTGACCGGCGGGCCCTCGGCGGCTCTGTCGAAGTGGACGTCCGATTTGGCCGGGGGCTACCCGAATCCCGCCGACGACGTCTTTTTCGAGCGGACGGAGGGGCGTTCCGGTGTTCCCGAGACGGCCGGGGGCCGGCCGTCGCAGGGACCTTCGGACTGGGAACTGTCGGTTCCGAGGCTTCTTCCAGGGATACCGGCGGACGTGGTCCAGTGGCGGCCGGGCATCGGTGGTGCGGAGACGTTGAGCGCTTTCCTGGAGAACACCGGACGGTTGGCGCAGCATGAAGCGGCCTGGCTGCGCGAGTGGGCGATCGACATGCATCGGGAGGCGGTGCAGCGAACCGGCATGCGGGTGCCCGCCGCGGTGCTCTCGCACATCGCCGGCGATGTGCTCCCGGTCCGGAAGGCTTTCGAATTCAACGCCGAAGCGATCGCACCCAGGCCGGAGTCGGTGCCGTCGCTGGTGCCGGAGTGGGTGATGAGCTTCCGGCCCGGGACGGGGGAAGGATCGTTCGGCGACATTCTTTCGTTCCTGAAGGCCAACCGGCACCGGCTGCCGTTCAACATCTGGCCGGAGCCGGTGGCCTCGGGGAACTATCCCGAGCCGTTGGTGCGCTGGGTCGAGCTGTGGCTCCGGGGCGTGCAGGAGGAGTCGCTGCGGGAGACCGGGTACCGGCTCAAGGTCCGGGAACTCACCGAGTACACCGGGGGAGTGGCCGGCACGACGGCCGTTTCCCGGTGGACCAAGGATCTGTCGGCTTCTACGGTCGGCCGCGAGTTCGGCGCGAGCCCGGCCCCGAGGATCGCCGGACCGTCCGGTGCGGAAACCGGCGACGGGGCGCCCGCGGACGTGGTGGACTGGGTGCCCAGCGAAGAGCAGCCGACGCTGCGGGATTTCCTGGACGCGACCGGGCGCTCGGCCGAGGCGAACCCGAAGTGGCTGCGCGCGTGGGCCTCGCGGATGCAGCAGCGGGCCGTGGAGCAAACGGGCATGAGGGTTCCGGTGACCGTGCTCGCGGCTCTTTCCGGCGATCTGTTCACCGCGAAGGCCGCGGGCCGCGCCAGCGCCGACTGGGCCAAGCCCCGGCCGGCCGAAGTCCCCTCCCTGATGCCGGCCTGGGTCAAGGATTTCCGGCCGGGCAAGGGCGCGGATCCGCAGCCCGACTTCCTGGCTTTCCTACGGGCGAACAAGCGCAGGCTGCCGTTCGCCGTCTCGCTGGACCTGCAGGAAAGGAGCGTGTACTCCGAACCGTTGATGCGGTGGGCGCAAGTCTGGGTCCGGGGCGTCCAGCAGGAATCTGTGCGGGAGACCGGGCGGCGCGTTCCGATCGAACTGCTCGCCTCCTACACCGGGGGACTGGCCGGTACGAGCACTGTCTCCAGCTGGGTCAGGGACCTGCCGAAGGGCGAGGCGCGCTCGGCGCTGACCCAGGCGCCGGAGTGGATCAGGGACTTCCGGCCGGGCAAGGGCGCCGACCCGTATCCGGACCTGTGGTCTTTCCTGTGGCTCAACCGGGACCGGCTGCCGCTCGACATCTCCCTGCAGCCGAGAACGGGGCACCAGTACGCGGAGCCGTTGACGCGGCTGGTCCGGGTGTGGGTGCGCGAGATCCAGCAGGAATCCGTCCGGCTGACCGGCATGCGGATCTCGAACGACCGGGTCGCCTCCTTCGCCACCGGTCTGGTCAGCCGCGAGTCCGTGGCGACCTGGACCGAAGACCTGCCGAAGAGCGACTTCGCCGCCGCGGCGGCGCTGGTCCCGTCCTGGGTGACGGATTTCCGGCCGGGCCGGGGGCCGGAGCCGTTTCCCGACCTGTTGTCGTTGCTGCGGGCGCACAAAGACGACCTGCCGCTGGCCATCGCCTTGGAGCGCGCCGAGAAAGGAAAACACCCTCAGCCCACGATGATCTGGGTGCGTTCGTGGTTCCAGGCCGTGCAGGAAGAGTCCGTGCGGCTCACCGGCCTGCCGGTGCCGACGGCGATGATTTCGCTGCTGTCCGGCGGGATGGTCAGCACGACCACCGCGGCGAGGTGGGGCGCCGAACTGGAGCGGCCGTCCCTGGACGAGGCGTTGTCGCTGGTGCCGGACTGGGTGACCGGGTGGCGCCCTGATCCGTCGCCCGGTTCGCCCGGGACGCTGATGGATTTCCTCGCGGTGCACGAATCGCGGCTTCCCTTCACCGTGTCGCTGGTACCCGGGCCGCAGGGCTTGGTCCCGGAAGCGACGTCGATCTGGATTCGTGCCTGGGTGCTGGACATGCTGCGGGAGGCCGGCCGCGCCGGGCACGAAGAACTCCGGGAGATCCGGAGGCTCGTCACCGCCGGGCCTTTCCGGGGCACGCTTCCAGACGGAGCCGGCGTGCTTTCGGTTCCGGAATCGCTGTCGCTGCCCCACCGCGGCACGTCGGCGGTCCCCGCCGCACTCCGCGACGAGGCGCAGGAGGCGATGCTGCGCGGCCGGGCGGACTCGCGGGCTCACCTGAGCGAGAGGAGCGACCACGATACGGAGATGGAGGACGCGCCGCCGATGACGGAAACGGCGGACTCGCCGATGCCGGACGCTCCGCCGGTGCGCGAGGAAGTGCGCGATCTGGATCAGGGACGGCGTGAAGTGGTCTTCCACTGGAACGGGCAAGACGCCGACCTCCAGATGACACGAGTGGTGGAGCATGCTCTGCGGTGGAATCCGGAACTCGGTATGGATTACAGGTTCCCGTGGCGTGATGCGGCCGATCCGGTGAACCGGGTCTTCGAGCCTTTCGCGGACGACGCGGGCCGGGTACATCCGGCGGTGCTGGCCGGTCTTGATCAGGTCACGGCCAGAATGGCCGGCGGTAAGCAGGTGCTCAAGGTCATGGCCGCGAGTCCGGAGTACCCACACTTGACGGGCATGTCCTCCAAGGACATGCAGGCACTGTGGCCTCAGTTGGAGCGGGATGTCGCGGAAGTGGTCAAGTCGCTGGCCCTGGAAGATCCGGAGCGGGGGCCGGAGCCGGGGGCTGTTCCGCTGAGAATGGAGGAGGAGCATCTGCCGGAGCACGAGCGGGTGTTCCTCGTGGGCAAGTGGGGTCTTCGCTTGGCGAAAGCTCCGGCCGAGCTCGCGCCTGAGGAACGCGTGTCTTTGCGTAACGGCCGGGTGGTGGGTTTGTACCTGGGGGCGGTGCTCACCAACGAGGCGGCTGCCCGGACCTGGCAGGAAACGTATCGGCTTTACCCCTCCTATCACATGGACCTGACCAGCAAGGTGGGATACACCATGAGCGCCGAGGGGGCGGCGAACGCGATCGCGTTCGCGAACACGGCACTCAAGAACGGCGAGATCGATTACGACATACCTCGGATCAACGCCATTTTCGTTCCTTTTGAAGTGAAAATCCCGGACAAGACCGGAAACCTGAAGAAGATGATGATCTCCGCGATGGTCGCCTTGGACAACGCGTTCGATCCCGTCCTCAATCCGTTCGGCATCCTGACCGTCAACTACGGCCCCCTGTATCTCGACATCTTCCGTGACATGGACACCATCAAGTCCGAGCCCGAGGAGTGAGCGGTGGCCGCCGTCCGGGGGATGAAGATTTCTTTGAGCCGGGTTTGGTCGACTCTGCACTGGGCCGGTCCGCCGTCCGGACCGACACGGGAAGCGCGGATCCGGGAGGACGTCGGATGGGCAACGGAATGGTGAAGCGTCATGGCGTCTTGGTGATCACCCTGGTCATCGGCATGCTCTGGGCGTCGTCCCCGGCCGTGGCGCAGCAGGCGCCCGCCCCGCTGCCGACCGGCCAGAAGGGCTGTCTCCCGCCTCCTGCCGCCACCGAGCCCGGCGTTCCCTGGGCCCAGCAGCGCATGGCCGTCGACCGGGTCTGGTCGTTGACGAAGGGAGCCGGGGTCACCGTCGGGGTGGTCGACACCGGTGTCGACGGTCGCACGCCACAGCTGTCGGGCGGCCGCGTGAAACCCGGTCTCGACGTCACCACGCCGGAGCGCAAGCCGGCGGACGACGACTGTTTCGGCCACGGCACTTTCGTCGCGGGGATCATCGGCGCGGCCGTCCTGGAGGGGACGGGTTTCGCCGGCGTCGCGCCCGAGGCCACTATCCTGCCGATCCGCTGTGCGATCACGACGCCGGACGGCTCCCCGCCGGTCCTCACCGCGGCCGAGATGGCCGAGGGCATCCGTGCCGCCGTCGACGGCGGTGCCCGGGTGATCAACATCTCGGCCAGCACCGACACCCCCGACCAGGGACTCGCGGACGCCGTCCGGTACGCGGCCCAGCGCGATGTCGTGGTGGTCGCGTCCGCGGCGAACTCCGCCCAGCAGGGGGATCCGATCACCTACCCCGCGTCGTACCCCACCGTCATCGCCGTCGGCGCGATCGACATGACCGGCAAGAAAGCGGACTTCTCCCAGACCGGGAAGTTCCTTTCCCTGGTTGCCCCGGGTGTCGGGATCACCAGTATCGGTCCCGGCGGTGGCGGGCACTGGGTGGGCAGCGGGACCAGCTACGCCGCGCCGTTCGTGGCGGGCGTCGCCGCGCTCGTGCGCGCCTACCGGCCACAGTTGTCCGCCGAACAGGTCAAGCACCGGCTGGAAGCCACCGCCGACCATCCGGCCGCGGAGCTGCCCGACACGCGACTGGGCTGGGGCACGGTCAACGCGATGGCCGCCGTGACGACGCTGTTGCCCGAAGAAGCGGGCAGTGGGGGGCCGGTCGTCGCCGGCGAACCGGCGCCGGTGCCGGTGTCCGCCCGCCCGGACGGTCCCGGCGAGGTCGTCGCGGTCGCCGCCACGATTTCGGTGCCCATCCTCGCGCTGCTCGGATTGCTCGTGTTCCGTCTGTGCCTGGGGGGCAGGCGCCGCCGCTGGAAGCGGGCGCGGGTGGTCGAGCCTCGTGAGAGGTAAGTGTTGCGTGCCGGAGGCAGGCTGATCGCGATCTCACCGTCCAGAAGGGACAACAACTCCTCCGCGTGCCCGATTTGAGCGGTTTTCGCGGGGGTCGTGAGTGGCAATGATCGTTCTATTGAGGAGAAGGGAAAACGTGTCGTGGTGAGACCAGGAGTAAGGCGGGTCTTCGCGGCGAGGTGAGGGCGCCGGCGTGGTCCGTCATACCTTGAGTGTCCACACGGGCCAGTCTCCAGCGACTGAATGTCCGTTTAGTGCCTATATGGCTAGTTCTGCGCAGGGGTCGTGAGTGATAAGGAGGGTTAGAACGCTCTTTATCACTCACGACCCGCGCGCGAAGATGCAGAAAGGCGCCAAATCGGGCATTTCGACCTGCCGGAGTGTCCCTTATGGACAGTCCGAAACCTCACCGGGTCTTCGACAGGCCGGCTCCCGCCATTCGGATCGTCACGCCATCTTTGCCTTACCCCTCAATAACCCTCTTTACCACTCACGACCCCCGCGAGAACTGGACATCGAGACATCAATCGGGCGCACAATTCGCGCGAAGTGTCCCTTGTGGACACATCGCGCCGGGGGCATCCCCGCGAGTCGGTCCGGAACCCTGCTGTCCGGGGCGGCCATCTCATCGTGAGTCGGCGAGGACTGCCTGTGCGGCAGGAGTTCGATCACGCCATGTTTGACGTACCCCTCAATCAGTGACGCTCTTGTGAACCCGTGCCTGCCGGCCCATGCACCGCAGGTGCAGGTGAGAGCGTCCGGAGTCCCTGACTTCACGGCGACATCCTGAGCGCCACAACCACCGTGAAGGTCCGCGCGTCGTTCACCTGCTCGATGCAGTGTGCCCGCGAAAGCGGAACACCTTCCCGGCGCCCGACCGCGTGAATCCCGGGACAGCTGACATCTCTGCGGCACCCGGGGCCGCCCCCACCGCGATCTGCCTACTCGCGGCAGGAGCGGAACCTGCCCTCGCCGGGACCGGACCGCGGCAGCGCGGTCCGGCGACCGTCAGGCCGACGGCCGCGTGTCCTCCACCAGCGGTGTCTGCACCAGCTTGATCGACCGTCGGCGATTGATGAACTGCGCACGTCCCGGCGGAAGCACCCGCGGCCGGAGGTTGCCCAGGAAGCTCCCTTCGGTCTTGGGGCAGGACAGCAGGAGAGCGGGAGTGCCGAGCTCCCACATCCGCCGGATCGCCGGATTGCTCATCGACCTGCTCGCCCCCGCGGTGCTGCGCGCGAGGATGATGTGGATACCCACGTCGGCGGCCTGGGCGAGCAGCGGCATCACACCCTGCAGCGGGCCCGCGCTTCCGGCGGATTCCGACAGTTCGAAGTCGTCGATGATGATGTACAGGCGTCCGCCCGTCCACCAATCGCGCAGCGGAAGCCTGCTCGGGCTGATTTCCGGCCCCGGGATGCGCTTCTCGATGACTGAGGCCGCACCGGCGATCGATTTCGCCAGGGCTTCGGCGCCGACGGCGTATTCCAGCTGGTATTCGGCCGGGATCGAGTCGTGCAGTTCACGGCGGAAGTCTCCGAACATGATGCGCGCCTCGTCGCTGGTGTGGTGCGCCACGATCGAGCGGGCGATGTGCTTGAGGATGTTGGTCTTGCCCGACTCGGCGTCTCCGTAGATCAGCAGGTGCGGTGTGACGTCGAAGTCGTGCCACTCCGGTTCGAGAAGCTGGTCCTCCAGGCCGAGTGCCATGCGCATCTCGGCCGCCGCGGTCGGCGCGTGCGGGGCGGGCAGCTCCCGCGCGTGCAGGGTCTGGGGCAAGAGCCGGACCTTCGGTGCGCGCGGCGCTCCCGGGGGCGCCAGCGCCTCGGCGAGTTCCGCTGTCGCCTCGGCGAGGTCATCGGTGCGTGAGTCGCCGTCGATCCGGGGGAGGGCCGCGAGGAAGTGCAGCCGGTCCGGGGTGATACCGCGGCCGGGGATCGACGGGACGGTGGCGGCGAACCGGCTGTTGATCTCCGAGTCGACGGGATCGCCGAGCTTGAGCTCGAACCGTGTGCCCATGACGTCCCGGAGCCACGGCCGCATTTCCGACCACCGGTTGGACGCGACGACGAGGTGGATCCCGAAGCTCAGCCCGCGCGCGGCCAGCTCGTTGAACTTCTCCTCGACCTCTTCGAAGTCCTGGCGGATCGTGTACCAGCCATCGACCACGAGGAAGACGTCACCGTAGGGGTCGAGATCGTGGAAGCGGCCCTCGGCACGGGCACGACGGTAACTGGCCATCGAGTCGACGTTGTGCTCGGCGAAAATACCCTCACGCCGCGCCATGAGGTTGGTGACCTCCAGTACGGTCCGGGTGACGCGGTCGCGGTCGAGCCGGTTGGCGATGCTGCCGATGTGCGGCATCGCCGCGAGCGAGGAAAGCGTCCCGCCGAAGTCGAGGCAATAGAACTGGACCTGTTCGGCGGTGTGGGTGAGGGCGAGTCCGCAGATCAACGTACGCAGCATCGTGCTCTTGCCGCTCTGCGGTCCGCCGACCACCGCCACGTTGCCCTTGCTGCTCGACAGGTCGGCGATCAGCAGTTCCCGTCGTTGCTGAGCGGGCAGGTCGATGAGCCCGACGGCCACGGTCATGTTCGCGGTGTTCAGCTCGCCGACCGGACGCGGACCGTATGTCGGGTGATCGACCAGCGGCGGCAGCAGCTGGTCCAGGGTGGCCGACGTCTTCAGCGGCGGCAGCCAGACCTGGTGCGCCCGCGGGCCGATGCCACGCAACCTGCCGATCAGCACATCGATCATGGTCTCGGTGGTGTCGTTGGACTGGTCGTCTTCTTCGGGCTCGGGCTCCGGGGCGGCCGAAGGCTCGATGTAGCGCTGCCCGAAGGGAACGATGTGCTGCTCGACGGCGAGTCCGGTGCGCTGTCGCTTCGGCCGGTAAGGCGCCGAGGAGAACGCGCCCTTGAAACGCACCAGGGTCTGGGTGTCCGGCCGGAGGTAGCCGTTACCCGGGCTGTTGGGCAGCTCGTAGGCGTCCGGGACACCGATGACGCTGCGGCTCTCCATCGCCGAGAAGGTGCGCAGGCCGATCCGGTAGGACAGGTGCGTCTCGACCTTGTGGATCCGGCCTTCGTCCAGTCGCTGGGACGCGAGCAGCAGGTGGACCCCGAGGCTGCGGCCCAGCCTGCCGATCATGGCGAACACGTCGATGAACTCGGGCTTGCTCGAGAGCATCTCACTGAACTCGTCCACCACGATGAACAGCGCGGGCAACGGCTCGAGTGGCACGCCCTGGGCGCGAGCGGCCTCGTAGTCCCGCCGGGAGGCGTAGTTGCCGGCCGCGCGCAGGTGTTCCTGACGCCGGTTCATCTCACCGGTCAGCGCGTCCTGCATCCGGTCGACCAGTTCGAGTTCTTCGGCGAGGTTGGTGATCACCGCGGAGGTGTGCGGCAGCTGGTCGAAACCGAGGAAGGCCGCGCCACCCTTGAAGTCCACCAGCACGAAGTTCAGATCCTCGGGGGAATGGGTGGTGGCCAGCGCGAGCACCAGTGTGCGCAGCAGTTCGCTCTTGCCGGAGCCGGTGGCGCCGACGCACAGCCCGTGCGGCCCCATGCCGTCCTCGGCGGATTCCTTGATGTCGAGTTCGAGTGGAGCGCCGGCTCCGGCGATGCCGATCGGCACGCGCAGGCGCCGTTTCCCGGTCATCCGCTCGCGGCGGTATTTCACCGGGTCGAAAGTGGCGACGTCGCCGATACCGAGCAGGGTGGCCAGGTCGTAGTCGACGGCGAGCGGCTCGTCGTCCTCGGAAACCTCACCGATACGGAACTGGGCCATCGTACGGGCGAGCGCGTTCGCGGCGGTCACGCTCATCCGGTCGGGACGGCAGAGCCGGGCGGTCTGCTGCTTGCCGACCCGGTCGAAGGAGACCGTGCGGACCTCGTCCTCGTCCACCTCGAGGAACAACGCGCCGGCCCGCTGCTGCCAGGGCAGAGAACCGGAGACGTCCAGCACCACGGTGTTGCGGTAACCCTCGTCGGCGACGCGGTGGTCGGCAGGCACCTCCACCCCGTCGAGCACGAGGACGACCAACGGCTCGGACGCGGTGATCGGTGTGTCGGCCTCGAACCGCGGCCGCCCGGTGAACGAAGGGCCACCGAGCAGGAGTTCAGCCTGCGTGACGTCGTCGGTGGCGAGCCGCCGGGCCCCGGCGGCGTCGCGGCTTTCGGTGTCCTGGTGATGGGGCAGCCACTTGAGCCAGTCCCACCGTTCGATGTGCGCGTCGGAGGCGCAGACCGCGATGCGCACGTCACCGGGAGCGTGCGCGGTGGCCAGCTGGGCGAGGATCGCCCGGGCCAGGCCGAGGACGGCTTCGTCGTCACCGGAGAACTGGATCTGCCCGAAACCCCGCAGGTATACCGCGATGGGCGCGTCCGGGAGCGTGTTGTACGCACGCATGAACCGGCGCAGGGCGTGCGCGGCGAGCGGCTCGAGGTCCTCGATCGGCTGGCTGCTCGGGGGGACCAGTTTGAAGGTCGAACGCTGGGTGCCCAGACCGAGCCTGACCTCGCCGAAGTCGTCGTGAGCGGGACGGCGCTCCCACAGCCGGTACCCCAGCGCCATCGACCACAACGAGTTCGGGTCGGGATGGAGCCAGCGGGCTGCCTTGCGCTGGGCGCTCAGCGCGTCACGGGCCTGTTTGCGCAGCTGGCCGAGGTAGCGGATGTAGTCGCGACGGTGGCCGTTCAGCTTCTGCTTGTGGGTGACGGAGTTCCGCAGCATCTGCGTGACGAGCATCCCCAGAGCCGACAGCACCATGAGGCCGCCGCCGATGTAGGCGAAGGCGCCCGCACCGGGACGGACGAACATCATCACCATGGCGAGCGAACCCAGCGCCATGGGGGCGTACATCAGGACGCTGCTGATGCCGCCGCCGGTGTTCTCGGGCACACCGGGGGGCGGCTGGAGCTCGGTCTCGATCTCGGGTGCGGGCGGTTTGGGCCGTCGCGCGCGCCGGGCGAACAGCGTCGTGCTCATAGGCTCTCCCTTGGTGAGTGGTTCTCCCCGTTTTCGGGGATCTCGGTCCGGAACGGGCCACCCGCGGCGCGGCCGGGGCTTAGCGTGATCGCCGGGACAAGGGCCTGGACGTGGAAGGAAAGGCCTGTCATCCGAGGAAGAGCAACCACAGCATCGCACAACGAACGCGACGAAGCTACCGTCCATTTCGGACGATCGGACAAGACGACCGGGACCTCCGGCCGAACCGAAACCTGTGCTGACCGAGGGGCTGATCCGTGACGGCGTCCGAACCGGTACCGATCCTGGACCCGGAAATCGAAGTGATGACCTTCGAGCAGCTGGCCCAGCTGGTCAACGAGGTCGATCCGCGAACCTTCTACGACCGTGCACAGGTCTTCGACACGGCTCTGGCGCAGTTGGAGCAGGTACAGGACAACCTCGAGCGCGGCACCCGTGAACTCTGGGACGCCTGGCGGAGCGAAGGTGCCGAATCCTTCGCCGACGTCGTCCGGAACGTCGCGGTAGCCGGCAACGCGGCGATCCAGGCCATGGCCGCTCCGGGATACGGCGCCACGCTTCGGCGGGCCGGCGACGCTCTCACGCTCGCCCAGCAGCGTATCCGTGAACTGCAGGCGCAGAAGCGGGAGAGCGACCTCCTGGCCGCGCGCCAGGTGGTGCACGAACTCGGTACCGCCTACCAGGAGATCGGTTCGGCCGTCACCCCGTTCCCCGGTGCCGAAACCGACATCCCGGTGAACGGTCAGGGCACGGCGGTGAACACGGCTCCGCCCCAGGGGGTGGCCCCAGGGGCGGGCACGGTTCAGCTCCCGGCCGGTGACCGGACGAGCCAGTACGGCTATGACCAGGGCACGCACGGTGGCGGTGTCATGCCCGCCGCGGCGCTGGTGGGCTTGGGCGGGCCGACGGCACAGGGGCAGCCCGGCGGACGGGGAGATTTCTGGGCGGACCTGATGGGAGACCCGAACCAAGACCGGACCGGGTCGGTGCTGCCCGCCGCGCTGGGCAGGGCGACGCCGGTCGAAATCGTGCAGCCGGAAGTGAGTGGAGGGACGTCCGGCGGTCAGCAGAACGGTCTGTTCCTCGCGGTACTGGGCCGGGCGCCGGGGATGCGGGCCGAGTCGCGGGAGACGGAACCCGAGCGAAGGCACAAGCGAGAGGACGCGTGCGAGAACGCGACCCCCGAGCCGCACTCGGCCCCGGAGGTTCCGAACGTGGACCTGACCTCTCCCGGTGCTTCGGCGCGCGCGGACTCCAGCGTCAAGTCCGACCTCACGGCCGGCATCGACACGCCGACGCCCTCGGTGACGACGGTGTCCGCGGCGGAGCCTTCGTCCACGGTCGCCCCCGGTCCCGGACCGGCCGAGGCCCGGACCCATGTCCCGGAGGGCGCTTCGGCTTCGGCGGCGGTGTCTTCGCCGCCGGAAACCGCGACGCCGCCACCTGAGATCCCCAAAGTGCCTTCGCCACCGCACGGCTCGGGTGCCGGGCTTCCCGGCGGTGCCACACCGATGTCGATGGGCGTTCCGGTGCAGCCGGCCGTCACGCCGGTCGCGGGAGAGCCTTCCTTGCCGGGCGCGCTGCCCGCCTCGCCTGCTTTCCGGCCCGTCACCGGCAGCTTCGACGCCAGCGTCAACCCCGGGCTTCCGCCGGTGGTTCCCGGCGGGGCCGGTACTCCGCGGCTGCCCGGAGAGGTCACGCACGGCAACGGTGGCGGTTTCATGCCGCCGATGCACGGCGGCGGATTCGGTGGATCAGGCGGGGACAACGACGGCGAGAAGGAACGGCAGCCGGGTGGTCTGCTCGGCGTGGATCCCAAGGTCTGGGACGGTTCTTCGAACGCGCCTCGGGTGCTGGGTCGCTCCGTGGCGGCACCTGAGGCGCGGACGCCGGATCTCGACGACGCGAAGAAGAAGGCCGTGGACGCGATGGAATCCATGCTGGGGCGCACTGATCGGAAAGAAGAAGATCGAGCCGCCGAGTAAGGGAAGGGTGGACACCCGGCGCGCCCGATTTAGGCGGCTTTCGCGGGGGTCGTGAGTGGTAAGTCGCGTTCTAACGACACTTACCACTCACGACCCCAGCGGGAACCGGACATCATGACGTCAATCGGGTACGCAATCCACGCGAGGTGTTTCTTGTGGACACGTCACGCCGGGATCATCCCCGCGAGTCAGTCCGGACCCCGCTGTCCGGGGTGACCGTCTCATCACGAGCCGGTGAGGACGGCTTGCGCGGCAGGAGTTCGATCACGTCAAATTTGCCTTACCCCTCTGAAGATCGTGAAGGATGTCTCCTTGCATAAGATACGGGGAGACGCCTTCCGGCGAGTCTCACTGTGACGGTTTCCCTCGATGTCGGAAAACAAGTTCGGGAGTGTTGCGACAATGGCTGAAAGCCTTCGGTTGGATCCGGAAGCCCTGGAGCAGGTGGCTTCGAGGCTGAAGGGGGCAGGGGAACGCTTTGCGGAGGCGGTCACGGAATTGAGCTCCGAACTCGCCGGAAGCGATGGATGCTGGGGAGACGACGAAATCGGCAAGTCGTTCGAGAAGAAATACCGTGATCCCGCCGGGCAGGGGCAGCGCTCCGCCGGGGAATTGGAGAAGGTCGTCGCCGATCTTCCCGCGGTTCTGCGAGCAGTGGCGCAAGGCCTCCGCGAGGTCGATCAGGCTTCGGCGTCGAGGCTGGATCACACCCTGGCGGAAGAACTCCGAACCTGACGATCCACGAGAGCACCGACACATAGCCTCGCCGCCGTTGTTAGCTTACCCTAATTTTCATGTGCTTCCGATGCGAACCAGCAGGCCGGCGCGAGTAGATGGCCGGCGTGTACGAAAGCACGGAGCTGCCGGCTTCGCTGCAGAAGTTCTTCCTTGTCGTCCTGGGAATGGAGTGGCCGGAAGCCAGTGAGGGCGGATTGCGCGCCATCTCGCGGGCATGGTCGTGCTTCGCCGACAGTCTCGAAGACCTCGGCGAAGCCATCACCGTTTCGGCTTCGGGGGTGGACTCCGCCATGGACGGTGAATTCGCCGGTGCGGCGGTGGAATTTCTGAGAAAGGACCTGGCGAGCAGTGTAGCGGGCATGATTGACAACGCCCGGGATCTCGCGAAAGCGGCCAAGACCACGGCACTGGACGTGCAGAAGGTCAAGATCCTCCTGATCGCCATGGCGGCGATGGTCTTCGCGATGATCGCGCACTTGCTCGCGACCGTCATTTTCTCCTTTCTCGTCCCGGCCGCGAGACTGGCGGCACAGATTTCGATGCGTGAGGTGCTGCGTCATCTGGTGACAAAGGTTCAGCAGCTCACCATCCGGCAAGCGGGCACGGCGATGGTGAGCCTGGCCGGGAAGACGGTCAAGTTCGCGGCCATCGGTGGAGCGATCATGGGCGGGCTCGATCTCGGAATCCAAACCGGGCAAATGGTCTTTTCGGACCGGGAAAACCTCGACTGGTCTTCGGTGGGCGGTTCGGTACTGGGGGGTGTGACCGGGGGAGCGGTCGCGGGACTGGCACACGGCGCGGCAGTGGGCCTGAGGTTCCTCGGCCGGTCCGCACAGACGCGATCGAAGACCTTCGCCCCGCACGTGATCGCGGCGGGACATACCGGATACGCGTTCGCGCAGGTGCTCGTGACCCCGCTCGGCACCGTGTTCTCGAATCTGTCGACGGGTGTCAAAGGCGGCGCCGCGGACGGCATGCTCGGAGCCTTGGGGTCGGTGGGTGGCGCACGTGGCGTGTCCGGTGCCCACGGCGAGGGCCCCGTGGGTTCGGTGCCGGTGACGATCCCGGACCTCAAGATCGATTTTCCGGCCCTGTCGGAGAAGGTACGGAGCATCGGCCCGCAGGAACCGCCGAGTGTGCCCGCGGAGATGCTTGAGCAGGTCCGCCTCGCGGCGGACGAGGCGGCGCTGTCACTGGGGAAGGTCAGCGAATCGCGCTACGACGGCTTGCTGAGCGACGCGGCGCGCATCGTCTCCCGGTATCACCGGACCCCGTTGATCCGCTCCGAGACGGATCCCGCGCTGGTGAGGTGGCAGAACCTGATCGGAGACCTCCGGCTCGTCGTCGCCGCGGACGTGCATCGCCGCGGCGAGGCCGTGGCACGACAGCGGTCCGCCGAACTGGCCGAGAAGCTGGGCACAGCGCGGCCCGGCGGTCTGCCGGGAGGTGCGCCGGTGGCACCGCCGGGAGTGGGCCTTGTGGCCGTCGCAGACGGACCTGCCGAGGGAGAGGCCGGTCCCTCTTCGGTCGCCCCCGAGCGCTCGGAAAGCCCGTTCACCGAGAACACCTCGGTCGGGCAGCAAGCGTCCTCGTCGCCCATGCAGCTGATCGCCGAAGCGAGTTCCGCTCCAGTCCCGCAGACGGTGTCGGAAGATCCGTCAGGAGCCCCTGCCGAGACCCAGGCCTCCGAAACGGAACCGATGAGCTTCGCGGCGATGGCGTTCCTGCAGCCGGCCATCGAACTCGCCCCGCTCACCCTCCCCGGGCAGCCGAGCCCCGAGACCCAGCACGTCCGCAGGCTCGCGGCGGCGAACAGCGTGCTCGCGACCGCGGTCGACGGTACGGCGATCCGGGCCGACGTCAAGGCGATGCTCGAGGCCGCCCAAGCCCCGTCCACGCAGGTGACGAGGATCCTCGGTGCGTTGACCGACCTGGCCCTCAAGGACAACTACAAGCAGTTCGCTCACGAGGGCTACCTCGTCGTCGACGGGCATGGCGAAGACGCCGTCGAGATCGTCGTGCGGGGCGAACCCGGCGACAACACTTCGGCCGACACCACGGTCACCACCGGACCGCAGGATCCCGCGCGCAAGTCCGACCAGGTCGCCACGGGCAACCGGGGTGCGGCGACGAACGACGCGGCCTCGGCGCCGCGCAGGCAGGGCGCCTTCGGGCACTACCTGTCGTTGCCGATCTCCCAGGATCCCGGAGCCTTCCGCACGGTGGATCCGGCCGTCGGCATCAAGGGGATCACCTCCACACCCTCATGGCGGACGTCGAGCACCACCGAGACCCAGGCCTCCGAGTCGGTCACCCCGCCGGACAAGTGGACGGGTAAACCGTTCGACCTACGGCACGAAATCGTCCTCGCGCGGACCGGAGAGCCCGCCGCGCACCGGCGGGGCAATCAGTCCGGCGGCGTCCGGTTGAGCAGCCCGGAGATCCTCGGCGACCTTCGTGAGATCGAGGCGCCGCCTTCGGTCTCGACCGGACCACGAGCGACCTTTCTGCGCGGCGACCAAGGCCTGCTCACCGCCGTGGGCGGTGTGCTGCACCGGCATTCCGACTGGGCCGGCGCCGCGAGTGTGATCGGTTCTCCGCTGCGCTCGTCGCTGCAGGACATCACCAGCAGCGGCGCGCTCTCGCGAACCGGCACGGAACTGGCCGAAGGCGCCAAGGTGGTGACGAAGGTGCAGCTGCCGGACTCGCTTGGCCGCTTGCGGAACGCCACCGTCGAACTCAGCGCCACGATGGGCAACCACCGCCATTTCGCCACCGGAGAGAGCGAGGAGTCCTCGTCCGTCAGCAAGCAAGGGCGCGGACATCGTGGCGAAGAATCGGTCACCGCCGCCAGCCGGAGTCCCTTCAGCGTCAACGCCTCGCTGGGATTGGGCTTCCTGTGGAGCATTCACGAGCAACCCAGTGTCGTCTTCGGGAACCGGCTGGATCTCAGGTTCGACGCCATGGCGTTCCGCTCCGCCTCCGAGTCGCGGGAACTCACCGCCTCCGACGAGGTCACCGCTTCCACTTCCACATCCGAGTCCGGCGACCTGCGGATGAGGATCAGCGACGTCACCTACGAGATCCGCGCACGCTTCGACGATGGCAAGGAGTTCACCGGAAGTCACACGGTGACGGACGGGGCGACCAAATGGTCGGTCCAGCCCAAGGACACGGCCGAGGTGCCCGAATCGCGTGTCACCGCGCCGTTCGTGGCGGGCAAGGTACTGGGCGCGGCGGAAACCCGGTACCCGCAAGCCGAACGGTTGAAGGCACAACTGCGCGCGCAGTTGCCCAAGGGGGTGTTGCAGGAGCCGGAGCAGAAGGACGGCCACGGCGCGACCGCCGACAACGAGGCACTGGTCGACGCGTTCCTGTCCCCGGCGGGCCTCACCGCTCGATCCCCGGACCTCAACGGTGACGGCCTTTCGTTCCTGCTCGTCCGGGAGACCCATCGGGGCAGCAACCGATCGAACGAACTGCTGCACGTGGTCATCGAGACCGTCCCGGCGCCGAGGGAAGGGCGGACACCGGCCGGCGGCATCACGTTCTCCGCGACAGGGCTCAGCGGTGAGATCGCCGCGAAACGCAAGGCTCAGCACAACGACTCCGTCGAGGGGTCGGTGACCCTCGGCGGGAACGCGGGTGTCCGGGTCGGTGCCGGCTCACGGGAAACCGTCCGCAGCTACGAGGTGAGCGGTGGTGCGAACCGTTCGTTCGCCAACTCGGCGCGCACTCTGGAGACCGTCGACACGCAGGCGCAAGGGCAGAGCTGGTCGGCCGACGGCAGCACGACCCACCGGCGTGACGTCGACTACAAGGTCTCCATCTTCGACGACCAAGGCTCGAAGACCTTCCACGTCACCGGTGGCGAAACCGAAACAGTCCTGGGTGGACAGATCTCCTTCACGCCACCGAGCACAGAAGGCAACACCTCGTTCACCCATGTCGATCGTGCGACAGCGAGCCGGCCTGCCGGCTGGACGTCCGCGAACCTGCCGGATCACTTCGCGGTCCACGGTCTCGACCTGCCTCCGGGCATCGCCCGCTTCCTGTCGGACGATCTGTTCGGCGGCCTGGGCAAGGGCCAACATCTGGCCTCGCATCAGCTGTTCCGGTTCGCGGGGCCCGACCGGGTCGCCGCGAATCTCGACCGCGCGGTCAGCGGGACCTACCACGCGCCGCTGCACCGCTACGGCCGTGGAGAGGGGCAGCATCTCGGGTTCCGCGATCGCATCGGCGACGTCGGCATGGCGATCGTCCTCAGCAACGCGCGAGCGGCCGGTCCGCCGCGGAAGATGAAGCTGACGTTCACCAGCACCGCGGGCGGAGCCCGCGCCCACGGAGGCTGGAGCACCTCCGGTGGCTACACCTACGGCAACGGCAGGCTCGGCATCGCGGCCGATCGACAGGCGAGCACGTACGCGTTTCCGCAAGGCGGCTACGGGTTCTACGGGAGCACCGCCGACGGGCACTCGCTGCGCCTGGAGCACGAACAGACCAGGCGAACCACCTATGACGGCGACGCCTACCTCGTGACCTACGACGCCACTGTGCTCCTCGCCGGCCGGGACTATCGCCATCTCGGCGTCGGACCCTACGACGGGACGACCGACGGCGGCTGGAACTACGCGCAGGCGCATCGGCGCAGCGCGGTGCAGGTCTGGGTGCCCGCCGCCGAGATCGACCGGCTCGGCCTGCCCCACGGGTGGGACGACGGCTTCCCCGCCACTTCGGAGCCCGCCACGTTGTCCATCGCACCGCCTCCGTCCCTGGGGTACGACGGGCGGTCACCGGTCAGCCTCGGTACCGAGGTCACCGGGCAACTCGTTTCCGCCGTGGAGCGGGAGATGAAGTCGTTCCAGGCGCCGAGCGCGACCGCGAGTGGCTGGGCGGCTTTCGCGGCCGGCATCGGCGACGCGGCCCACCGCCTGGTGTTCGGCGCCGGTGACGAGGTCGCCGGGGCACGTCTGCTCGACCAGGTTCGCGCCGACGTTTCACCGCGTGTGCTGGAAAGCCTGTTCCGGACGCTGACCCTCGGTGGGAAGACGTGGTCCGCGTCGTTCACCGGTCCTCTGGGCACCATCACCCATCAGCTCACCGCGACCGCGAAACCGGCGGACGGCACCGACCCGCGGCCGGCGGGCGGCTGGTCGGAGCAGCTCACCACCAAGTCGACCAAGACCGAGGAGAGCTTCCATGAAGACGTGAGTTCGCACAGTGGCAACGCATCCTTCCGGATGCCGTTCTACCTGTCGCGACCGACCGTGCGCGGGCTCGGGATGTCCGGCCAGAGTGGACTGTCCACCAGTACGACGCTCCGCCGTACCGACACCGAGACGACCGAAGAAACCAGGACGGTCTCCTCGGCCGGAGAGGCCGTCGTCTACCGCCACGACGTCCTCATCGAACTGAAGTTCACCAGGACAGCCCACCTGGCGCGTTCCGTCCGGTCGCTCACCGGCGGTCTCACGGATCTGGTGACCCCCGCCGCCATCCATCACCGCGCGCCCGATCTGCTCTTGCCGGACGCCGCGCGCAGCAGGGTTCAGCTGGACACCCTGATGGAAGGGCAGTCGCAGGGACGCGTCACCGGGCTGCCGGGCACGGCGTACCTGGACGTGCCGGGTGGTGCGGTCGGCCGGGTCGTAGGTGACATCCTCGAAGGTGTTCCTGTCGCCGAAGAATCCGGTCCACGGCCGCCTTCGGTGCCCGTGGAGGCGGCCGCCGCCAGACGGGTCGTCGAAGTCGGGACGTCTTCGGCGGCTCTCACGACCGGCCTTCCCACCGCGCTGACCGACGCGGGCTATCGAGTGGACGGCCTGGCGGACGACGGCTTCTACGCGGCGGGCTTCTTGCAAAACCATCCGTTGTCCGCACTGGTCTTTCACGTCGATCTGTCGGACACGTGGGTGACCCCGCTGAAGGGCGCCGACGACACCACCCCGGAAGTCACCGTCAGCGGGGAAACCGCGAAAAAGACCCTTCAGGACCGTACGGCCGGTCCGTCGTGGAGCACCTTGTTCGCGTCGTTCCCGCTGAGCATCTTCCCCCGGAAGACGACCAGGCCGGCGGGGCAGAGTCTCGCCCAGGGGCTGGTACCCGGAACGTCCGTCGTGGAACTGCCGGAGGTGCGCGGAGTCGGCCCGATGCTCGCCTGGCAGCAGTCGGCGTCGACGGGCTCCGGCGGCAAGACCGGGGAACACACGCTGCGCTCGGAAGGGCAGCTCTACCAGGTGCGGGCGCGGGCGGACTGGCGGATCACCCCGGAGTACCGGGGCACCGTACCGCCCGCCTGGACCCGCTCGCGGACCACGTCCGACGTGATCTACTTCCGCACGGACTCCGACGGCCTGGGCGCGATCGGCCTGCGGCCGCCCGACGAGGAAGGGGACGTCTTCTTCGACGCGCGGTCGGCCTTCGGGGACTCCGAAAGCACTTGATGAGTCGCGAAGCTCGAACGTGTCTCGTCGGGTGGACATCGCTTCTGTCCAGGACGGGGAGCCGCGGCGGCCATGTCTGCCTTGCTCCACTGTGGAATGCGGGTATTTCGGGACAGGGAGTGTGTCCACTTCGGGCAGAACCCGCGTGGTAGAAGAATTCCCGGGCCCGTCGTTTCCTATCCTCGGAGACATGGGCGTGGCGTACCGAGAGAAAAGCGCACCGGTCGCGGTGTTCGAATCCATTGCCGAGTACAATATCGCGTATCCTCATGCGCAGATGCCGTATCTCGGCGACGCCCATCCCCGGCTGCGCAGCTTCACCTGTGCGGCCTCCGGCTTGTGGGACGATCTGACCGTCAGCGGCTACAAGTACACGCTGACCTTTCTGCCCAGTGGTGAGCCGGGCCCGGAGCACAAAGGTACCGTCGTGGCCACTCGCTGGGGGAATCCGCCGGTCCTGCTGCTGGCCCGGCAGGTTCCGCTGCGGTGGGCCTGGGAAGTCGTCACGAAGTCCTGGCCCACCACACTGGACAGCGCGGCACGGCTTCTGAGCACGGCTTCTCGTGACAGGTGAGGACCCGGCGAAGTCGAGGTCGGGCAGGGCTGATTCTGGACACCGAGGAGGCTTCAGTGTCCGCAAGAGACACTTCCTGACGGAAGAGCGGTCGGTTGACGCCTCTTTGTTCGATTTTACCCGGGGTCGTGAGTGGTAATGAGGGTTAGAACGCTCATTACCACCCACGACCCCGGCAGATCGGCCACTGTNTCGTGGCGTTCCTGGTCAACGCGGACCAGTTCGGCGTGCATCATTACCACTCACGACCCCGGCAGATCGGCCACTGTGCCGGGGTCCCTCAAGGCACGGGCCGGACACGTCCACTCCGTCCGCTATTCGCGCACGCTGTCCACGATGGCGCGCAAACCTTCGACCACCACGGTGTTGTAGTTGAACAGAAGGACACTGGCTCCCCGGGCTCGCCATTCCTCGACCTTGCCGGGATGATCCACCAGAGCGCACAACGCGCACCGCGGTGCCGACCCCACCGCCTCGACGATCCGGTCGACGGCCGATCGATACTCCGCATGGTCGAAGTCCCCTGGTATGCCCAGGGAAAGCGACAAGTCGGTCGGGCCGATCCACACGGCGTCGACGCCTTCGGTCGCGGCGATCGCCTCGCAGTTCCGGACGGAGCCCCGGTCTTCGGCCTGAACCACGACGACGGTCTCGCGAGCGGCCTTGGCCAAGTGCTCTTCCAGAGTGACCGTGCCGTGCCGCCCCGCCCGAGTGCTCACCGCGAGGCTGCGAGCACCACGAGGCGGGTAGTGCGCGGCGCGGACCGCGGCTTCGGCGTCTGCGACGTCCGACACGTGGGGCACGACGATTCCCGCCGCGCCGGCGTCGAGTGCGTGCAGTGCGGAGGCGGGATCTTTCCCGGCGAGGCGCACCAGCACCGGGATCCCGGCTGCTTCGCCCGCCCTGACATGGTGCTCCACTTCGACGGTCTCGGCAGCCGAATGCTCCGTGTCGAGCAGCACGAAATCGAAGCCCAGATGGCCGGCCAGTTCCACCGCGGAATGAGCGGGGATCTTGAGGATCAGGCCGAGCAGTGGATCGCCGTCGACCATGCGGGAACGTAAGCTCACTCGCCGCCACCCGACAGCGGCCGGTTCCATCCCCGCGCTTCGTCTCCGGGGGCTTCCCATCCGTCCTCCGTGACGATCAGGGTGTCCTCCAGCTTTACTATGCCGACATCGGGATTGGACAGCGTCGTCTCCAGGGACAGGACCATACCCACTTCGAGCGGGGCTTCCGCGTGATCCGCGGGGTAGGGCACCGGGCCGGTACCGGTCAACCGGGGGACCTCGTGCGTGATGAGACCCATGCCGTGGCCGACGAAGAACATCTCGTCCGCGTGAGGACACGCTGCCAAAGCCTTGTCGGCAAGATCGAAGATGTCCCCGCCCCGCCGGCCGGGCGCCACTGCGGCGCGCACACTCTGCTGCACCGACTCGACCTCGGCGAGCAGATCGCGCATCAAGGCGGTGGGCTCACCCGCCACCGCCATGCGGGCCAGATCGCCGATGTATCCCTGGTACATGCCGCCGGAATCAAGCGAGAGTGCTTCCCCTTCTTGCCACACCCTGGATGACGGCGCACGATTGAACTCACTGCCGCACGACACCAGACAGTAGTCGAAAACCAGTCCCCGATCAGTCTGTTCACGGCGAAAGCGCTCGACTATGTCGATCTTGGTTTCGCCGGGCCGGGAAGCGGCGAAGGTGGCCGACATGGATTCGATGATCCCGACGGAGGCGGTTCGCACCAGTTCGAGCTCTTCGGGAGATTTGATCGCGCGGATGGCTTCGAGAACCGGATGAGCGTCCACGAAGGCCGCCTCCGGAAGCGCGGCTCGCAGTACCTCGGCCGCGTCGAACGGGAGGAAGGCTTTTTCCACCGCGATGGTCGAGTTGTCCAGGCCGTGCTCCCGCAACCCGCTGACGATCGAGTTCGCGGTGTCCACACTCGACCACGACTGGTTCCGGATGTCGGTGACCCACAGCGGGAAGACGGAAGTCCCCCATTCCTCGTTGCCGCAGCCGATGTAGAACGACTTCTCCGGTGAGCCCTTGATGTAGACGAGTGCCGGAAGGTATCGGGACACGCCGATCGCGTCAAGGTTGGCGAAGAAGAAGTATCGGTATCCACCGAGCAGGTGCTGGATGGAGAAACGAGTGGTCGCGATCACCACATCGGCGCCGGATTTTTCCATCAGCGTGTCCATGCGGCTCTGGTCGAACGGTAGGTCCATGACGCTCCTCGAATGAATTCCTGTCACTGTGCGGCCAAGGTAAGTATAGTGTCGAACGGCTGGTTTTCCTTCGGTCCAGAAATGAGTGAAGACATGAACGAAAATCTTGGCGGTGCCCAGGCTTCCGTCACCCGTTCGATTTTGGACCGGTTCCGACTGGATGGCAGGACTGCCCTCGTGACCGGTGCTGGGCAGGGAATCGGGCGCGCCTTCGCGCACGCCCTGGCGGAGGCGGGCGCCAAGGTGGCGGTCATCGACCTCAGCGCGGACCGTGCGGACGAGGTCGCCCGCGAATTGCGGGAGAAGGGCGCGGAAGCCATCTCGATCCAGGCTGACGCCGCCGACGAAAGTTCTGTCGAGAGCTTTGTGCGCACGACGGTGCAGGCGTTCGGCCGGCTGGACATCGCCGTGAACAACGCGGGAATAAATCTCAATTCCGCGGCCGAGGAAGCAACGCTCGAAGAGTGGGACATGGTGCACAACCTCAACTTGAGGGGTGTGTTCATCGCTTGTCAGCACGAAGCGAAGGTGATGTTCCCGCAGGGATACGGAAAGATCATCAATACCGCCTCGATGGCGTCGATGATCGTGCCTCACCCCCAGAAGCAGGTGTCGTACAACGTTTCCAAGGGGGCGGTGGTGAGCCTGACCCGGACGCTGGCCGCCGAGTGGGCCGACCGCGGGATCCGGGTGAACTGCATATCACCGGGAATCATCAGGACCGCCTTGATCGAGGAGTCCGAGGCGCTGGCACCTCTGGTCGACGAATGGGTTTCGAACATCCCGGCCGGCCGGCTGGGTGAGGTCGGCGACCTCCAGGGCGCCGTGGTCTACCTGGCCAGTGAGGTCTCCGACTACATGACCGGCCACAACCTCGCGATCGAGGGAGGGCAGACCTTGTGGTAGGCCTTGTGACGCCGGGCTTTACGCGACCTCCGTCGAGCTGCACGTGGCCATTTCCCGCTGGAATTCGATGGCCGCGACCAGTTCCTCGTCCGAGACGTCGTTGACGAAGACGGTGTTCCCGATGCCGACGGGCAGCGGCAGTCGCTGCTGCCCGTCGCGCCGCCGGACCGTCGCGTGCAGTGCGCTCCCCAGAACTTCCGGCGTGTGCAAAGGGCTCCAGGTGGGCAGCTCGAGATCGGACATCACCGAGAACACTCGTCCGCACTCGTCCTCGTTCACGAGTCCGCGGCGGCAGGCGAGGGCGGTACTCAGCGCCATGTCGAGACATACGGCTTCGCCGTGCAGCATCGAGGGAAGGCCGAGCATCTCGACGGCCGGGCTGAAAGTGTGCCCGTAGTCCATGCTGCGTTCCAGCGTTTCTTCCCAAAGATTCGGTTCGAGCTCCTCCAGCATGCCGGTGATCGCTGCTTCGAGGATGGCGGTGGCGGCGTCGGCTCCCTCGGGTGACCGGCCCTGGAAGTTCTCGTTCAGGACCAGCCGGCCGTGCCGCTCGAGAAGGCCGAAGAGTGCTTCGTCCTTGATCAGGCCGACTTTCAGGATCTCGGCGAGCCCGTTGCTGATGTGCCGACGGCTCAGTGTCGAGAGAAAGCCGCGGTCGAGCAGGGTGAGCGTCGCCGCCGAATACGTGCCCAGCTGGTTCTTGTGACCGTTGAAGTTCACTCCGGTCTTGACACCCACCCCGGCGTCGATCAAACCGACCAGGGTCGTCGGAACCCTGACGAACGGCGTTCCGCGGCGGTAGAGGCTGGCGGCGAGGCCCACGATGTCCATCACGACACCGCCACCCACCACGATGACCGGCTCGCGCCTGCGATCGATCCCGAAGGCGTCGAGTCGCTCCACGAGACGCAATACGACTTCGATCTCTTTGTGTACGTCGCCTGCCTGGATCACCATGATCTCGTAGGTGACGCCGTGGTGATCAAAATACTGCCTTATCGCCGGTCCGTACAGTCTGTCGACGGTCTCGTCCACGACGACGAACCGGCGCTGTGTCCGGTTCCCGCCGGGGCTGCCCGCGTGGAGGAGGTCTGTTCGGTTGGGATCGAAAACGTCCTGGCAAACACGGACTTCGTAGTTGACCGGCTGGGAAGCCTTGACATGCCAAGAGACCCCGTCCGTCGCGGGTGCGATCTTCTGTGGCGTGATCGGCTTTCGCGGCGCGGGTGGCGCAATGGCTTCCGGCGCGCTGTCCTCTTTCGCGTCACCGGCTGGAATTGGCGATTTCGGCATGCTCGCCCTCTTTTCTCGATCAGATAACGATGATTTCTGCCCGGTGGACTCTTGAAAGGTCAGTGCCGGACCAGGTCGCTCGCGGCCGCCAAGGTGATCAGTGACCGGGCATAACGTTCCGCCGCCGCCGGATAAAGGTGGAAGAACTTCACGGGTGCCACCGATTCGATCTCCAGCAGCAGCAACCTGCCGGTGACGGGGTGGCGAAGGAAGTCGAGCCGTACCGATACCGGGTGGACCGGAACTGTCTTCAGGTAGGCGTCGTATGCGTTATGGATGTCGGTGAGGTCCTCGCCGTGTTCGGTGTAGCCGGCACGGGCGTTCGGATGGAATTGTGTTCCCTCGCGTCCCGGCGCGAGGATGGCGTCCTTGGTGATCGCGTGGGAGACGGCCCCGTCGATCATGATGATTCCGTATTCTCCCAGGGAATCGATCGACGACACGTAAGGCTGGACGCAGGCGGTGACGCCGGCTTCGTCGAAGGCCGTGAGCCTGGCGACCAGGTCCTGCTCCTCGGTGACGCGAGCGGCGCCGAGCGTGCCTCCGGACGAGATGGGTTTGACGACGACGGCGGCCTCTCCGAAATCACGTTCGGCGCGCGCGAGCGTTTCCGCCGCGACAGCGCCGATCCGTTCTCCCGGCCGGACCACCGTCGTCGGGATCGTCCTGGCACCGTGCTGCTCCACCTCGGGGAGGTATTCCTTGCTCATACCGCTCACGATGATGGGGTGCGGGTTCGCCAACCGCACACCCTGCCGGTGCAGGGAGTCCACCCATTCCCGGAACTGCGTCAGTTTGAGCCACATGCTCCACGGGGATTGCACGGCGACCACGTCGAACATGGTCCAGTCGATCCCGTCGGAGTCGTCCCATTCGAGAATCTGCGTTGTGCAGCCCTGCTCGTTCAGGCTGGCACGCAGGATGGGGGTGTCGCGATCCGACCAATCACTGCCCGGAAAGGCGCTGGAGGTCACGAGTGCGATGTTCACGGAATGCCTCTCGATAGTTCACAAGCGCCGATTCACGAGCGCCAGGCCAGGGAAGCCGAAGGTGATGCGCGAACGAGAACCGTCCACGACAGCGATTCCGCGAACCGGAGACGTCGGTCCGCGCCGAGTACTGAAGTTTTTTGCTTGCAGGAGTTTGCCCCACGGGAACCCGAAGGTCCAGTGTGGCCACACGGCGTGGACGTTCGGGCAATCGCGTTGGACGAAGCGCGCGGATATGCGCTGAGGTCGGCTCTGCTGGCAGAGGATCGGTCGCAAGCTACTTCGCCAAGCCACCTCGAGCGACGGGGACGATTGACCAGATGAGCCCGACTCAGATCGCAGCCACAACCCTTGATCCTGCCGTCTCCCTGGACTTGAAGCTCTTGGACCTGGCGGGGCACCCCCTCAATGTCGTGTTGTCGGACGACGCGATCGCGCGGATCACGCGTGGCCGCCACTTCGTCGAAGACGTGCTCGGCGGGGACGGAAGGCCTGTCTATGGAGCGACCACCGGATTCGGCCCTCTCGTGATCTTCGAAGGCCGGGACAGCGCCACCGAGCAGTGCGACAACGTTCTGCAGCACCTGACCGTCGGACAGGGCGCCGATCTGCCGGTCCCCATCGCACGGGCCTCCGTGCTCGTGCGTGCTTTGTCACTGGCACAAGGCTTGTCGGGCGCTTCGGTGTCCACGGTGGACGCTTTGTGCCGGATGCTGTCCACGGGGTTCGCCCCTGCCATCCCGACATGGGGTTCGGTCGGGGCGAGCGGGGATCTCGTTCCGCTCGCCCACGCGGTCCAAAGCCTGCGCGGAGTCGGGCACGCCTTCGTCGACGGTGAGCGGATGCCCGCCGCTGACGCCCTCGCCGCCGTCGGGCTCACGCCGCTCGAACTGGATGGACGGGACGCGCTGGCTCTGGTCAACGGCACGTCGGTGACGACGGCCGCCGCCGGTCTCGCGGCGCTGTCCGCGCAGCGTTCGGTCAAGGTCGCCATCGCGCTGACGGCTGCTCTCGCCGATCTGCTCGGCGCCGTGCCCGCGTTCTTGGCACCCTCATTGCTGAAGGCTTTCGGTCACCCCGAAGTCGCGACCACCGGGGAAGATCTGGCGTGGTGGCTGAATGAGACGACGCCGTCCCAGGACCGGCCGCTCCAGGAGCCGTACAGCATCCGGTGCGCGCCGCAGTTGCTGGGAGCCGCGCGTTCGGCGATCGGGTGGTCCACCCAGACCGTCTCGCAGGATCTGCGCGGGGTGAGCGACAACCCGCTGTTCTTCCCCGACGAGGACCTCGTCGCCCACGGTGGCAACTTCTTCGGCCAGCCTTCCGCTTTCGCCTCCGATCTTCTGTCCTCGGCGGTCACGCAGATCGGCAACCTGGCGGAACGCCAGATCGACATGCTGGTGGACCCCGGTCGCAACGGCGGGCGGCCGCCGATGCTCGCCGCCGAACCGGGTAGGCACCACGCCATCCAGGGGCTGCAGGTGCTGTCGACCTCGCTGGTGGTGGCGATGCGGCGGGCCTGCACACCCGCGGCGATGCAGAGTGTCCCCACCAACCTGCACAACCAGGACGTGGTGCCCTTCGGCACCCAGGCGGCGTTGACCGCTTATGAGCAGGCCCACAAGCTGCGCCTGTTACACGGAGCCCTTGGTGTCGCGGTACGGCAGGCCGCACACCTCGACGACCGTGCTTCGACCGCTTCACGCTGCGCCGGTCTGGTGGCGGCGCTGTCGGAAGAGATCGACCCGATCACCCGTGATCGACCGCTCGACGAGGACATCAGGGTCGCCGCGGACGTGCTCGATCGCTATACCCAAGAGGTGAGTCCATGACCGTCCCGGTGATCCCCCGAATCGTCATTCCCCTGCCGCAGGAGCGACTCACCCCGTGCTCGGAGGGGGAGCAAGCCGGTCCCGGGGCGTTGCCGCGTCAGTCTCACGCGTCGTGCGCGCGGCGGGAGAACACCCAGCCCGTGCCGCCTCCGCCGGCCAATTCGGAAATCGAGCGGGCCTGGTACCGCTGGATACTGGGACATCACGGCTCTTTCGTCACTTGGCGATTGCTTTCCTCCGCGCTCTACCACCGTGATTTCGACGAGGCCGCGGCGCTTTTCGACGCGTACTCGGCGTTGCTGCTCTACGCGGGAAGCTGTACGCCCGAGCTGTACGGCACGGTGGTGCGGCCGAGGATGGTGGCGCGGGATCCGGCGATGAGCGGAACCTGGGCGCGGGATTACCGCCACATCAATCGGCAACTCGCGGACATCGTCCCTGCCCGTGGTTCGGCGCTGAAGGAAGCGATGAAGATCAACCGCCTCGTGCACATGTCGGTCGCCTGGCGGCTCGTGCCCACCGGTGGATCACTCCTCCGCGACTCCGGCCACGACGTCCACGACGAGCCGACCCTCGAAGAGCAAGACATCGTCGACGACTTCTTTCTGCTGGACAGGGGCCCGAACTGCACGAGTGGATTCCTGGTCGCGCTCCGAGCCCGGATCACGGCGATACTCGCCGACATGCACACCAGGCCGGTTCAGGCGGATTACAGACACGAGGCGGTGAACCGCTTTCAGGAGGACCTGCCTGTCCATATCGCTCGCGTGGTCTCGATCGCCGAGGCCACGCTCTTGGAAGGAGTCAACGCTTGACGAACACGGAGACACAGCCGGCGAAGGCGGTGCCGCTCACCTCGGAAGTGCTCGGCTACATGCGTGATCAGCTCCCGCCGTTCACCGAGGTGCAGCAGGAGCTGATGGACGCCACCCTGGCTCTGGGCAGCGTGGCCGAGATGCAGGTGCCACCGGAGCAGGGTGCCCTGCTGACACTGCTGGCGAGGCTGATCGGTGCGCGCGTGGCCGTCGAGGTGGGCACGTTCACCGGATACTCGACGCTCGCCCTGGCCGAGGGAGTCGGCCAGGACGGTAAGGTGATCACCCTCGACATCACCGACCGCTGGCTGGACATCGCCTCGAACGCCTGGGCGAAAGCCGGTGTGGCCGACCGCGTGGAGCCCGTCGTCGGACCCGCGGCGGAGAGCATCGAGAAGCTTCCCGAAGAGCCGTTCATCGATCTCGTGTTCATCGATGCCGACAAGGTCGGCTACCTCGGCTATTGGGAGGCGCTCGTGCCGAGGGTCAAGCCGAACGGTCTCATCGCGGTCGACAACGTGCTCTACGCGGGTGAGGCGGCTTCACCCGACGCCGAAGGCAACGCCCGTGCGATCCGTGAATTCAACGAGCACGTGCTGCGTGACGACCGGGTCGAGTCGGTCATGCTCACCGTGGCGGACGGATTGACCCTGGCGCGCCGGAAAGACTGAGGTCGTCCATGGAAGCATCGCAGCCGGTGGCGGAGTGGGAAGTACCTGTCGGCGTCGACCTTCATGGCCACGTCCTGCATTCCAGCACCGACGATGGCGACCGGCCGGCGGTGGTCGACCTTTCGCGGGGTGACCGTCGTGAATGGACCTACACGCAGCTGCGGGCGGCCGTCGCCGGACTCGCGACCTGGTTGCGGCTCAACGGGATAACCGACGACGACGTCGTGGCGGTGCTGACGGAGAACAGCGCGGAGTTCGTCGTGGCCTACCACGGGATCCTGGCGGCGGGCGGGGTGGTGCTCGCGCTCGAACCGCGCGACACCGGCGAGCACTGGCGGGGGAAGATCGACGCCGGTGGCGCGAAAGCGCTGATCGCCGAGACGGCCTTGCGCCCACCGGAGGTCGAGATGCCGGTCGTCTGTGTCGGGGCGGTCACGCCGGGTGGTACGGCTTGGGAGGAGGCTGTCACGACCGAGCCGCGGCTGACGCACCCGCCCGGAGGCGACCGGACCGCGGTGCTGATGAGTTCCAGTGGCACGGAAGGTGTGCCGAAGCTCGTCCCGGTGACCCATCGCAACCTGACCTCGAACCTCGGCCAGATCGACTACCTGCACCGGGTGCGCGGTGACGACGTGGTGTTGTCGGTGCCGCCGCTGCGGCACGTCTACGGCATGCAGATGGCGATGAACCCGGCGCTGCGGGCGGGGGCGACCCTGGTGATCGGGGCGACCCCGTTCTCGGCCGAAGACTTCCTTCGCGACGTGACCGAGAACGAGGTATCCCTGTCGTATCTGGTGCCCAGCGTCATCACCGAACTGGGGCAGGCCGGGCGGCGGCTCCCGTCGTTGCGGATGATCGTCTCGGGTGGAGCGCCGCTTCCCGCGACGGACGGCGCCCGGTGCGCCGAAACCCTCGGCGTGCCGGTGGTGCAGGGCTTCGGGATGACCGAAGCGGGGTGCGTGAGTTTCAGCCCGGACGGGGTCGAGGTGCCGCCGGGTTCCGTCGGCAGGTTGGTGCCCGGGACGGAGGTCAGGTTCCTCGGCGGCGAGGACGGAACCGAGGCCGGTGAACTGTGCCTGCGCGGACCCCAGATCGCCTCGGCCGCGGCGGACGCGGACGGCTGGCTGCGCACCGGCGACCTGGTGGCCCGCGACGCGGACGGGTTCCTGCGGATCACCGGACGGGCGAAGTCCCTGATCAAGTACAAGGGACATCAGGTCTCGCCCGCCGAGCTCGAAGAGGTGCTGACCGGCCATCCCGCCGTGTCCGAGGCCCACGTCACGGGTCTGCCCGACCCGGTCGCCGGGGAGATACCGAAGGCGTTCGTCGTCCTCTCCGAAAGCATCGCGCTTGCGGAAATCACGGCGTACGTCGCCGAGCGGGTCCCCCCGTACAAACGCGTGCGGGCGATCGAGCGGGTGGGCGCCATCCCGCGGTCCTCGACCGGCAAGCGGACGCGGCCGCCTGCCCTTCGCGTGCTGGTGACCGGGGGCGGACGCGGGCTGGGCCGGGCGTTCGCCCTCGCGCTCGGCGCCTCGGGCGCGAACGTCCTCGTCACAGGCCGCGACGAGGACGCGCTGGCCAAGACGGTTCTGGACATCCGGCAAACCGGTGGAACCGCGACGCCCGTGACCTTCGACGTCACCGACCAGGCGTCGGTGACCCGCGGGGTCGCCAGGGCGACGGAGGAGTACGGCGGCCTCGACGTCGTGATCAACAATGCGGGCATCGCCGGCCCTAAAGGTCCTTTGTGGGCAGTCGACGAGGGGGAGTGGCGGCGGACGGTCGAGGTCAACCTGTTCGGTTCGACGAACGTGATCAGGGCCGTCTTGCCCGCGCTCACCGGACGCGTGGTGAACGTGGTGAGCCGGGCAGGCCGGGTCGGGTGGCCGAACGCGGGTGCCTACGCGGCGTCCAAAGCGGCGTTGATCTCGTTGACCGCCAGCCTGGCGGGCGAGTTCGGCGAAACCGGCCGGGTGGCGGTGGCGTTCGATCCGGGCTTGGTGGATATCGGCATCACGAAGGCGCATCTCGATCGCGGTCGGACGGGAGTGAGCTGGGAGGACGAGATCCTCGCCTGGACGCTGAAAACCCGTGAAGCCGGCCGGTTCACTTCGGTCGAGGACGCGGCCGGAGCGCTGGTCGCCGTGGTGACCGGGGCGGCGGATCACCTGAACGGGCGATATGTGTCCGTGGAGGACCTGGCGCCGCTGCCGCGTTCTCGCCTCGTTCGCCAGTGAACCCTCCGCGATCAGGTGGGAACGCGGTCCTATGACTGGGGAGGCGGCAGAACCTCGTTGGCCAGCGCGCGCCGACCGGAGATCCCGAGTTTGCGGTACACGTTCGAGAGGTGGAACTCGATCGTGCGTACGGTGAGCACCAAACGCTCCGCGATCTGCTTGTTGCTGTAGCCGTTCTGTGCCAGTTCGGCGATCTTCAGCTCCTGCGCGGTCAGGGAGGTCCGCGGGGCCGGCGAGGTGAGCGCGCACAGCAAGTTCTCGATCTTGCCGCTCAACGCCTTGTCACCGATCCGCCGGGACGCTGCATCCGCTCGAAGGAGCAGGGCTCTTCCCGTCTGCTCCTGACCTGATTCCAGGAATCTTCTGCCCTGCTCGAAGCAGAGGGCGGCGAGCCCGACCGGGGACCGGCCGAGCTCCATCAGGTCGATGGCGTCCCTGAGCCGGTCGGACGGACGGCCCTCGCCCTCGACCATCTCAAGGACGTAGAGCGCCCAGGCGATATGGGAGTGCGACCGCCACGCCGTGGCGGCCTCGTACTCGCGCGCCGCCGCCGGACCGGCGATGTCGGGGCGTCCGGCGGCGGCGGCGGCCAAGGCGAGCAAGCCCCTGCGGTGTGCGACCGTGAAATGGGCGGCCACTTCCGTGACAGGAAGCCGCGAACACTCCAGCGCGTCCCGTAAGGCCTCGTTCGGCCGGCCCGCTGTCAGGTGGAGGTAGCCGCGAACGGCCAGCAGAAACGGGCGCAGGGCCTGCCGCCGCATGAGCTGACCGAAGTCGTGGTCGCGAAGGACCTGATCGCCGATGTCGGGTTCGTTCGCCGCGACGAGCACTTCGAGATAGCAAGGAACCGCCAGCTCACGGACGGTGGGCGGGGACGCCGTGGTGGCCAGTCGCTCCAGTGCCTCCCTCGCGCCCATCAGGTCCCCGACGTATTGGGCGTGCTCGGCCCGCATCAGGGCGACGAGATCGGCGAGCCCGTCGTCGCGACGGCTCTCGAGTTTCCACAGATGCGCGTCCACGCTCTCGAACTCGCCGGTCCGCAAAAGAATCGTCACGCCGTGCCACAGACAGCCCGCATGCCGCAGGCACACCTCGTCGGCGAGCACCAGTTCGGCCTGCGCTGCTGTCGCGAGCCGATCGTTTCCCTGCATCAGCAATGCCAGGGCCGCCGTCACCTGGCATCCCTCGTGCGAATCCGGGAACAAGGTCCGCGCGAACCCGGATTCCGCGGAAGACCGAGTGGACCGGATAGGCCGAGCCGCCCGGTCCCGCTCCACCTCATACCTCCCACGCTGTCTTCGGACATTCTGCACGACCGCTCTTGCCGAGGTCTCCGTCCGTCGGTGGGAGACTACGTGGCGCAACATGGTCGAACGAATGTTCGCATCATCGTGGTGTTCGATGCGTCACCGCGCCGTGTGGTGAACGAGGCCGGCCGCGACGGGTGGCTTTGTCCGTCTGCCTTCGCGGGAGGGCGTGGCGGATGCGTGTCCTCGTGCCGGAAAGTGCCATCAAGGCATTCGCGGACAAAGTCGGATGAATAATCCGTGGTTCTGGTCCGTGAATTGATTGGCCGAAAGAGTCCACTTGCGAATGATTACGGTTTGTCATCGTCGCGGTGCAATGTCGGCCGGTCCCAGCGAGACGCACCCTCGTCGCTGCAGGTGGCACCTGGTTTCCGTATCGTGAAAAGTTCGATAATGTCACTCAAGGTGACGACTCTGCATGTTTTTCTGTTCTCGCTGTAGGAAAGGGTCGAAATTTTTCGACCATCACGCGATCGTGTTAGTCTATCTTTCGCCTGAATCGCAGATCACCTTGGCGTGAAACGCCTTAAGGACCGAGTCTCCCGGAGTCCCTGTGCAGCATGATTCGCTTACTTCGACGTTTCTTTTCCCGGGGCAGGGTGCCTACCTGGCTGGTGTCTTCAGCGCCAGCCGGCAGGCTTTTCCCGTTATCGCCGACGAATTATCGCAGGTGGACGAATATTCGCTGCGGGCAGGCGGTCCCGCTGTGACGTCTCTGCTCACTGACCCCGCGTCGCCCACCTTGGACCGTCTTCTGGAGAATGACGTCCCGGCATTGAGCCTGGCTATCTTCGCTTCCCAGATCGTGGCCGCACGGCTTTGTCAAGAAGAGTTCGGTCTCTCGCCGGCGTTGCTTGTCGGGCACAGCTTCGGCGAATTCGCCGCCTTGGTGGTTTCCGGTGCCTTGACACTGGAAGAAGGGGTCACGCTCGTGGTCGCGCGTGACCGGGCATTGAGGGCTTCGGGGGCGTCCGGGGGAATGGTCGCCGTCGAAGCCGGTTTCCGGCGGGTGGAACATCTTGTGGCAGCGGTGGCGGATCGCAGTCTCACCATCGCCGCGGACAACGCTTACGATCAGGTCGTGGTCTCCGGGACCGCTACGGCTGTCGCCCATCTCGCGGCCGTCGCGGGCGCGCTGGGTGTCAAGGCCACCGTCCTCCGGGTGCCTTACCCCTTCCACAACCACCAGCTCCTCGGCCGGGCCAACGAGCTGTTCGCCCGCACGGTGACCACGATCACCCCGCGCGTGCCGAGGATCGCGGTCCACTCACCCGTTCTCGGACGCCGGGTCGAAACCCCCGAAGACGTCTTGGAGGTGCTGTCGAGCCATCTGGTCCGGCCCGTGCGCTTCCTCGACGCACTGCACACCATCCGCGGGGAAGGCGAGACCCGGTTCGTCGAGTGCGGCGCACGTTCGACATTGGTGGACCTGGCGACGACGACCCTGGCCGGGATCAGCACCAGCGCGCCGTTCCGCCGTCGTGCCGATGACACGGGCGTGCTGGCCGAAGTACGCGCTCTCGACGCAGGTGCCGGGACGGCCCGGCCCGCGCCTGCGCCCGTGACCGGCTCATCGGCCGCCTCCGCTCTTGCCACCCCGGCTCCGGTTCCCAGCCCGCAGGCAGCCACTTCGGCTCCTGTCGCGGTGACCCCCGCTCCTGCTCCCGCCGAGCCTGTCGTCGAACCGGTGCCCGCCCAGCGGGCCACCTCGGCCTCGAGCGAACCGGCCGGCGAGGAAGGAGGCCTTGTCGAGACCAAGGTCCTCGGTGAGCTCAAGACCCTTTACGCCGACGCGGTCGGCTACCCCGCCGACGTCTTCGAGGACAACGTGGAACTCGAGGCCGATCTCGGCATCGACTCCATTCGCCAGACCGAACTCCTGCAGCGGGCGAGGAAGCGCTACGACGTCCCGGAGGCGGACCACATCCGGATCACCGACTACACGACTCTCGAGTCCATCGCCGGGTTGATCGTCGAGCTGAGTCACCAAGGAGCGCGAGTGTGAGTGACCAGGACTTTCGCGACAAGATCTGCCTGATCACCGGCGGTTCCAAGGGGCAGGGCCGGGCCATCTCGTACGAACTGGCCGGACGGGGCGCGCACGTCATCGTCAACTGGTTCCACGATCAAGAGGCGGCCGAGGAGACCGTCCAGGCCATCGTTTCCGCCGGCGGTTCGGCGGAGGGCTTGCGCGCGAGCGTGGCGAAGGCCGAAACCGTGAACACGATGTTCGAAGAGATCGGACGTCGGCACGGCAGGCTCGACGTGCTGGTCAACAACGCCGCCCGCGGGGTCTTCGTACCGCCGGAGGTGCTGACCGAGCACGACTGGGAGCGCGCGTTCAACACCAATGTGCACGGTCCGCGCCGTTGTTCCATGGCGGCCTTCCCGCTGATGCGGGAACGCGGCGGCGCCATCGTCAACCTGGGTTCGCTCGGCACGAGCGTGGTGATCGACAACTACCTCTGTACGGCCGTGTGCAAGGGTGCGCTGGAACAGCTCACCAAGTACCTCGCGGTCGAATTCGGGCCGTATGGCGTCCGGGTCAACATGGCCTCCGCCGGGATGCTGGAGAGCGAGACCGTCAAGCTGTTCCCGGACAGCGAGCGGGTGCTCGAAGCCACCGTCGCGGGCACCCCGCTGAACCGGCTGGGCACCCTCGAGGAGAACGCGAAGCTGGTCGCGTTCCTCGCGTCGGACCAGTCGTCGTGGATGACCGGTGAACAAGTCGTCAACGACGGTGGTCTCCGGCTGGGTGGCTCGCTCATCCGTGCCGGTGGCACCTGGGGTGGCCGGGAGCGGGTCGTGGCCGCGACCACGCCCGCCGCCTCGCCGGAGATCACTCCACCGATGCCCCAGACCGCCCCCGCCCCGGCACGCACCGAGCCGGTGACCGACGACGAGGACGCCTGCGTCGCCATCGTCGGCATGGGCCTGGTCGTTCCCGGGGCGGAGTCCCCCGAAGAGTTCTGGAATCTCCTGCGGACGGGAGATCCCGCGTTCTCCACCCCAGGGGATCGCTACCCGGCCGAAACGTTCTGGGCCGCCTCACCCGGTCAGCAGGACCGCACCTACGCCGGCGTGTCCGGCTTCGTCCGGGCCGGTCGGTCCGACGACGTCGCCCCGGAGGCGAGTCTCTCCGCGTCCTGGCTGCGCCGGGCCCTGCGTCAGGCCCTCCCCGCTTCCGCCGGTCGTGGCCTGCGGACCAGCTGCCACATCGGGGCCTGTTCCGACGGTGACCAGCACTTCGAACAGGCGATGGTCGTCGAGGGTTACGCCCGGCGCCTCGCCGAGCACTGGCCCGGCGAAGACCCGGTTTCGCTCGATGAGCTCCGTGCCGCGTTGCGGACCCGCTACGACCTCGACACCGGGCAAGCGGCGGGGCATCTTCCGGACGGGATCGTCCGGCACGCCATCGAAGGCCTCCTGCCCGAGAACAGCCCGTTCACCGTTGTGGACACCGCCTGCTCGTCGTCCTTGTACGCCATCGACCAAGGCATGGCCGCGGTGCTCGACGGCCGGACCGACCTGGCTCTCTGCGGGGGCTACTTCATGGTCACACCGCGGTTCAACGTGCTGTTCGGCAAGCTTTCCGGGCTCAGCAAGACGGGCAGGGTCGCCTCCTACCAGCGGTCGGCCGACGGGACCCTGTTCTCGGACGGCGCCGCCATCGTCGCCCTGCGCCGACTCTCCGACGCCCGGCGCGACGGAGACGAAGTGCTCGCCGTCGTCGCCGGCTTCGGTGCCGCGGCGGACGGCCGGGGACGCGCCATCGCCGCGCCGAACCCCCGTGGCCAGGGCCTGGCGCTGACCAGGGCGGCCACGGTGTCGCAAGTGCCCGCCGAAGAGATCGGCTGGATCGTCGGACACGGCACCGGCACCGCGGCGGGTGACGCCGTCGAACTCGCCGCCCTCGACGAAGTCGCCCCGGCCGTTCCGGTGCTGTGCACCTCGAACAAGCCGCTGATCGGACACACCGGGTGGGCCGCGGGCGCGGTCTCGGTGATCCATGCCGTGCTGGGTCTGCGCAACGGCGTCGTGCCCGCGCAACGTCCCGTCGCCGGCGAGGGGGAGTTGCTCGAATCGCGACGGGTCACGGTTCCGGTGCAGGACACGCCGCTGCCCGCGTCGTCACGCACCGTCGGGGTCTCCGGGTTCGGCTTCGGCGGTACCAACGGACATCTGTTGCTGCGGAAGGATCCGGCATCGGGCGAGCCCGTGGTCCGGAGCAAGCCGGAGGCCGCCCACGACGAGCCGATCGTCCTGGTGGGCTGGTCGGCGCACCTTCCAGGATCGCCGGACGCCGCCACCGTGCTCGACCGGCTCCGCGCGGGGAAGCCGCCGGCCGAAGCCGCGGCCTTCCCGTCACCGTATCCGTCTCCGTCGGTCCGCGTCACGAAGATGCCACCGGCCGCGTCGAACGCCGTGGACCGGACACAGCTGATGGCGCTGGAAGCCGCCGACCGGTTCGCGACGGAAAACGGCGCCCTCTGGCGCGGCATCGAGCCGACCACCGGCGTGATCGGCGCGCACTACGGCCCGGCGACATCGTGGCTGGAAACCGCTTTGCGCTGCTATGCCGACGATCTGCTGTCCTGGACCCCGCCCGGGCTGGCCGCGGACGACTATTCCGTGGCGGCCGAGACGGCCGTCAAGCTGGTCCGGGAGAACACTCCGGTCACCACCCAGGACAGCCAGCCCGGCCTGATGGGCAACGTGATCCCGTCCCGGATCGCCAACCACTTCGATCTCAACGGTCCGGTGCTGCTCGCCGACGCGGGCCCCGCCGCGACCCTGCACGCCGTCGACATCGCGCGCCGGTATCTCCGGGACGGCACCCTCGATCTCGCCCTCGTGCTGGCGGTCAACGGCAACAGCACACCGGAATTGGAGACACTCCTTGGCCGGGAAGCACTGGGGGAGGGCGCCTTCCTCATGGCGCTGGCCCGCCGCGGCGACGCTGTCGCGGCCGGCTGGCCGGTGCTGTGCGAGGTGTCGACGGAGTCCCCGGCGCCTTCCGGCCGATCCGGTACACCCGAGCGGGACTACCTCGGCGCACAAGGTGCGATCGACCTGCTCACCGCGCTCGCCACCCTGGACCGGACGCCTCGGCAGGAGATCACCGGTGCTTTCCCCGCACCGGCGGTGACCCTCACCGCCCCCGCCACCCCCCGGCGCGTCCGGCGCAACGATCGCTATGTCTGTTCGCTGGCCGAAGACCTCGAACCGGCAGCCGGCGTATGGACGATCCCGCCAGGGCCCGACTGGCTGGTTCTCGTTCAGCCAGGGTGCGCCGATCTGGTGCCCGAGGCCGTCCGCGAAGCGGGAGCCGTCGTCCGGGAACTGGACGGGGCTGTGCCCGTCGAGAAGCAGGTGTCGCTCGACGAAGGCCGGTTCCCCCACGTCCGGGTGGTCGTCTCGACCCGGAAAACGGGGTGGCCCACTTCGGCTGACGACGATCTCGTGCTCACCCACGAGGCGCTTTTCCTCGCCGCGAAGGCCTGTCGTGACCGCATCGACGCCGGCGGGTCGCTCGGAGTCCTCATCGACGACGCTCTCGCGGGTGGTGTGCCGCACCCCGATACCGGACTCTTCTCGGCCTTGGTGAGCAGCCTCGCGTGGGATCTGCGCGGTGCCCGGCTCGCCGTGGTCATCGGTACGCCGGATTGGGACGTGGTCAACCGGGAACTGGCGAACTTCGGCGGGAACCCCGTCGTGATCCACCGCGACGGAAAGCGGCTGAGGACGACCCTCGTGGCCACCCCGTCGAATCTCGACGAGATCGCGCCGGTCCTGCGCCCCGGCGCCGTCGTGGTGACCACCGGTGGAGCCCGCGGGATCACGGCCGCCTGTATGAAGGAACTCGCCGCCGTACAGCAAATCAAGCTGTGGCTGCTCGGTTCCTCGCAACTGCGGGATGTGCCCGGCCACATCCTCGACGCGCCGGATGCCGACCTGAACCGACTCCGCGGCGAGTTCATCGCGGCCGAACGCGCGAAGCGGCCGGACCTGCCGGTGCGCGAGCTGAACGCCCAGTTCGCCAAACTGCTCAATGCCCGAGAGTCGTTGCTGAACCTGCGCGAACTGCGCGCGTTGTGCGGCGAGGACGCGGTGCACTACCTGTCCTGCGATCTCAACTCCGCCGAGGCGGTCTCCGCGGCGGTCCAGCGGATCCGGGAGACGGATCCGCAGGTGGACCTGCTCGTACACGGCGCCGGCCTGCACAACGGCGGGGATATTTCGCGGATCACCCTCGACGGCTTGCGGTGGATCCGTGACGTGAAACGGCGCGGATACCACAACCTCAAGGAAGCCTTCGGGGACGCGCAGCCCCTTTCGTGGTGCAACTTCGGTTCGGTGGCCGGTTTGGTCGGCCTTCCGGGGGAAACCGACTACGCGCCGGGGAACGACTTCCTCCACGGGGCGGCCCGGGCGAACACTTTCGCGCGGGGTCTCGAGGAACGCACGCTGGTGTGGCCGATCTGGTCCGAGGTCGGCATGGGCGGGTCGGAGCTCATGCAGGGCAACAACGAGCGAGCCGGGATCATGGCTCCGCTCCACCCCGCCGAAGGGGTGCGCCACTTCGTCGCGGAGCTGACCCGGTTCCCGGCTTCCGAGCCGTTGGTCGCCTTCCTGAATCCGCGGGAACGGGACACCTTCTCCCAGCAGTTCCCCGGATTCGTGCGGAACCGCCCGGCACGGGCGCCGTGGCTGCTCGGTACCCCGTACCGGTTCGACGCCGAATCGGCGGAGTGGGTGCTCGAACTCGGGGAGCGGACGGCCGGATTCCTGGCCGAACACCTGGTGAACGACAAGCCCACTCTGCACGGCACCGGCCTCGCCACGGTCGCGGCCGAAGCGGCGACGGAACTGTTCCCCGACCGCCCGGTGAGCGCACTGCGTGATCTGCGGTTTCACGCGTTCGTGGCTCCGAAACCCAGGCCCGGAAGCCCATACCGGGTGACGGCGGCGGTCACCGGGCACGACGGCGACACCGTGCTGGTGGAGGTCCGGATCACCAGTGACGTCGTGGACCGGCGTGGCCGGGTGCTGCGCCGCGACCGGCCGCATTTCACCTGCGTCGCCGAACTGGGCCCCCTCCAGCCGATGCCGAGGGCGGCGGAAAGGGTCACCGGAAAGCCTTCGGACGACCCTTACTACCAGGCCGGCAGCGGTGTCTACCTCGGTGGCGTTTTCCGAGCCACCTCCGAATCGGTCGAAGGTCCCCGCGGATCGAGCGCCCGGTGGGTGTTCGTGCCCCCGTCGACCGAGTCGGAGCGGACGCTGCAGGAGAACCCGCCGGTCCCGTCGGTCCTGCTCGACGCACTGGCCCGGACACGGATGCTGCAGACGGACGAGAACGGTGTCCACCTGATCGCCGTCCCCCGCGCCATCGGGAGGATCGACTTCTTCACCGCGGGCGGTGACGGCCCGGTGTCCCGGGCGAATCGCGACGGCATCGTGCTCAACCACGTCGCCGCCGAGAACGTGGACGAAGCGTCCACAACGGACGGAAGGGTGCTGATCCGGATCATCGGCTGCGAGATCTACGACGTGGACGACACCGAGGCGCACTAGGTCCGGTCTGGACCGGCAGTGGAAACCCACAGCGACATCCGCGGCCCGAAGCCGACGATGTCGCTGTGGGTTTTCTCTCGTCATCGTGACTGACATCGCATCTCGGCGAAGTCAAGCGTCGGCTGCCGAATCACAGTGAAGTCGCTCTCGTCGATTCGGATGGGGCGAAGGTGAAATCGGGCAGCTTCCCACCGGATTCCGGTTCATCGCTTGACAGCCCGCGCCCTTTGATCGAGATTCAAAAAAAGAATGACTGAACAGAATTCGAGAGCGGTAGACCGTGCCCAGTCCGCGTTCCACGCGTTGCTGGTGGATCCGCATCCGGACAGGCGGTGGAATCTGGCGTACAGGCTGAAGGCCATGGGAGCCGAAGCCGTCGCAGAGATCACGATGACCCACAGTGTCCGCATGGAGACGTCCGTGGCGGCGAGCTGCGACCTCGTCCTTCTTCACTCGGGTCAGGCCACGGACAGCACGGCCGAGATGGTGGCGGATCTGCGCCGGCACGGCGGGAAGCGTGTGCTCGTGATCGCGTCCGAGCGCGAACCGGCACCGGCGATCGCCGCTTTCGCGGCGAACGCGGTGGGATACCTGATCGACAGGTCCGATCCCGCGCCTGCCGACGGTCCCGTGGTGCAGCCGTCCCCGCGGGACGAGGGGCTCGTCCGAGACGAGCACGACACGCACGCTCAGCGTCTGTCCGCGCGCGAGATCGAAATTCTCTCCATGGTGGCGGACGGAAAGTCGAATCGCGAGATCAGTGTCGACCTCGCCTTGTCCGTGAACACCGTCAAGGGGCATCTCGCCAAGGTGGCCAAGAAGCTGCAGACCGGCGATCGGTCGCGGATGGTGCTGCTCGCGCTCCGCGCCGGAGTGATCAGCTGAACCTGCCACGCATCGCCTGGACGACAGGATACCGGAGCACCCGCCGCTGCGGACGGGACAGCGCCGCGATGACCCCGGAGGCCACCGGTAGCCAACGATCCTTCGGTGACGGTTCGCGCAGCCACTGCACGGAACCGCGTGAAGTGACCGTCGGCGGGAGCAGGGCTCGTGTGGGGGACCTGTGGAACAGCACACCGCTGGGCAGCTCCTCGTCGGAGACGACGCAGTCGTCCGATTCGACGAGCGCCAACGCCCGGAACGGGGCGCCGGGAATCAGGATCAGCGGGCCGCTGGGAAGGGCGCCGGTCGTGGCGAAAAGGTGTTCGCCGCCCCGGAACGGAACGGAAACCGCCGCCATGCCACCGGTCAGGCACAGCAGCAGGGAATTGCCCTGCATCTCGACGTCCCAGGCGAAATTGGTCTTGTAGAACTCGGCCGCCCCGAGCAGCCTCGGCGAGATGCCGCGGTGGGCCGCCTCTCGCAGTCCGCTCGATCCGTTGATCACCTCGACGCCGGTTCCGGAAGGGGGTGTGCTCATGGAAACCGCCATTCTGCTCATGCTCCCGTCGTTTCCTTCGCACCCACTCGGGATGCGTGGAATCGATTCTCTGCGGCGCGTCTTCATGAACTCTCTATGGAGAAGTAAGGTAAATGTGGCGTGTTCGGTACAGGGGGTCGTGAGTGGCAAGTGTCGTTAGAACGACCCGAAACACTCACGACCACCCGCACCGACCACTCACCTGCCTTTGCGACGCTTCCGCCCCCTGCGGACTGTAAGACCCGAGTTGAAGGGGACCTTCCGCTCATGCGACGCGGGGAAAGTCCCCTTCACCTCACCCATACCCATCCCCGCAGAGCAACGATCCGACATCCGGGCAAGGGACCGAACCGGCCATATTTGCCTTACCGCTCAATATGTACGGGAGCATTCGCGGCCGGAAATCGTCAGGAACCGGTCCAGGCGGGTTCGTCGTCGGCAGCCGGTGTCAGTACCTTCAGCACACGGCCGAGCGCCACGGTGTCCGGGAGCGGAGGCGGGCCGTCGACGTCGTCGATGTAAGCGAGAAGCTCGGGATCCGGCGCCAAGTGGTGTTCCCGGAGATAATAGGTCACCGAGTCGGTCCACACCCAGACACCGTCGGTGTAGAAGTTCGTGGGCACCGTCGGCCCCCGCCCGGGATCGACGATGTCGTCCAGCATCGCCGAAGTGACGAGCAACAAGGTGGCCGATTCGAGGTATGCGCAGATCCTCTCCCGCTCGTCCTCGTCGTCGATCTTCGGCCGGTCGGGAGCGAACGCGGGGCCCTTTTCGGGGTCGACGTTGTCGAAGATCCTGGCCACCTTGATCTCGGAGTCGTTGTCGGCGGCCCACAGCAACTTGCCGTTCTGCTGCACGGCCCGCTGATAACGGAGGTCACCGCTGCCCAGGGGGACCACCTCGACCTGCGGGTCCCGCTCGCCGGCGGCGATCAGGCTTTCCTGGAAACGACCGGCCAGTTCGGCGGGCGCTGTGGCCTCTTCGTGCTCTTCGTCGACCTCGGCCACATAGACCACGCGGGGCGGCGGATAGGGCGCGTCGTCGACGGGGCTGCGCACGGCGCTCCAAAGGCCGCGCAGACCGGGTTCGTCGGTCGCGGCGGCGAGCAGATCCTGCTCGGCGAGCGCGGAGAGCAGCATCGCGTTGCTCGCGTCTTCGTCCTGCTCGCTGTCGTCGGGCTGGACCCGATCGGCGGAGAACCGCCACGGCGGCGGAGTGTCTTCGGAGATGAGTTCCATCGTGGCCAGCGAGCCGGGGTCGCCCCCCTCGGACGCCAGTAGCTCACTGAGCACGTCGAGATCGTCTTCGGTCAGTGGAAGCGTGGTTCGCCGCCCCGCGAACACCAGGAGCCGGGCGACCTCCCCGCACCGATCCTCCGCCAGCATGCCCCGGGCGCTGGTGAGTGAGTCGTCGGACAGCCAGCCGGCGGTACGGAGAAGCATGCCGTGCAGCTCGGAGGTGAAGAGGTGGTTCATGCGTCGCTCCCAGTGCGGTCGCCGGTCGCGGTTATTCTGACGCCAACGGGAATCGGAATCGGGGAAGTCGCCGTTGTAGTGCCCTAATGTGCACCCTTCGCCGACAATCGGCACCCGGCGTGTGCCGACGGAGGCGCCGTCGCCCTGCCGCGGCCGGAATCCCGGCCGTCGCGCGCGGGGACGCCTGGCGGGCCCGCGGGTTCAGGGAACTTCGGGCATTGTTGGCTGCCGGAAGCGCCCTGCCGGTGTACTCGGAAGACGCCGCGTCGGCGACGGTGACAACGTGGGGCGATACCGTTACGCGTGCTGGTCGGAAGATCAGCCGGAGCGCCCGAGAATCCGCCGGCCCGACACCGCGGAAGACAGTCCAGGAGACAGCGATGCTGATGACCGGAAAAGTGATTCGTTACGACGAGCTGCGAGGTTACGGCTTCGTGGCGCCGGACAGCGGCGACGAAGACGTTTTCCTGCACGTCAACGATTTGACCTTCGACAAGCGCCTGCTCGCGGCCGGCGTGCAGGTCCAGTTCACCACGGAAGAAAGCCCCCGTGGCTTGAAGGCGTCGGACGTCACGTTGCTCGACCGCGGCACCCAGGAGGTCCCGAGCCGCGCCGAGCGAGGCCCTTCCGTCCGCGCCGGAGACCATGACGTGCTCACGGCGCAGGATCTGCGCGAAGAGGTCACCGAAGTACTGCTGCTCGGTGCGCCGATGCTGACGGGGCAGCAGATCGTCGAGATCCGGCAAGGGTTCATCGCGCTGGCGCTGTCCCACGGCTGGGTCAGCGACTGAGCCGCGGCGCCGCACCGGTTCCTCCGGCCGTTTTCCCTGCTCATTGCACCTGTTCGGCGCTGTGAGCGGCCCAGGAACGCCGTTGATGACTTATCGTGATGGCTGTCTTACCCAATCGGCGGTTCCGGGGCTGGGACCGGCGTGTTTAGGGGAAATGAAGTCTCCGTGTCAACACTGGGGACATGAACAACGAGTCAACCCAGTCAGTGTCCGAGAACATCCCGACCAAGCACGTTGCGCACAGTCACAATGTTGTCTTCGCACGGGTGATCGAGGGCGCCGAGGACGTGCTCCTCGATGTCAAGTTGGACTATGACACCAGCGACCCGTTCGCGGTCAGGGCGTGTTTCCTGCGGGACACCCCGAACGAGATCGACTGGTTGTTCTCGCGTGAACTCCTGGTGGCCGGCATGATCGTGCCTTCGGGTGAGGGTGACGTCCGGATCAGCCCGACGGCTTCCGACACCGCCACCGTGCAAATCGATCTGAAGACCCCGGACGGCGCGGCCACCTTCACGGTCGCCGCCGAAGATCTGAAGGGCTTTCTGGACTGCAGCGAAGCGATCGTGCCGCGCGGCGAAGAAACTCTTTGGGTCGACTTCGACTTCGAGCTTCACCGTCTCGTGTCCGGCTGAGATGCCCGGTACGGTTCGCGAGGGTTACACGGGGCTCCAGAACCCGGCAGTAGCCCTCGCGATAGCCGAACCGACGCGGTCCTCGCAGGCTGAAAGACCCGAATGAACCTTCACGATTCCGAAGTACGCTCGACCGAAGGCGACTGCGCCGCGTAAAGCCGTTCGACAGCCTCCTCGTCCATGTCCAGACTCGACCGCAGGAAATCCGCGTTCAGCCGCACCGCGGTGGGCCCGCCCGGATTGAAGTAGACATCGACGTCCTCGGCGAGCAGCTCCACGAGCTCGCCGAGGTCGACCCGACGCCAGTCCGGAGAGCTGATCCGCCGCCGATGAGGCTCCCCGGTCGCGATCACGACACAGGGAATGTCGTCCGGGGACTTCATCACCAGCGGCTTGCCGTCCCCGTTCATCGCGATGTCGAAGAGCGAGTCACGCAGCATCACCTGGATCTGCTCCGGGCCACCCTGCCCGCGCGAGACCAGTCGCAGCGCGGCGTCCAGGAGATCGGTCGGGGAGTTTTCGTCCGCGGGGACGTAGCCGGGATTGGCCCGGAACTTGCCCGCCCGCCCGTCCTCGATCGGCCAGAGGCCGACGATCGCCTCGATGGGTGGCCGCTGGTCCTCCGTTTCCGGCTCCCAGCCGGGATCCATCAACAGAACCCAGTTCTCCAGCCCGTCTTCGTCCGGCGGCGGTTCCACGGTTCCGGCCATGGTGTGCTTCTCCTGATCTTCTTCGTCGAGTTGCCGTTCCCGGCAAATCGTGTCCGCGCCTCCGCGGGGCCAGCGTCCCGGTCATCCGATCGGTTGCTCGACGAGATAGCGCGACACGCTTCGCAGCTTTTCGCAGGTTTCCTCCAGCTCCCGTTCCGGAGTCGATTCGCCGACGACGCCGGCGCCCGCCCGCAACCAGGTCCGCCCCTCATGCCTGAAGACACTGCGCAGCACGAGTGCGGCATCGAGTTCGCCGTCGAAATCCAGGGCCAGCACGGCCCCGCTGTAGAGCCCGCGCGCCGGTTCGGAGCGCCCGATGAAATCGCAGGCGGCGCGTTTGGGGATGCCCGACGCGGTGATCGCGGGGAAGAGCGCGGCGAACGCGCCCCATTCCGATCCGCCTGTCGCGAGCGTGCCCGACAGGCGGGACGCGAGATGCTGGACGCTGCCGCGCTCACGCACGTGCATGAACTCCTCCACCGCGACCGAGGACGGGGTGCACACCGTGGTCAGTTCCTTGGCGGCCAGCCGCACCGAGATGGCGTGCTCGAAGACCTCCTTGGGATCACGATAGAGTTCTTCGCGATTTCGCTCGTTCAGCTGTTCGTCCGCGCCGAAGGCCCGCGTACCGGCCAGAGGTTGTGCGATCACCTCTCCCGACGGGGTCACCCGCGTTACGATCTCGGGGCTGAATCCCGCCATCTCCCAGCCGCCGAGTGAGAGGAGGTAGGACCGTGCCGGCGTGTTGCCCGCCCGTCCGGCCAGATAGGTGCGGGCGAGATCGATCTCGAAGGGCACTTCGACCACGCGGGAGAGAATGACCTTGTCGAAGACGCCGCCCCGGATCGCCTCGACGCCCTTCGCCACCAGGGCCTTGTACCCCTCGGCGGAAGCACCGTTCAGGAGCGGCTCCATCAGATCCTGCCCCACGGGCTCCTGGGGCCCCAGCGGGATCAACCGCTGTTCCAGCCGGTCCAGGTCGTCCTCGGTGAGACCGCGCAGTCGAGCGATCCCGTCCCGGATCCGCACCTCCCGACGAGGGATCATGAGCCGCAGCAACGCGTCGTCGGCCGGCGTACCGTCCCGCGGTGTGATGGCCAGCTCGAATTTCGCCCAGCCGTACGCGCGCCATTCCTCGATGTCTACTTCGGACAGTTTCTCGGAGACGCGAGTAACCTCGCCGGCGTTCGAGAAGGCGAATTCCCGCAGGGGGTCTTCGGCGAAGCTCATTTGATCCGGTTCTTCGTAGGCGACGTGGTCGCATTCCGAAGTCGCGCTCAAGGCCGCGGCCGTGGCCGGCGGTGAGTGCCGGAGCGGGATCAGGCGTTCGAGATACTGCATCGAGGGCTCCCCTGAGAAACGGTCACACCACCGCAGGGGCGGTGTGGCTTGCGGATGTGCCGGGTATGTTCGAGTCGGACAGTGGCTCGCCGGCCGTGATCGGCGAGTCTGTTTCGGTCAGGCGCCGCTGGTGAGCGCACCGCGAACGGTTTCAGCGGGGCATCGCGGCGGTGACGCGCTCGGAGGGCGTCGGCGCACCTGGCGTGCCGGGTGTTCTTCCGCATGAAAGATCCGCTCCCGAGGTCGTCGTCGCTGCTGCTCCATCACCGCGGCCTGGTTCCTGCCGCAGTGGTGGAGTAGGTCGAAACCGGGGAGGGGAGAAACCGCTTTCCGGATTATGGTGATTCGTCACCGGATCGGGCGGGTTCCGGGGCGCAGTAGGTGCCCTGAGTCAGCGACCGTGCCCAATCGTGCACGCGCCTCTCCGGGTGGCCGGAGAAAAGGCCCTCGCATCCTGCGCACGGCGTTCGTGAGGGATAACCGGCATAAATGCCCGGCCCGCGGCCGTTTCCCGTCCAGGTTCCTCGAAGAACCAGCACAGTGGAGTGGCGTTCGGAAGGGGAGAACATGAGTGAACAACCCGGGCGGACCGAGGCCGCGGAAGCCTCCGGTGCCAGGTTGCTGTTGTTGCTCGATCCCGAATTCACCCTGAGTGAAGAGCAGGATCACCTGCCGCCGCAGGTGGTGCTGGGTGCCTGGGTCGTCGACGAAGAGGGCGAACCGAGCCGCTTCCACCCGAACCCGGAGTACCGGCCCAGCACTCCCGGCTCCCCGCTCGACCCCGTGGACGCGGTGCTCCGTGCCCTCGCCGACGGCCAGGACGTCGCTGACCAGTTCTCCGTCGTGCTCCGGGACACCGTGCTCGGGATCGCCACGGACGACGAGGGCGTCGCGGTGATCGAACCGGCTCCGGACGGGGTTCCCTCGGTCCAGGTGACCACGTCCTACGGCCACCGCGAGCGTGTCGGGGCCGGTGTCCGCTGGCTGGACGTCACCGTGGAAGAGCTGGCCGCGGCGTTGCCTCGGCAGGGTGTCGACGTGCTGCTCAACCCGGGTTCACCGGCGTCGATGCGAGTGCTGGCGGACGCGATCCGCGCGGCCGCCCAAGACGCCTGACCGCCCGGGTCGTTCACCGGTCAGAGCTGGAGTTCACCGTTGGCGATCGCGGTCGCCAGTTCGATCCGGGAGCGGTAGCCGCTCCGGACGAACAGCCGGCTCAGCCGGCCTTCGACGCTCTTTTCGCTCGTGATCAAGGCGGCGGCGATCTGCTTGTTACTCAGTCCTTCGGCGGCCAGCGTCGCCAGAAGCCGCTCGTTCTCCTCCACCGTGTTCCGGCGGCCGGGAACGACGATGCCGTGCTTCTGCATGAGGGTGCGGGTCTTGGCGCGATGCATCAGCGCGCCGAGACCCGCCATCAGCTCGTAGGCCTCGCTGAGCAGCGCGGGGTCGGCCATCTCGTGTTTGACCAGGCGTGCGATGAGGACCGACAACTCGAGCGGCTGACCGCGTTCGTGAGCCACCCGCAGGGACTCCGCTGCCGCGTCCGCGTCCTTCTCGACCACGGCACGCACGAACGACGCGAGCAACCCCGCCCTGCCCGTGGGCAGGTCACGCGCCAGTCGTTCGGCGTTCACCAGGCATTGCGCCGCGGTCTCCTGGTCCTCGAGGTCGAGTGCCAGGTCGGCCAGTTCCGCGTACGCGGTGTCGCAGCCGATCACCAGGCCGCGTTCCCCGGCCGCGCTCAACGCCGTGGTGAGCCGATCGGCCGCCCGTCGCGCGTCGCCGAGGGCGCGGTCGATCAGCGCCTCGGTGAAGTCCAGCAGATGGGCGAGGACCGGGGTGCCCTCCGCGGCCGCGGAGAGCAGCTCGCGCGCGGTGGCGAGCCGTCCCTGACAGACGAGAGCGGCGACCGTCGCGTTGAACATCCCGGTGGTCGCCGCGGCGAAGCCGGGAACCGATCGGCGGGCCACGCTCCGGCAGGCCAGCTCGGTGGCGGACCGGAAGTCGCCACGCAGCACCGCGGCCGTCGTCCGGTTGGCGGGCCCCACGTCGTCCCACGAAAGCCTTTCGTCCGCCAGCAGGTTCTCGGCGCGGGTGAGCTCTCCGTTCAGGAGCAGGCCGGTGAGGTGCGCGTCGATCTGCTCGGCGCGGTATCGCGCGACATCACTCAGCGGCCACTGCCCTCGTTCCAGCAGACTTCGCTCGAAGAACTCCGCCCGGCCCTGCCACAGGCCGCCGAGCGCTCTGATCAGACGCGCGACGACGGCTTGAGGATGTCCCTTGTGGACCGTCGACGTCGCTGTTTCCGCCCACCGCCCGGCTTCCGCCCAGCGGTCGAGCAGCGCGCACGCGATCGCCCGGATCACCGCTCGTGACCCGGGATCACCGGCCAGGCGGTGGTCGCCGTCCGCGATGTCGCGCAGCGGCTCGGTGTCACGCCTGCCACTGAGGCCGCAGAGGAGCAGCGAGTGCACTTCGAACACGGCATCCGGGTTCAGTTCGTTCGCGAAGTCGCTCAGCACCAGCCGGATGGTGCGCAGACTTCGCTCGTAGTCACCGTTCCGGTGGTAGGTACCGACGAGCAGCAGGAGCACCTTCGCCCGTTGTGCCCGGTCGCCGGTGAGTTCGACGGCGGCGTCGAGCCAGCGAAGCGCCGACGCGGTCTCGTCCTCTCCCGCTTCGACGGCACGACGGAGCAGTTCCTCCAACGCCCGCGCCGGATCCACCATCCGGCCGGCCTCGGCCAGGAGATTCGCCCGGTGCGCCGGATCGGGGCAGACCGCTGCTCCGGACCACAAGGCTTCGACGGCGGCCGCCGCCAGCACCCGGCGTTCGTAAGGCCCGCAGGCCTCGGCCGACGTGACGGCGTGGAGCGGGAGGACGAAGCGCCAGGACTCGCCCCCGCGATGGAGGACACCGGCGGCGCGCAGGCTTTCAAGACGACGAAGGACCTCTTGCTCGGATAGGCCGATCACCGCGCCGGCTACGTGGGGTGCCGCGCCGTCGAGCGGAGACAGGACGGCCATCGCCCTCGCCATTTCCCATTCCCCGGGGCCGAGCGCGTGAGCCGACAGGACGTACTCACTGGGCTGGGATGGTTTCCGCGTGGCCATGGCGGGCACGAAGTAGGCGGACCGGTTCACGATCCGGATCGCGCCGCGCCGGCGCAGTGCCTCCACGGTCTCGGACACCGCGGCGCGCACGCCGCGGCTGAGAGCGTGCACGTGATCGACGAGCGCGGGCTCCGGCCCCGCCCCCAGCGTGCTCTTCAGCTCGCCCGCCAGCATCTCCTTCGACAGCGGACGCAGCCGAAGGGTGTGGACCAAGTTCGCCTCGCGGAGTCGGGCCAAAGCTGCGGGGCCATAGCGGGCGGCCGCGTCGCCGACGGGGACGCGGAGCGCGCCGACACACCTGATCTTGGTCCCATCGAGCATCGGGACCAGCGCTTCGAGCACCGCGAGGGAGTCACGGTCGATCCAGTGCAGATCGTCGAGCAACAGGACCGTGCCGTCGCCACCGCGACGCAACGCCGCGGCCGCGGCGTGGGCCGCCCGCAGCGCCACCGCAGGTTCCTCGGCCGCACGGGCGACCGGGCCGATCGTCGCCCAGGCCGGTTCGCCGGGCACCGGGCCCCGTAGCCGGGTGGGCGCATCATCCCGCGGGCTGTCGGACGGGAGGATGAAGCGGGCGGGAGCGACGTCCCCGCTCGGGGTGAACCGCATCGCCGAGACCTGCCGGCGGTCCGCTTCGAAGTGTTCGGAAAGCCGAGCGAGCATGGTCGTACGACCGGTGCCGGTGAGCCCGGTGAGCAAGACCAGTGGTTTCTCCGCCTCGAGAACGGCGTCGAGAATGTCCTCCACGTCGTCATCATCGGCGCGAACAGGGAAGAAGCCCATCGGGAAGGCGAGTTGGCCCGACATCGTGCCCGAAGGTCCCCACCGGCGAAATGCCTCACGGTCGCCGCCCGTGACGGTCGGCTCCGGATACTCGGCGTCGAAGGTGATAAGGGCACGGATCACAGCAAAAGAGGCTGTGTACACCGCGCGGGGATCGGTTCGCCACGGTGTCCCATGCACCATGAGGGCGAAAGCGTGACGCCGGATTGTTCGGGCTGGTCATGAGTAGTGAGGAATGGTGTGATGACGGATTGGGCTTCGGCTTTCGGCAACGCGGACATGGGTGTCGAGCAGGCGCTGGCGGATCTGGAGCGGGAGAAGCAGAAGCTACGGGAGGTGAGCAAGATTTGGGAGGAGAGCACGACGATCGTCCGCGCCAAGGACAATTCGTTCTCGATGACCTTCGACGGACGCGGCGAATTGACCGACGTCTCGTTCCAGGGATCGAAGTACCGTTCGTTGCCTCCGGCCCAGTTGGCTCATCACATCGTGGAGGCGGTGCGGCAGGGCCGTAACGAGGCGATGGCGAAGGTGGAGAAGGTCATGGGCACGGGGGCGACGGGGCTCGACTTCGCCGGGGTCGCCGGCGGCAAGGTCGATCCGATGGAGATGATGAACTCGTTGCTGGGGCCGATGCTGGAGGGCCTCGACGGGCTCGGCATGAGCGTTCCGGGTCCGTCGGACAAGGGCAAGGACAAGAAGAGCGAGTGACGGCGGTCCGGTCGTTTCCGGGATGGGTCGTTCACGGGCAGATTTCAGTCCCTTGTGGACAACTTGAGCGCGGACGGCCGTCGGGTCGATCCGGCCGTGCCACTTGCGGACCCCTTGTCGGGGTGATCTCCACAGTGTCACCTTTGCCGCCGCGCACGTTCTCCCTTGGTGAGTGGTTGTCCCCGTTTTCCGGAGAACACCGTGACTAGGTCTCCGAGTCGCGTCACCCGTGCTTAAGGTCTCGGCCAGACACGGGTCTAGACCTGGAAGGAAGGGCCTGGGTACCTGATGGAAGAGCAGACTCAGCATCGCACAACGAGTTCGGCGAGGCTACGGTTCGTCCTGGGTGGACAGGCGAGGGATCTGGCGTTGCCCGCCGAGGTCCCGCTCGTGGATCTGCTGCCCGCGATTCTCACCCAGTTCGGTGCCGAGACGATCGAGCAGGGAGCCGAACACGAAGGCTGGGTCGTACAACGGATCGGCGAAGCTCCGCTGAACGAGGATCGCACCCTGCTCCAGCTCAGCGTGGTCGACGGGGAAAGCCTGCACCTGCTGCCCCGCGCCGAACAGCTCGCCGCGATCGACTACGACGACCTCGTCGACGGCGTGGCGGTGCAGGTACGGGAGCACCCCGGCGCGCTCACCCCGGCAAGGGTGGGCTGGATGTTCCGGCTGGGCGCGGCGGCGGTCATGCTGCTCGCCTGCCGGTTGCTGGTGGCCGACGTGGCAGTGGCGGCCCAGGTGCTGCTCTCGACCGGGCTCTCGGTGACACTCCTCGCCGTGGCGGCCCTGGTGGCCCGCGGTGCGGCGAAGCCCGTACCCGCGGTGATCCTCGCCGGCACCGGCGTCGTTTTCGCCGCGCTGGCGGGCTGGTATCTGGTGCTCCTGCTCGATCCCGCGGCGATCGCGATGATGAGCCTCACCGGTGCGGCAGCGGCGGCTTTGCTCGCCCTGTTGATCGGGGTGATCGTGGTCGCGGACGGTGCGGCGGTGTTCGCCGGGGCGATCCTGTTCACCATCGTGCTGCTCGTCACCGGCCTGATCGGCTCGGTCACTCCCGTCGACCCGGCCCAAGCCGCCGCCATCGGCCTGGTGATCTCCCTGATCCTGGCCTTGTTCATCCCGACGACGGCCTTCCGGCTGTCCGGGCTGACCCTGCCGATGCTCCCGACGGGCGCAGAGGAACTCCACGAGGACATCGACGCGGTGTCCCACAAGGTGGTCGTGGATCGCGGCAACGCGACGTTCGGATACTCGACGGCGTTGCACGCGGGCCTGGGCTTGGCCCAGGCCGTGCTCCTGCCGGTGCTCGACATCGGCGGCGACGGCTGGCATCTCACGTTCGCACTCGTCCTCGCTCTGCTTCTGGTGCTGCGCTCCCGCCACCCGAGCGGGATGATCCAGCGCTGGTCCGTCCTGGTACCCGCCGCGGTCGTGGTGCTCTTGGTCGCGGCAGGCCTCGGCCTTGCCCAGCCGATGGAGAGCCGCTTCGTGGTCGTGATCCCGTTGGTCCTCGTGGCGGGGCTGCTCTTGTTCGGTGGCGAACGCCTGCCGGGTAAGCGGTTCCGGCCGTACTGGGGCCGTACGGTGGAGATCTTCGAGCTGATCACGGCGATCGCGGTGCTGCCGATCCTCCTGCAGGTCCTGCACGTCTACAGTTTCATGCGACACTTGGCCGGCTGATGAAATCACGCAAAGACCAGGTACAGGCCTACTTTTTCGTGGTCGGGAGGCTGGCGGCCGCCGTGACGCACGGCAAGCCGGACGCCTTGGAATCACCGAGCAAGCGGATGACCACCGGGACGGTGCTCGGGTTCGTGCTCGCCGCGGTGATCATGGGCGTCTTCGGCATCTTCGGCATGTTCGTGCCCGCCACCGGCAACTCGTCCTGGAAGCAGGACGGGGCGATCGTGATGGACGAGACCAGCGGCGCGCGTTACGTGTACCTCGCCGGGCAGCTCCGTCCGGTGCTCAACTACTCGTCCGCTCGTCTGGTGGCCGGGCAGTCCGGTGGCCAGATCTCCTCGGTTTCTCCGGGTTCGCTGGCCGGAACCCCGGTCGGCCAGCCGATCGGGATCGCAGGCGCGCCGGATTCGCTGCCCGCCGCCGACAAGGTCAAGGGCGGGACGTGGACGGTGTGCACGAGCGGGCCGGGAGGCGGCACCACCGCGCCGGGCGCGGTGGTGACCGTCCTTTTGGGACACTCACCCGGCTCTGTGCTCAGCGAAAACCAGGCTTACTACGTGTCGGCTCCGAGCGGTGAACTCTACCTGGTGACGCGCGGGAAGCGGTTCAAGCTGCCGAGCAGCTCGGTGGCCATCGCGCTCGGTTACGGGACGGCACGCCCCATCGAGGTCCCCGCGTTATGGCTGAACACGATCACGCAGGGCCCGGACTTCGTCGCGCAGGCGGTACCCGGTCTCGGCCAGCCGGGGCCGGTGATCGACGGGAAGCAGAGCCTGGTCGGCCAGATCTACCAGGCACGGAACCCGGCCATCGGCACCGAGCAGAACTACCTCGTGCGCCGGGACGGGCTGGCCGCGCTCAGCCGGACCGGGGCGGCCCTCCTGCTGACCACGCCGAGCACCCGGCAGGCCTATCCCGACGGGCCGATCGAAGCCGTCCAGGTCACCCCGGACGCTTTGAGCGGCTTGGCGATCTCTGCCACCGCGGGGATCGCGAACGACCTGCCTCCCGACCCGCCCGAAATCGTGACTCCGTCGCCTGGTGCGCAACCTTGCCTCCGTCAAGACCCGTCGGCGGGGCCGGGGCAGCCGATGGTGGCCGAGTCGCTACCCGACGCCCAGGTCGCCCAAGCTTCGGTTCCCCTGGGCACGCACCAGGCGGGAACAACGGCCGACAGGGTCGCGATACCGGCGGGCCAAGGCGTTCTCGCCAGGGACCAGCCGGCCCCGGGCGCGGCCCCGGGTGTGACGTACCTGGTCACGGAAGTGGGGGAGAAGTACCCCCTGGCCGATACGGAAACCGTCACCGCGCTGGGCTATACCGAGTCCGCGGCGGTCCCGATCCCGATGCAGTTGCTCGATCTGCTGCCGACCGGGCCGGTACTCAGCGTGAACGCCGCACGGCAGACCCAGACCGTGCGGTCGTGATCGCGGCCCTGCCGCTCGTAAGGGGAATCCCTACCCAGGGCCCCAGGTTTGTGAAAAGCCGTTCCGGGCAAGGTTTTCAATTTAATCTTGAATAGTGGTCGTGCTACTACGAAAACGTAGAGCTCGCCAAAGTCGTAGCACTCATCGCAGGAGGAAGCACAGTGGCACACTCCACTCAGCTAAATGATTCGGAAATCAACGCCCAGGCCGCCAGGCACGAGGAGACGGCGGACAACGTCAACAACGAACTCGACAACCTGAAGCGCGAGGTCGAAGCCACTCTCGCGGCCAGCGGCAGCGCGGCCACCAGGGCTCTCAGCTCGGTCACCAACGACTGGGTGGAAGCCGTGCGCAAGACGGTCCTGGAGAACATGCGCGCCATGGCGGCCAGCATGCGCAAGGAGGCCGGTGCCCAGGTGGACGCCGACTCCGACAACACGCAGTCGATCCTCAACGTCCCGATGGACACCGCCGACTTCCTCCGCTAGTGATTTCGGCCACCGCGTAAAGACCACCGCGTAAAATCTTAGGAGTATTGATGTCCGACGGTACGATTCTCTACGACTACCCCGTCATCGAACAGTGCATCTCGATGATGATGAAGAAGGCCAACGAGATCGACAATCAGGCGACCGCGTTGAGCAGTGACGTGAAGACGATCATGGTGGGCTGGAAGGGTGAGACGGCCAACGCGTACGAGCAGCGTTCCACCAACCTGCAGCAGGGTCTCGACACCCACCGCCAGAACCTGCTGAACCTTCGCAAGTCCCTGTCCGACGCGGCCGAGCGGATGGCGAACGCCGACAAGAGCGGCGGCCGGAGCATCGCCAACTGATCTGCACGGTGTGCCGGGTGAATCCGCTCGGCACACCGTGTTTCCATGAGCAGCTGAACGGTCATTGCCGTTCGAGAAGAAGGAGTCGTCGTGTCGACTAAGTTCGATGCCGAAGCCATCGCGACCGCCGGCAAGAACATCGGTCAGCTGATGGATGACATGAGTGCCTTCGAGGCGCTGAAACAGAACTGGCCCAACGCCGGGAAGTTCAAGCTCGCGGTGTGGCTCGAGCGCGTCGTGGACGATCGGCGCAACGCCGTCGTGGCGCACGCCGAGCATCTCAAGATCGCTTTCGAAGAGATGGAAACGAAGCTCAAGGACATCGCGGAGCGATTCAAGAACACCGACGGGCAGAACGCCGAAGAGATCAAAAAGGTGATGGCCGGCCTCGAGGGCGCCGTGGTGCAGGCCGTCGGCGCCTACGACACCAACACCGAGAACCAGCAGCACAACTACACCGCGGACCCCGTCGGAACCGGGCCCAACGCCAACAAGCCGACCGACGGTGACGGATACAACGACAACCTGAACGACACGGTCACCACCTGACAACAGAGCCGGGAAAGGAACCGGGCGGTCCGCGCGGATTCGCGTCTGTCGACCTCGGTGCTGGCTGTCTAGATAGGAAACTCTGGCATGTCCGAATCCACTGTTAGGCCTACGCTGGTCGGTCAGTACGCGGTCCCGGCGCCCGTGCTCGACCCGGCCTATTTCTCGACGCTGGAATCGCTCGAATCCGCCGTCAGCGACCTGGTCAACGCTGCCGACGGTTCGGCCACCACCGCTTGGTACGAACTCGAGAAGGACATCAAGGCCGCCGAGGTGGCGCTGGCGTCCGTCAACGAGAAGTTCGCCAAACAGATCAAGGCGGTCGGGGATGCCTTGGAAGGTGACACGGGTGAGGCGTTCCGGAAGTACGCCACCGCGATCCTCGACACCAGCGAACAAGTCTATGACACGTTGATGGGCAAGCAGTTCGGCACGAACATGGGCAACATCGGCCGTGCCATCCAGAATTTCGTCACCACCTGGTGGCAACTGCAGAAAATCGGAAAAGAGGTCTACGAGCAACGGGTCTCCGCCTTGCGGGCAGATACCCAGCGGAAGATCCAGGCCGCCGAGTCGACCGCCGAGATCGCCGCGCACACGGCGAACCTGGCGACCGGGCTGGTCACGATCAAAACGACTTCGGACGCTGCTTTGCTGAAGGATCTGCAAAACGCGTTGGGTACGCTCGGAAGCGCCTACAACGCGCGTGCCGCGGACCTGGTCCCGCTCTACATCTCCGATGGCGACACGACCACCGCGGCGCCCCAGGACAGCTATCAGGCTCAGGCGGGGCAGCCTCAGCCGGAGCAGCAGCAGACGCGGACCGCGTACCTTACGAAAGTGCCGGATCGGCGGGATCAGCCGGTCTCACAGCAGCCGACGCAGACCGGGGACGCGGAGCAACAGACTCCCGGAGACCCGACGGCATCGCAGAACAACGCGGAACTCGCTTCCGGCGCGCAACCCGATTCCGGACTGAAGCCCTCGCTGGAGGCGGTACCCACCGAAAGTGCCGTTCCCGGTTCGGTCACTCCTGGGCTGACTCCGGCCACAGGCGGAAGCGATGGGCTCGGCGGGCCGGGTCAGGCCAACGGTTCGCAGGCCGGCGGCGTGTCTCCTGAAGCGCAAGCGGCTTTGGGTGACGCGAAACAGGCGGCGGGCGATGCCATCGATGATTTGACCTCACAGACGGAGGACCCGGCCCGCAAGGAAGCCCTCCAGGACGCCAAGGAAGCCGCCCAGGGCGCCATCGACGGCCTCACGGATGGAGCGCCTGGCGGCGAGACCGGCGGCTCCGCGGGCACCGAAGGCGGGCTCGATCCGGGCGCCGGCGCCGGCGCCGGCGCGGGTGTAGGCGGTGGGCTCGGTTCGCCGATGCCGGGCCTGGCGGATGCGAAGAAGGCCGCGGGCAAGGCGATCGACGAACTGGGCAAGAAGACCGACGACCCGAAGCGCCAGCAGGCTCTGGAGGACGCGAAGAAGGCCGCGGAAGACGCCATCGACGGGCTCACCAGCCCGACGGCGCCCGGTGCACTCACCGGTGGGCCGGGTGAACCCTCCGCCGACGAGGCCAAGGAGGCCGTCGGCGGCGCGATCGACGACCTCGCGAAGGCCGGTGATTCCGAGGCACGTCAGCAAGCCCTCGAAGACGCCAAGAAGGCCGCATCGGATGCCGTCGACGGCATCACCGGCGGGGGAACCGGCGCGGAGATGCAGGACGCGGCGGGCAAGGCGATCGACGACCTCATCGGCGGCACCGACGATCCCGAGCGCAAAGCAGCCCTCGAAGAGGCCAAGAACGCCGCGAACGACGCGATCGACAAAATGACCCCGCCGGATCTGGGCGACGCCAAGCAGGCCGCGCAAGACGCCATCGGCGACCTGGCTCGACCGGGTGATACCGAGGCGCGGCAGCAGGCACTCGACGACGCGAAGAACGCCGCGTCGGATGCCGTCGACGGCATCCTGGGCCAGGACGGAACCGATCCCGCGGCCGCGGCCGACCGCGCGCAGCTGCTCGACGCGAAGGAAGCGGCGGGCAAGGCGATCGACGACCTCATCGGCGACACCGACGATCCCGAGCGCAAAACAGCTCTCGAGGACGCCAAGGACGCGATGAGTTCGGCGATCGACGAGATGGCCGCCCCGGAGCACTTCCAGCAGGTGCAGGACGCGAAGCTGGCCGCGGAGCGGGCGATCGACGGCCTCGGCACTTCGAGTGACGATGCTCAGCGACAGCAGGCCTTGGACGCGGCGAAATCGGCCGCGAACGAGGCGATCGACCGGATCAACGACTCGCCCGACCTCACCGGCCCCGAGCACGACCAGGCGCTGGCGCAGGCGAGGGAAGACGCGGCCAAGGCGATCGACGGTCTGGCTCGGCCCGACGACACGCCCGCCGAACGCCAGGAACTCGCCGATGCGAAGGCGGCCGCCAACAGAGCCATCGACGCCATCGGCGGCGCGCAGGGCGGCAGTGGTGGCGGCAGCGCGATGCGCGACTTCCTGGAGCCGTCGGCACCTGGCCAGGGAAACGTGGCCGGCGGAGCCGGCGCCGGAGGAGCACCCGCCACCGCGGGAGGCCCGCCGCCGGGCAAGTTCGACACCCAGCCTCTCTCCGCCGGTGCTCCGGTCAACACGCAGGGCGGCCCGCCCCTGTCGGCCGTACCCGGTGGGCTCGGCGCAGGTCAGCAGGGCGGTATGCCGATGGGCCCGATGGGCGGCGCTCCCATGGGCGGTGGCGGCGCCGGCGGCGGCCAGGGCGAGAAGGAACGGGAACCGCAGATCTGGATCCAGGCCGAGCAGGGCGCCTGGGGCGAGAACGACGACTCGCAGAATCCCGTTCTGGGCAAGAACTGATCCCGATCCTCGGTCCCGGCGCCTCACGTCGGTGGGCCCGGCACCCCTGGAGTTGTTCGACGTCGAGTCCCGAAGGCCACCTCTGCGGCATTCAACGCCCAGAAGGTGGCCTTCGGCACGTTCCGCCCGACCATGAGCGGTGACCGAACGTCGCCGAAACCCGCGGAATCCTCGCGTGCTACTCACCTTGAGTGACGAATTGGGTGCTTGCGGCCAAGTCGAGGAGGTCTTCGAGGGAGGTAAGGGCAACAAGCGCGAGAAAAGGGCCTCGGGACGCTCTTCACATTGGTACTGGGCCGAACGTGTGTAACCGTGGATCGTCGACCATCGTCCGTCCCGAGGAATCAGAGCCGGCGGATTCCACGGTGGGCGACCGGACACAAAGGACAGAACGATCGAGGAGCGGAGGAAGGATGGCCGAGACATTCCGGCTGGACCCGGAGGGAGCGTCCGCCGCCGCCGCGCGACTGGGTGCTCTCGGGGAGATGCTGCAGGACTCGCTGCGCGTTCTCGAAGGCACGCTCGATGATCACCACGGGTGCTGGGGTAAAGACGACATCGGTAAGGCGTTCGCCAACAATTACGTGGGGCCTTCGGACGAGGCCCGGCAGGGGGCGCGCGCGGCGGCCGAAGGCACTGTCCAGCTCGAAGACGGTATCAAGAAGAGCGTCGAGGTTTTGAAGGATCTGGATCAGGCGAGTGCCGCGCGGATCGACGCGTCGACCGGACAGGGCAGTTGATCCCGGCAGGGTAGCCACCGGTGGGTCTCCAGTTCGCGGAGGCATGACTCGGCTGTTTGAGGGAAAACCAGGGGAGATGAGGTGAAGGAGAGCTCAGGCGCAGGCGGTGGTGATCAGCGGCCGATGCACGGCACTGACGAGACCACCCAGCTGCCGCCGAGTCTCCAGCACTTCTTCAAGGTCGTCCTGGGTATGGAGTGGCCGGAAGGCAGCGAGGGCGGGCTGAAAGCCATCGGTCACGCCTGGTCGGTGTTCCATGCGGATCTCGACAGAGTCGTCGATGAGCTCCCCTCGGTGGCAGGCCGGCTGGATCGGTCGTTCGACGGCGAGACGGCGTCGAAGATCCTGGGTTTCATCCAGGGTGATCTGACGGCGGGTCTCGAGCAGTTGAAGGTCCAGGCGGCGGGGTTCGAGAAGCAGGCGAAAAACGCCGCGGCCGACATTCAGAAAAGCAAGATCATGTTGATCACGTTCGCGGCGTTGACGCTCGCGGCGATCATTCAACTGTTGTCGACGTTGTTCGGCGCGATCTTCGTTCCCGTGGTGCAGGTGGCTGCTCGTCTCACCATTCAGGGGATCCTCCAGCTGTTGAAGGCGAAGTTGAGTCAGCTCACCGTGCAACAGGTGGGTAGTCAGTTGTGGAAGCTGAGCTCGACGGCGGCGAAGTGGGCGGCGGGCGGTGCGGGGCTCATGGTCGCCGTGGACGGCGGTATCCAGGGTGTTCAGATCGCGACGGATGGCCGGGACGGGTGGGATACCGAGTCGCTGAAGGGGTCGGCGATCGGTGGCGCGATCGGCGGTGTGGCGGGTGGTGTGTTCCACGGTGCGGCCAGGGGAGTGGGGAGCTTCTTCTCGAAGGAGATCCGGCATCAGCTGCCGCGAGGATGGCAGAAGACGTTCGATATCGCGGGCCCGTCGGCTTACGCGCTGGGCCAGGTGGCCATGGTGGCCTTCAGCAATCCCTTGGTGTTCCTCGCGCTCAAGGACGAAGAGGGGGTGATGTGGGAAGGCATTCTGGGCGCGCTGTCCGGTCCCGGGGATGGGGGGAAGGGCGGGGGTGTCACCGGCCAGGGCGCCGCGGTGATGGGGCAGTCGTTCTTGGACAAGCTGGATCAGCTGGGACTCGGGTGGCTCAAGCCTGCCGCGGCGTCGTTGCCCGGTAATGGTGAAACCACCGCCGAGGGCGAGGATAAGGCCGCTGTCGCGGCGGAAGAGGAGCCGGATCCCGAGAGCAGGCGGGGCTCGGAGCAGTTGCCGCCCTATACCGAGTCGGCGGATGAGGCGCCTCAGGTCGTCGGGGAATCGCAGAAGCGACCGCTGGTCATTCCCGAACCCGGTGCTGCCCCGGCCGCGCAAGCGACCGATGGTGTCGCGGATGGCGCGCGTGAGATCACGTCTCCTGCCCGGACTCCATTGGGGACGGTGTTCGGTTCCGAACCTGCTGTACAGCAGGCTGTTCCGACCGAGAGTGCCGGTCAGCCGGACTTGCGGGAGTTTCTCGGAGGCGGGGAGGCGGCGCCTGCGCAGGGAGAGGCGGCAGCGCATGTTCCCGCCGTGCCGCAGGTTCCGGCAACGGGCCCGGAGCCCACGGTCGGTGGGCGCACTGGTGACACGTCGAGTCCTGGGGTAACCGAGGGTGCCGCCACGGGGGCGCGCGGGGACAGTGTCCCGCAGGATGGTCGTCACGGGCAGACGGCCGGTTCGGCCCAGCCGTCGACGCTGCCCTCGAACGTGACCGGCCAGCCGGATGCGGGCACTGGGTCTCCCGGGAACGCCGAGGCCGCGCCGGTGGGTCAACAGGCCAGCGGGGACACGCGTTCGTCCGCAGCGCCGGCGAACCGGCAAACCGGTGATGATTCCCGTGGCGTGACCGGTGGAACGCCGTCCACCCAGGAGCGGGCGGCCGGCTCTTCACAGCCGGCGGTGGTGTCGGGCGGCCAGCCTGCCGGAACAGCCAACACACCTCCTTCGGGCCAGAGTCATAGCCAGCCACGCGCGGAGTCGGCCGCTGCCGGTCAGCCCCAGGATCAGAATCCGGCGAACAGCCGGGCGGCTCGTCCGGACGTCGCGGTGGAGAGCCGGCCGCAGACCCAGTCCCAGGCGGGCGGCGAGCCGTCGTCTGCCGCGCGTGCCTCGGATCGGCAGAGCGCGGCGTCGTCCCTGGCACCGGATCGCGTTCCGGCGACCGCATCCGGAACCTCGGCGCAGCCGGGCCGTCCGGTGACGACGGCAGGTGCTCCGGACGTCACCGTGCCGTCGCGACCGGCCGGCGAGTCGTCGTCCGCCGCGCGTGTCTCGGATCGGCAGAGCGCGCCGTCGTCCCCGGCCGCGGCACCGGATCGTGCTTCGGTGACCGCATCCGGAACCTCGGCGCCGTCGGGCCGTCCGGTGACGACGGCAGGTGCTCCGGACGCCACCCTGCCGTCGCGACCGGCCGGCGAGTCGTCGCAGGCGGCGTCCCCAGCGGGAACCGGGGACCGGGGAAAGCCCGCAGCTCGGCTGGAAACGGCGGAGGCGAGCCCTTCAGGGAACCGGACTCGTGCGAGCGGCGACGACTCTGCCCCGCAACGGCCGGACACGTCGAAGTCCCCGGCCGCGCAGACGCAGTCTCGTGCCGGCGAAGACGGAGCGTCCCGCCGCCGGCCGGGTGTCGTGAAACCCGAGGCGCCCTTGTCGTCGCGGGAAGGCGTGGGCTCGGGGCCCGCGCCGGAAAGGGCCACGCCTCGGACGACGGCCGGGCCTCGATCGGGCGCCGCCGAATCGTTCACCCCGAAGGAATCCGCGCGTTCCTCGGCCGAGAGCACGACATCGCCGCGGATTCCCGAGCGCTCGACCGGCTCGGCGGCGACGGTGGTGCCGGGTGTGGGGTCGGTGGGTGATCCGGTGTTGTTGTCGGATGTGGTGGGGGTTGGGTTGGAGGAGGTGGAGTTTGTTGCGTTGAGGGATGGTGGGGGGCGTGAGGTGGGGGTGTTTTTTCCGTTGGTTGTGGGTGAGGTTGAGGTGGTGCGGTCGGCGTTTGTGGCGGGTGCTGGTGGGGTGGGTGTGTATTCGGTGGTGGGTCATGGTGGGGATGGTGGTTTTTCGGTTCGGCGTAGGTCGGATGGTGTGGTGGTGAAGTTGGATGGGGCTGGGGTTTATCGGTTGTTGAGTAGTCGGGTGTTGCCGGGTGGTGGTGGGTGGCGGGTTGTGCCGGAGTTGGTGGTGCTGAGTTGCCGGGTGGATGATCCGGTGGCGGGTGGGTTGCTCGGCAGGGTGCGGGAATTGGCGCGGCGGGAGGGGTACGAGGGCGGTGTTTCGGGTCCGACGGGCCGGGTTCGGGTATGGGACGACGGCCGGGTCGAGAATTTGGACAGCGACACTTCCAGGGATGGCAGCGAGGGCGCGCGATATGTGGATCTCGCCTCGCCGGAGCTGCCCCGACAGGAAACAGCGGCTGGGCCGAGCCATGCCCTCGAAGGCCCCTTCCCGCTTCCGGAAGCACGAGCCGAATCACGGGTGGCGCCGGGCAAGAACAGCACTGTGCCGGCCACCACGGCGGAGGCGCGTTGGTCCGCGAGTCCGTCCATGTCCGACAGGCCGGAGTTGTCGGAGACGGATCGGGCTTCGCTGCATGGTTTGGCGGAACTTCTTGTCCGGGACTTCCCGCTCCGGCCCGGCGTAGAGCCATGGGATGTCCGGCTGCGGGTGACAGCCGGCGTCTTGTGGCTTCAGCGGCAAGGCCGGACTCTGTTCGCGCTGATGGAACAGGGTTTGCGAGCGGCCCTGATCGAGCGTGGTGTCGATCCGGAGCTGCTGCGATTCGACTTCGATCATATCGAGGACGCGGCGCGGGGAAACAGTTCTTCCAGTATCGAGATCGTCGTGCAAGAGACGTCGAAGCAGCCGATCGAGGCTTATCGCGCCGCCCGGAGTTTGGACCTGTTCTTCTTGCCACGTGACAAGGTTCTGCCGTGGGTTCATCGGCGTCGCCTGCGCTGGATGGTGGAGGGGCTGGCTCGCCGGGTGGCCGGCGACAGCGGCGACCAGAGCCGTCTGACGCTCTACCTGCGCAGTACGAAGGGCATGCTCCAAGACCGGAAGGACACGGTCACCTCCGAGGTGAACGCGGCGGTCCGGCAGGCGCTTCCCGGGGCCGCCGCCGACCAGATCAAGACCTTCATCGATCAGCGCATCGAGTTCGTGCAGGAGGTATCCCTCAAGAGCACCGCGCTTTTCGCGAGGTTGACCGAACCCGGCCTTGTTCCTGCTCCCGCGTCCACCGCACTCTCGGCCGGAGGCTTGGTCGCCTTGCCCGCCGCTACCGCTGTCGACCGGCCCAGTTGGGGGGCCGACGCCTATAACCAAATCGTGGACGATTGGTGGGCGGGTCTTCCGGCGGTCGGTGAAATACGGTGGTCGTCGGAGGATGAGTGGAAGCTTGGCGCGTTGGTGGACCGGATCGCGCGGACCTCGGCGGAGCTGGAGCGTGACGGCCGCGAGCCGGCGGATGTGCGGTTGCATCTGACGGACACTCCGGCACGGCGGGCGCGGCTCGGTCCCAGGTTGTTCGAGTCGCTGGCGAGGCGTCTGCGTGAAGCCATGCGGGCTCAGGGAATGGATGTGGACGCGGAGCGGTTCCCCTTCGATCGCTTGCAGAGCAGCGTACCCAAGGACGCGATGCCCAGCATCGCGATAACGGTGCACCTGTCACCGAACAGGCCGGCGTCGAACTACCGGGCGGCACGAAAGCTCCAGGTTCCCTTCTTCGCGCACAGCGCCGATATCTCACAGGCGTCGAGGCGTCGGCTGAGGTGGCTGGTGGAGGGCTTCGCCGCGCGGGTGAGGGACAACGCCGATCCGGGGAAGCCGTCCAGATTGCTCATCGAGCTGCGTTGCACGGAGAAGGGGAGCGAGGAGCGGGTCTCCACGATCACGGCCGTGGTGAACGAGGCCGTGCGGGCGGCGCTACCGGACGCGTCCGACGAGATGATCAAGCGATTCATCGAGGGCCACATCGGACTCGCTCGGAGTACGTGGCGGAAGAGCCCGATGTTCCTCCTGGACATCGAGGGCCCGGAGCACGCCTTGGATGACAGTGGGGACCGGCAACTCGCGCGTTCCTCGAGCGGTGAGACTCGCGTGTCCGGCGCGGAGTCCGCCACCCGCCCGGCGGAACATCCGCCGTCGACGGAAACGGTGTCCGGACAGCCGATGCGGGACTGGGAGCCCGCACTGCTCGAAGAGCATATGGACTTCGAGCACACGCACGTCGGGCAGAGGGAAGAACCTGGGCAGGACGTTTCGGCAGAGCAGGTCCATGAGGACTTCGGTGCGGCGGAATCGTCGAGGAACGCGCCGGTACCGCCGGGCACCGAGGGTGCGGTTCGTTTCGGAGAGCCGATTCCTGACGATCCTGATATGGCGTTGTCGGTGGAGGGAAGCGAATCGTCCGAAAACGACGTACCCGTGATCCCGCTGCCCGCATCCGCGAGGCCGCTCCTGCACAACACCCGCCTGGGCATCGAAACCTTGGAGAACGCGCCGCTGGTGGGTCGTTGGGCCGTACCGGCGGACAGAAACAACCCGATGTCGTTGTCGGAAGCGGATCAAGCCTCCTTGGCACACTTGGCCGAGAACCTCGTTGGTGAGCTGTCACTCCTGCCGGGACAGGAGCCCTGGGACGTCAGGCTGCATGTGCACGACACCGTCTACTGGCTCAAGAACCACGCCGAGGCGTTGTTCGACCTGATGGATCGGTCGTTGCGTACCGCCCTGCTCGATCGTGGGGTCGATCCGGAGCTGCTTCGGTTCGAATTCGATCGCGTCGAGCACACCGTCATCCCAAAGCCTCGTCGCGGTTTGTCGATCACGGTGCACCGGACGCCGAACCGGTCCGTGCAGTCCTATCGGGACGCTTCCAGTCTCGCCCTCTCCTTCCTCCCTCGCGGCAAGGCGCTCTTCGCCGTCGAGAGCCGCCGGCTGCGATGGATGGTGAGTGGCCTGGTCCAACGAGTGACCGAGAACGGCACTGATCCGAGCCGTCTTGTGCTGGAGCTGCGAAGTACCACCACCGCGCGGGCCCATCTGGCGGGAACGGTCGCGGACGAGGTGAACGCCGCGGTGTGGTCCTCGCTTCCGGAGGCCACCGCGGAGACGGTCAAGAAGTTCATCGAAGAGCGCATCGAATACCTGCAAGGTCCGTCGAGGGCACACACGGTGGTGTTCGCGGACCTCATCGACGCCGGTACCACCGAGGCGCCACCACCGGCGCCGGCACCGATGGTCGGGCTCGTCGCGTTGCCCGCCGAGGCCGGCGCTCCCCGCGAGCAGGCCGGGTCGAGCGCGCCGGACGCGGTGGTGGAAACACGATGGCGGGCCGAACTTCCGGCGACGGGGGAGCCGCGGCTGTCGCCCGAGGACGAGGCGTCGCTGGCCGTGTTGACGGATCGGATCGCGCGGAACGCGGCGGAGCTGGAGCGGAACGGTCGTGAGCCGGCGGACGTGCGGTTGAACCTGGCCGACACCGCCGAGCGCCGGGCGCGGTTCGGTCCGTCGTTGTTCGGGTTGCTGGAGGGGCGTCTTCGGGAGGCCATGCGGGCTCATGGCGTGGACGCGGACGCGGCCAGGTTCACCTTTGATCGGCTGCATGGCGGTGTGCCGAAGAATGGGACGCCTGGTGTCGAGGTGACGGTGCATCGGTCGCCGAACCGGCCGGTGCGTGGTTACCAGGCGGCGCGAAGTCTTCGAGTCCCCTTCCTTGCCCGCGACAGCGCTTTTTCGCGAGCCGCGCTGCGCCGGTTGGAATGGCTGATCGAGGGGCTGGCCGAGCGGGTGCGGGACAACGCCGATCCGGTGCGGCGGCCCCGCCTGATCCTGGACCTTCGTAGCACGGAGCACTGGATCACTGTTCGAAAGGCCACGGTCACGGTCGCGGTCAACGCGGCGGTGCGAGCGGCATTGCCGGACGCGCCTGAAGAGGCGATCAAGCAGTTCGTCGAAGAACACATAACTTTTCGACAGGAGGTCTCACCGAGCTATGGCTGGCTCTACTCGGAGATCGAAGGGCCGGAACACGCTCTGGATTCAGTGGCCGCCCGGCCCGAGCCACCTGAGGCGCCGCTGCCTGAGCCGCCCGATGCGGGCCGAGACGAGTCTCTGATCGCGCTGCCGTTGGCTCCGGTACCGCCATCGCGTGATTCGGCGGCGGGCGGCGCGGCAGCAGCGGACGCGCCCGAGGAACGGAGCTGGTCCGCGAAGGTGACGAAGACTGATCCGCCAGGGCTGTCGCCGGAGGATCAGGCCTCGTTGACCGAACTCGCGGACAGCGTCGCCCGCGAGACAGCGGCTTCGGCAAGGCGCGAGCCCCCTGATGTGAGGTTGCACGTGTTCGACACGTCGCAGCGACGCCGGCGCTTCGCAACGGCGCTGTTCGACATGCTCGAAGAGAAGCTGTCGTCGCTCCTGGAGCAGCGTGGTGTGGCTCGCGATGCGCTGCGGTTCGCGGTCGATCGCATCGAGCACGAGTTGCGTGAGGGGGAGTCTCCCTGGGTGCGGTTCGCGGTGCATCGATCTCCACATCGGACGGTGCGGAGTTATCAGGCCTCGCGGAGGCTGGATCTGCCCTTCCCGCCCCGCAGTAGCGGGTTGTCGCAGGCTTCGCGGCGCCGGCTGGGGTGGTTGGTGGAGGGGCTGGCCGAGCGGGCGCGTGACAACGCCCAACCGGACGACCGGCCTCGGCTGGTACTCGATCTGCGGTCTTCGGAGACGGTGCTCCCGCGACGGTTGAACGCGATCACGATCGAGATGAACGCGGCGGTGCGGGCGGTGCTGCCGGATGCGACCTGGGAGGAAGCCGAACAGTTCATCAAGGACCATGTCGGACTCCGCCAGACCATCGGGCCCAACAATCCGATGCTGCGCATGGAGATCACGGGACCTGATCACTTTCTCGACTCGGAGCGGGAAAGTACTTCGGAGCAGGGCGCACCCGTGGAGCACGATGGCTCCGCGTCCAGGACCGGCCTCGTTCCGTTGCCCGCCGCGACCGCCGACGCGCCGATACGATCCGCGGCGGCCCAAAAAGCCGCGACGGGCGCCGCGGTCGAGGCGGCGTGGCGAGGCACGCTGTCCGGCGACTCCTTGGTGTTGTCGCCGGAGACCGAAGCCGAGCTGAACGCGCTGCTGGATCACATCGCACGGAACGCCGCGGAGTTGACGCGACTCGGACTCGAGCCACTGGACATCAGGTTGCAGGTGATGGATACGCCCGTGCGTCTGAAGCAGCGGGCTCCTGAGTTGTTCGATTCGCTCGAAGAGCGGGTACGGGCCGCGTTGCGGGACCGGGGAGCCGCCCTCGAAGAGTCACAGCTTCCCTTCGACCGTATGCAGCACACCATCAGCGAAGGACAGCCGGCACGCGTCGGCGTGTCCGTGTATCGATCGCCGAACCGATCTCGGCGGGCTTATCGCGCCGAGAGGGAACTCGTCCTCGCTTTCCTTCCCCGCAGTGACCGTCTTCCGCAGGTCTCGTTACGGCGGCTGGGGTGGTTGATGGAAGGCCTGGTCGAGCGGGTGCGGGACGCCGGTGACTCCGGGCAGCGGGTGCGATTGAACCTGGAGTTGCACGCGGGGAACCGCTTCCCGCAAGCCCGGGAGTTCGCGGTGCTGAGGGCGGTGAACGCGGCCGTGCGGGCAGCGATGCCCTCGGCCCAGGAAGAGGAGATCCAACGATTCATCGAAGGCCACCTCGCATTCCGGCAGAACTCGCAGGAATCGAAGGCCACGGTGCTGTACCTCGATGTCGAGGGTCCGGAACACATCCTCGACCAGACATCGGCCGAGTCAGGACACGAGCTTTCCTGGCCTACGCTTCCCTGGCTTTTGAAGAAATTGTCAGAAGACAAGTCGAAGCTGGCGTTCGACGGTGACTTCAGCGTGGCGAACGAGCGATCCGTGAAAATGTTCGCCGACGACGAGGACAAGCTGATCGCGCTCGGAATGTCGTTGGGGCAGCGCATTCTGGCGCAGCCGCAGGGTACGGAATACCCGGATGTGCGGATTCTTTCGGAGATCAGGGTCAAACCGGGTGACGTGGTGGTCCGGCAGGCAATGCGGGACTACCTCACCAATCTGCTGAATGCCGGAATGCGGGGTGCGGGCATGGTCGAGTCCGCGGTCCAGAAGCTCGATATAACGTGGTCGTGGCGTAATGGTGGCCGGGGTTTCGATGGTCATACCGCCGTGCGGGTTCATCTCACGCCCGGTAAGACTCCGGAGCAGTACCGGCAATCCCGGGTGTTCACCAGCCCGCTCCACAGATCACAGATCCAGATTCCGGTGGCTGTGGAAAATCGGCTGACCTGGGTGGTGGAGGGCTTCTTCGACCGGTTCGCCGCCGCTTCGGGTGCCCGGCCGGGCCTGCACATCGACATCACCGGAAGTTCGAAAGTGGGCCCGGATCGGCAGACCCGGGTGGAGGAGCTGGTCCGTGAGGCGTTACTGAGCCGCCGGGAGAGAAGCTCGGGGCGGTGGGGGCTGCCGTCGGTCGACGAGATCATGCGTGAGCATGTGCGGATCTTTTGGGACGCGGAACTGCAATTGCCCGGCAAGATGGGTTTGTCGGTCCGGGAATCGGTGCCGGGGGAAGACGGCGTGCCAGAGGCTTCGCCGGAGGTCGCGGTAGTCGAGAGCCCCGCGCCTGCGGGTGGTGTCGCTCCGGAGGCGGTGGTTTCGGGTTCGTCGCCTGATTCTCCGGAAACCGACGGTGGTGTGCCGCCCGAAACGCGTGCCGAGTGGGAGTCGCAGATGGCGCGCGCCCGTGAGGCGTCGCGGGCGGCCAGGGAGGGCGAGGAGCCCGACGGGAGGCGGGTGCCTGACCCGGCCGAGGAGGCCTCGGGAGAGAGGCTGCCCGAGTCGTCGGCTCAGTGGTCGTGGGAAGAACAGGAGACGGCTTGGGGCACCGGTGTCGAGCCGTTCGGTGGCATGCGGGAGTGGGGTGCGGAGCCGTTCGGCGATATGCGGGAGTGGGGTGTGGAGCCGTTCGGTGGCATGCAGGAGTGGGGTGCGGAGCCGAATAACGGGTCGTGGGCCGGTGGGTTCGATCCGGAGATTTTCACGTCGATGGGGTTCGATCCCGCGGACTTCGCCGGTTTGGCCGAGGTGTTCGGATTCCCCTCCGGTGAGGTGGCGTCGGGTGTGGGTTCGGTGGGGGATCCGGTGTTGTTGTCGGATGTGGTGGGGGTTGGGTTGGAGGAGGTGGAGTTTGTTGCGTTGAGGGATGGTGGGGGGCGTGAGGTGGGGGTGTTTTTTCCGTTGGTTGTGGGTGAGGTTGAGGTGGTGCGGTCGGCGTTTGTGGCGGGTGCTGGTGGGGTGGGTGTGTATTCGGTGGTGGGTCATGGTGGGGATGGTGGTTTTTCGGTTCGGCGTAGGTCGGATGGTGTGGTGGTGAAGTTGGATGGGGCTGGGGTTTATCGGTTGTTGAGTAGTCGGGTGTTGCCGGGTGGTGGTGGGTGGCGGGTTGTGCCGGAGTTGGTGGTGCTGAGTTGCCGGGTGGATGATCCGGTGGCGGGTGGGTTGCTCGGCAGGGTGCGGGAGCTGGCGCGGCAGGATGGCTACCGCGGCACTGTGCGGGGGCCTGCCACCCCGGTGGAGATCCGGCGGGATGGCACGGTCCGCGTTCCCGACGGTAGTTCGCCTTCTCCGGATGCGGTCGTCCTTTCCCGCGAAACCGCCCTGCCGGAAATCGATCAGGACGCTCGGATGTTCACCGAGGAGGTGCTGGCCGCGATCGACGGCAGGCCGACTCCTGAGGACGGTTCAGAGGCGGAAAGAAGCTCGTTCGCCGAGTCCGAACGTGTGTCCGATGAAGCGCCGAAACTGCCCGAGATCGAACGTGAAGCAGCCCGTTTCATCGAAGAGCTTTTCGACGAAATCGACGAGCACGTTTCCACCGCGACGCCGCCGACGCAGCTTCGCCGGAACAGCTGGGTTTCGGTCCAGTCCGCGCATTCGGATTACGTCAGTGAGCGGACACTTCAAGCCCAGTACGGGATTCCGCGACAGGATCAGCGTCGTTTCCAGAAGATGGCAGACCGGTTCGGCGTGGTGTTCGACGTCCGGCCCGCCAACCCCGCCTCGGTCGAGTGGCGGGCCCGGGGAGCGGTGCCCAAGCCCGTGGAGATCAAGGCCAAGACGCTCAACGAGCTGGACGTTCCGCTGGGAATGCCGCGCGAGCAGATCGGCCTGGTGGCCTACTTCGAGCCGAGGCGGCCGGATGTCGCCAAGATGCCGGAGGAGCTCCGTGAACGGGTGATGAAGCGGTACGAGGACCGTGCGACGGAGTACGCGCAATTGGCCGAGTCCATGCGCGGGCTGGAGGAGTCCGGCCGTTTCCGGGTGATCGACGGCATCGTCCAGGAACGCGGGGAGTCCGGTTACCGCGATGTCACCGGCGACAACGACCTCTACGACATCCGGCTCCCCGAGGACGGGGCGAGCCTGCATGACACCGACTACGACCGGATGGTGTACCTGCTCACCGGCCGGGAGATGGGAGTCGAGCACGGCGCGCTCAAGTACTGGAAACCGGAGACGGACTTCCAGCGCAAAATCCGTGACGACATCGACGAACAGCATCGGACCGTGCCGCTCATCCGCTTCGGGCCGGGCCTGCGCCCCACCCTGATCCACCTGGGCGACAACCAAGACGAACGGCGGCCTTCCGTCGCTCCTGTCGCGGCTCCCGCGCCGCAGCCGAACCTCACTTTCGGCTACCAGCCCGAGCCTGTCGGAGCGAAGCATTTCGAATCCCTCCGGCCGCTTCAGGCCGAGCAGCGGACCGACGATGCCTTCCCTGCCTTCGGCCGTCCTGAGAGCGGGACCAAGGCGGCGTACCGGCCGCCCCTGCGGATCGCGAAGGACAGGACGCTGGGCATCAACGGCGCCCGGTCCGTGGACGACGGTGGAGGCGTTGTCGGGGCGAGGGAGTTCTTCGCGACCGAGGAGGTGCTGGAGCAGGCTCGTGAAACGTTGCGCCGCACCGGCTCCGACATCGAACTCGAGGTGCGGGATTCCCGGATCGTACTCGACGACCAGGGCCGGGATCAGGTGCTGCATCGGGTGGTTCCCCGGATGCCCAGGCAGCTCACCGATGTCTCCCGTGATTTCGCCGGGATCGTCCACGGAGCCATACCGGACACGCTGTTGTTCGACGGTTCGGGAGAACGACCGGCGACGGCTCGGGTCAACGCGGGGAACGACACGGAGGTGACAGGCGCCTTCCACCTCGCCGAAGGACTGGCCGAGATCGTCGAGCACGGCGCTCCCTCCACTGTGGACGCGAGCAGAGCCGTGGAGATCGCCGGACGGGACCAGCGCGACATCGGCGGGATCCCGGGGCGCCCGCTTCCCGGGCATCGTTATGGGCAGATGCTGAACCATGCCCCGGAGATGCGGAAACAACGGGTGCGGCTCGACGAAGCCGCCCAGCGGATGGGGGTGAACCAGTTCGCGTGGGCCAAGCCCGGGCAAATGTACGTGCTGTCCTCGATCCCGGGGGAGGGCGCCGACGGGCGTCCTGACTACACGAACATGGCCCGGGCCGGTACGCGTGACAACACCGGGAACCGGTTCGCCACCGTGATCGCGGAAAGCGCCGATGGCCGGACGCAGGTGACCTTGGAGAACCACTCGCACACCGCGGAAGAGGAAGCCGCCGTACGAGCGGCGATCGAGCGCAATCTGCTGCACCACAACGTGGAACTCGAGAACCTCGCGGCGGATCTGGCGCGCCGGGTGGAGCGGGCGAGGAGCGGCGGTCACGTAGCGGAAACGGCTCGGCTGGAACATCACCGCGAACTCGCGGAAGCACTTCACGGCATCGCGAAAACCGGATACGACGGCGCCACGGCATCGGCCCGGCGGCGGGCTTGGCTGGCGATGGCCGACGAACTCGGCATCCTGCCGGGACCTGAGCGCTGGTTCTTCCGGATGTACACCCGGGAACCGGGCGAGACCTTCTTCGAGCAGCAGGCGCTGTTGTACGCGTCCGACGGCACAGCCGCGAGCGTCAATCCCTTGGTGACAGTCGCGCTGGGGGGAGTCAGCGAGATACCGCCGGTGAAGGTGCGCTTCAAGCCAGGCACGTCGACCGCGGGCAAGCGTGCTCTCACCGGTGCCCGCGTGCTCGCTCGAGACGTCGCTCGCGCGTCCGTGCTCCGGAAGGACCTTGGGCTGGGCGGGGTCAAGGTGACCATCACCGGGTACGGAAGCGGTCGTTCCCGGCTCCCCGGAATGTCCGACACGACCGCCCGGAAACGAGCCGGCCGGGTGCGGGATCAGATCCGCGAGACTCTGGCCGAAGAACTCGCCCTGCTCCAAGAGGACAACCAGACCGTCCGAGCGGAAGACGTGGAACTCCACATCGAAACCGGCGGAATACCGGAGGGACATGCTCCGGGCGACGGTCACTGGGCGATCGTCGAGGTCACCCTCGACGACGGTCAGAACACCCCGGAGCGTCAAGCCGCCGCGGGCTACGATCGGGTGATCCACGGGCTGCCCGAACTCGAGCTCTCCCGGCCCGAGCTGCGGGCCAAGATCGCCGAATACACCGCGCTGGCAGGCGAAGGCAAACTGGAATACCACGCCCTGCCACACGGCACGAGGACACGGCTGATCGCGATCGAGCGTTCACTCGACGCGTTGCCCGAGGCCAGCCGGGCACAGGTCCGCTCCTTCGTCAACGAGGCCTTGCTGGCCGCTTCCCTGGTACCCACTCAGGAACAGCCCCACCGTCCGAAGCGTTCCCATGGCGGTTCGGAGGTGGACCGGCGGGCCGTCCAGCCGGTGCCGCCCGCACGACTCTCGAACCTGCTCGACGTGCTGAGAGCGGAAATCTCGGGTGGCGCGGATCCGTTCACGTCAGGCACTTCGCCGCTGCTGAGCCTGGCCATCCCGGCGGACGCCGGCCTGCCGGTGCGTCTGGCCATGCTCGGCTTGGCGAACCTCGGGACGACCGCCCGGAGGGCACTGCTCGCCGATCCGTTGTTCAGTGCACTGCTGAACAACGCGGCGGCGCTGACGGAAGCGTTGTTCGCCGCCACCGGCCATGAGGAGCAGTACTTCCTCAACACCGCCGCTCCGGCCGCGATCGACATGCGCGTCCGCGGCATGGTGCCGACGGTGGCGGGGCTGCTGAGGGTGGGCCGTGCGGTGGCCGACGCCACCGAAGACGCTCTCGCCATGACGAGCGTGGAACGCCGGTCGAGGCCCGATCGGCCCTTCGGCCGGACCCACGAGGAGATGGTGCGGAAGCGGGTCGCCGACGCGCGATCCGAGTTCTCCGCGCTCGAAAGCCGGGCACTGCGTCTGGTGAACGCGGTACAGGACGCCGGTACCGTGCGCCGGGAATGGCGAGCGCTGACCGCCCGCTGGGCCCGCACCATGCAGAAACTCGCCGCCGCCGAGCCGGACGTCGATCAGGTTCCGGTGCTCACCAGGAAGACACTGGGTGAGAACCGGTTGAGCGGCGTCCTGGTGTCGCCGCTGCTCGTGGACCGGGGAAGCCGCCGCCGCAACCGGGTCGATCACGAGTCCTACGTGGCGATGATGGGCAACCAGTTCGCGCCGGAAGCCGATGGAACCCCCTTCGGTTCCAGCATGCTGAGCGAGGAAACGCGGCCGGATCCTTCCCTGGCGGAGGCATTGCGAACCACGGACGACCTCGTTTCCTTCTGGAGGCACGTGTCGGCTCGCGGTGGTGCCATGGTGTCCGCTCCGGGCCACTCTGTCCATGTTCAGGCCACCACGGCGGATGGCCGGCGGGTGTTCGTGCTGCACGATCCGAGGACCTCGTACCCTGCTTTGCTCACCCTGGACGAGTTCGGCGAATGGGCGACTCTCGGGAACGTCCGTGCGAACGCGAAGTTCTTCACGCCGCTGGACGACGACGCGCCGGCAGCCGAGGTGAACCCGGGTTCGAGCGAGGACGCCGGTTTCGCCGAGCACGAGACCACTCCCTCGAAATCCGCGCACTCGGACCGGAGTGACCACGTTCCGCCCGTGGGGCAGGCACGGGGCCGGAGCCGGGCGAGTATCGCTCCGTCGAGCCGGGAGATCTCGCCGTTCGACACGCGCCGCACGGCGAGCGAGGCCAGGACCAGTGGCAAGCAGACGCCGAGCCTCGAGTCGTCGCGCAGCCGTGAGAGGTTGCGTAGCCGGAGTCCGGAGTTGACCAGGCGCACCGGGCGAATCGCCTCGCCCGCAGGGCGGTTCGGCCCGAACGACACCTACCTTCAGGTGCCAGTGCACCGCTCGTCCGGCGGCTTCGCCGGCGCGTTCTTCCCGACGCACGACACCCCGCTCGAGACGTTCGCGCACTGGCGTTCCGTCTTCGACGTCACGCACGGTCTGCACCTGCCCGAGACGATCCAGGAGGTGCCGGAGGACGCGGAGAACCTCCCCCGGGTGCGGGTCGACGCCGCACCCGCCGACACACCCGCGGTCAGGACTCGTTCCGGGAGCGGGTCGCTCACCGACGAACCTGCCCCCTCGTCTTCGCCAGCCCCGTTCCCCGGTGTCGACGTGTCCGACACGGGTTCCTTGTCGGTGGCTTCGCGTTCGGGTGTGCAGGTGGGGACCGGCTTCGTTCTTCCTGATCCTGATGACGCCGTGTCCGATGGGGACGGTGGACGACCGGAGCAGGCGGATATGGCGTTGGCGGTGTGGGCCGAGGTGTTGTCGGAGATTTCGGGCCGGGTCGCCGAGCGGGAAGAGGGTTTGGTGCCGTCGGTGGTGCCGGCGGAGCTGGCGCGGGCCGAGGCTGAGGGGCTGGTGGGTGAACCGGCGCCGGCGTTGCCGGGTGTCGACGAGGACACGGTTCGGTTCTTGCACGACGGCCTGGTGGCGATGGTGGCCGATTTGATCGCCGAGGGTGCGGTCGCGGAGGTGGCGTGGGAGCACGCGGATGTGGTGCGTCTGCGGGGTGATCTGGAGGGTTTGCGGGGTCCAGAGGGGGAGGTGGCCCGCACGCCGGGAGCGGCCATTCCGGAGCCCTCACCGGAAGCCGGTGCCGAACCGAGCTCGGATGCCGAGCGGGCGTTGGAGAACTGGCTGGGGCCGATCATGGAGGCGTCGGCGCGGGTGGAGGAGTGGGAGGAAGGTTCGCCGGAGTCGGCGGGTGCGGTGTCGCGCGCCCGAGGGCAGGCCGAGGCGTTGGCCCGGGGGTTGCCTTCCGCCGTGGAGGGTGCGGACGAGGAGGCGCGGCAGCTTCTGCACGACGGTCTGGTGTCGATGCTGACCGAGGCGATCGTGGCGGGTACCGACCAGCGTTTGGCGTGGCACAGTCCGGTGGTCGCGGGGTTGCGCGCGGAACTGGAGGCGTTGCGTGGTCCGGCGGAGGAGGCGCACTACACGGTGACCGCGGTGCAGATTCTCGGGCCGGTCCGTTCCGTGGCGGCGGTGACGGAGGTGAGTCCGCCCGAGTCCGGGCCGGTGGGGCGGGCGGGCGAACCGGCACCGGTGGAGGCCCGGTCGCGGGCCGAGCGGGTGTGGGAGCGGTGGGCGGAGCGGGTGGAGGGGGCCGCGGAGCGGGTGCGGGAGCGGGAGCGGGAGCGGGCCGAGGCGCGGACGGTGGAGGCGGCCCGGCGGGTGGTCGAGTCCTTGCTGGGTGGGCTGCCCAGGGCGGCCGAGGGCGCGGACACCCCTGCCCGGCAGCTGATCCACGACGGACTCGCGACTCTGTTGACGGACCTGGTCTCCGCCGGGGCGTCTCTGCGCGAGGCGTGGGACGACCCGGCTGTCGTGCCGCTGCGTGAGAGCGCCGAGGCGCTGCGGGACCTGCCCGGCGCACGCTCGCATTACACCGGTGTGCCGCTGGAACTCATCCGGCTGCAGGCCACTCTCCCGCCCACCGCGCCCCCACGCGCCGGACCCGTCGTGGACGACGCGTTCGACGGCGACTCGTTCGCCGACGAGGACTTCGCGGACGATCCGTTCGCGGACGAGCCCTGGAGCGGCGGGACGTGGAGGGGTGGGGTGGGTTCGCCGTTGTCGCCGGTGCAGACCGAGAGTCCGCGCGGGGACCGCTACACGACCGGGGATGCGGACGAGTCGGTAAGTGACAGCGAGAGCGTCTACGCGAGCGCGTATCCGGTGGACCGGGCCGACGGCATGCACAGGGGAGATGTCCAGGGGCCGGCCGGGTGGGTGGAGGAACCGCTCGCCGGGGACCTGCCTGCCGAGCCGGGGCGGTTGTCCGCCGCGGTGGCCGAGTTCGAATCACGGCTGGACGCCGACGTCCGGCAGCCGTCGCCGGAGCTGGCACTCTGGCGTGCGGAGGCGGCGGCGCTGCTCGGTGAGCGCCCCCGGCCCCGTGGGGGCTATGGCCCGAGCGCCAGCGAGCAGCGGCGGTTGTGGGAGGCCATGATCGGCTCGGTGGCCAGGGCGCTGTCGCAGGGCGCGGACGCGGAAGGGATCGCCACTGATCTGCGGGGCGGATTCGAGCGGCTGCGTGAGTTCGACGACCTCGCCGCCTGGGCCGACATCGAGCTGGAGCGAGTGCGGGAGCGGATCGACCAGGCGCGGGAACGTCTGGAGCAGCGGCGGCACGACGAGCCTCCCGCCGGTGACGGACAGGATCGCCGTCAATGGCAGGAACAACTGCACTGGCGGGAACAGTTGCGCCGCCAGGAGGCGGAGGACCTGCTGGGTCCGCTGCCGCCGTCGGTGCCGGGCGGCGTGCCGGAACGGATCCGGGCGGCCTTCCACGAGGGCCTCACGACGATGCTGACCGACCTGCTCCTGCACGGGGAGGACCCTCTCTATGCCTGGACTGAACTGAGCTCCGTGCGGCAGGCGGCCGAAACGGTCCGGCTGAGCAGCCGCCACTTGCGCGACGCCACGCCGGAAACGCCGTTCGGCCGGTTCCCCGAGCCGGGACGCGGCGCCTACAGCGAGGATCTGTACGAAGCCGAGCTGCCGAACTACGACCACGTGCGGGATCCGGACGGCACAAGGCATTCCGACGGCGCACCCGCCTACAGCGAGCACCCGATCGAGGATCAGCCCCCGAGCTACGAGGACAGCCAGGAACCGGTCGACCAGGAGCTGCAACCGGCGCTGCCCCAACAGGTCGCGCAGATGGCGAACCTGCTCGCCCAGATCCCGCGCACCGAGGCCACCGCGCTGCGGACCCGCCTGCTGCCCCTGGTGGTGCCGCCGGAAGGGCTGACACCGGAAGAACTCACGCGCCGGTTCCCGCTGCACGACATCGTCTTGAGCGCACTCGCCTACCACGCCTATCTCGAGGGCGAGAATCCCGGCGCGGCCTGGGAGCGCGGGCAGATGACCGCACTGCTCGACAGGCCCGGCCTCGACGACATCCTGGGACCCGACGCCCGGCGACACGAAGTCCTCGACGACGCCCATCACGCACTGCGGACCATGTTCGCCGTCGCGCGGTCCTACGCCGAGCCGGCCGCGGCCGCGCCGGAACCCGCGCCGGAATCCGGATCCGGGCTCTCCGACGTGGACTTCGTCCCGCTGCGGTCGCGCTCCGGCGCGGTCGTGGGAGTGGGCTTCCCGCACTCGGACCACGAACGGGGAGTGCTCCTGGAAGCGTTCCGGAACCGCCCCGAGACCGGGGACGAGTTCACCGTTCCGCTTCACCACGACCACAACGGCTTCTCGGTCCGGACCGGGAACGGGCGGCTCGTGACCCTCGACGAGCGCGCGGTCGTCCAGCTGCTGTCCAGCATCGCCCTGCCCGGGGAAACGCACTGGCGGCAGCACTCCTCCCTGGTCTTCCTCAGCTGCCGGGTGAGCAGCCCTCACCACGGCAACCGGGTGATCACCCTGACCGAACTGCTTCGCGACACGGGGTTCCGGGGCGGTGTCACCGGCTTCGACACCCGAGTCGAAGTCAGACGCGACGGGACCGTACGGCCACTGGCCGATGGCGCCGAACCGGAAGAAGGAGCCGTGGTCTTCGCCACGCCCCACAACGCTTCCGCAGGGGCGCTCGGGATGGGCAGCACCCTGTCGGTGAACACCGGATCCGGCCCTGGCGGCTCTTTCGGCAGCTCTTGGAGCGACGACAGTTCGATCGCCTCCGATGAGGACTCGGACGCGCTCAGTATCGACTCGGACGCCGCCAGCGAGTACTCGCACTCCTCCAGCGAGAGCTCGTTCGCCGTGGACGAAGCGCGACGCGAAGAAGTCAAGGCGGAACTGTCCGGACACCTGACGTTCACCGTGGAGGCCGACACGCCGGCGTCGGCCGATGTCGACGATCGGCCGGCTTTGCGGCGGCTCGCGAACGCTCTGCTGGAGGCTCACACGTTTCAGCGAGCCGATGGTCTGTCCGTGCGTGTCGAGATCACGGGCACTCCGAGAGACACACGGATCTTCGCGGACCTGCTGCGGACGGAACTGGGGGAGGATCCGGCGCAACCGATGCCGGAGATCGCGCTCCGCACGGTGACCGCCGAGACGGTCACCGTCGAGGTCACCTTGGGCGAAGTCCCCGAGGGGTCTTCGTACGAACCGACCACGAACTCGTCCGGTGGCATCAGCTTCGATTCCGGTCGCGAATCGGTGGATTCCTCCTGGGAGGCCCTCCACGCCGGCATGCCGTCCCTGCCTGTCCTGAAGCGGCCCTTTTACGTCTACGTGACCGGCCGTATGGGCAAGTTCGTGGTGGACGGCGTACGGATCGACGGTGCCACGCTGGCCCGGCACGTCCGGAACTCGCCGATGTTCCGGTTGCACGCGGCCGACGACCCCTCGGTCCCGGTCGTCCTGATCGGCGCGGATCCGACGCGGCCGGACTTGACTTTCGCCGCCGCACAGGAATTCGCCAAGGCCCTGCGCGGCGACGGGCCATACCGGTCGGTGGCCGCGGCGAACGACCTGGTGGAATCGGACGCCGCGGGGACGACCGTCGTGAGAGACGGCGGAATCTTCGGCAACGTGGCGGAAATTCTGCCGGACGACGTGCAGTGGGCGCCGCTCACCGACGTCGACGGCCGGCAGTTCGGCATGGGCTTCGTGCACGGCACGAGCTACATCAGCAATTTTTCCGCGCAACTGGAGAACACCACCGACCACAGCCTGCGGTCGGTGATCGAAACCTCTGTCGATCAGAACGGGAAGAGGCACGATGAGCCGGCCACCCAGGCATGGGCCGATGCCACGGACGGTGCGCGGAGGAGGCCGGTGGCGCTGCATCTGGACGGCGAAATGGGCCGCTTCAAAATACCGTTGAGCAACGAAACCGCTGTGTTCAACACCCCCGAGGCCACCGCGGAGCTGATCGCGAAGGCCGGCATCTTCCAGGCCGCGACCGCGGGTGCCGTTCGCCCGCCGTTGCTGGTGTTCACCTATTCCAATGGCACCAGTGAAATCACGACGAGCGACGCGAACCGGCGACTGCTGAGCAAGTTGCGCGCGTTGACCGGGCATTGGCAGAGCTACGAGTACGCCGGCTTTTACCGCTTCAGCGACGCCGCCATGCTGCAGGTGCCGCGTGGCGCGGAATTCAGGAAGGGACCTCCGCCCTCGCTGGCGGAGATCGCGCACGTGGCTTCGGACGAAGTGTTCGGCTTCCCGGTTTCCGGCGGAACCCGCGCCCCCGCGGACGAGCAAGCGGTGCTGGACGAGTTCCGTGAAGCTGTCAGGGCGGGCACCGCGGACCTGGCAGGCCCTTGGGGATCGAAGGAACCTCTGGTCGTCTCGGTGCACTCCCCGGACGGGAAGTTCGCGCGCATCGAAACGCGAGACGGTGCTGTGCTCGAGCTCAACGGGCAGGAACTGGGTGAGATGCTGCTCGCCGACCCGGATTTCGTGTGGCAGCTCAGGAGCGAACCGGAGCGGCCGGTGCTGCTGGTGGCGCGCCACGGCGGAAGCCGGGTGAACTTCGGCCGGCTGGGCTTCGATTTCGCCGGAGCCTTGCGGGCGCACCGGTTCTACCCTGACGTTTATTCCACGCCTGGAGAGGCGAGAATCGAAGCGAACCGGATCGTCACCAGCGGAGAGCCGGGCTTCGTGAAGGTCTCGGAGCTGCGCGCCGGTGACTTGAAGACCGACCTGTTGCACAACGATGACGGCGAGCCGGTGGCGCTGTTCGTGCGGTACCCGGGGGACGAAGCCGATTTCGCCCGAGCCGAGGCTTGGGCGAAGAACGTCACTGCCGGCACCCTGGAGACCTACTGGTCCGATACCGCCGCCGGCCGGGTGAACGTGCCCTGGGACGCCGGTGTTCTGCCGATGTTCCTACTCCACGGCGGTGGGAAGCGCGGTTCCCGAACCGTCCGGAATGACGGAGCGGCGGTGGAACTCACGCAGGCGGAACTGGGCCGGATCGTGCGGAACGACGCGGGCTTGCGCAAGGCGCTCAACCGGAGCAAGCGCCGTCCTTGGACGCGGCCCTTGGTGTTCGCCGCGCTGGACGGGGAAACCAGGGGAGTGGAGGAATTCGCCCAGACGCTGGCCGCCGGAGGTTATTCGCGCCTCATCCATCACCCGGCGGGCAGAGTGAAGCTCTTCGAGAGCGGAGGCTTCGCCACGAGCGGGATGGGGCTGAAAACACAACCCGTTCCGTCCACTGTGGAGGAGCGGTTCATCAGCCATGCGATGGCCAATGATGCCCTCGGTGTCCACGGCGAGTTCTTTCCCCTGACCGAAAACGACGCCCAGCACATGTTCCTTGCCGCGCGCAACAACGATCCGGCGGGGCTGCGCTACTACTTTCGCGAAGTGGCCGATGCGGCGACAGGCAGCGGGACCAAGTTTTATGAACCAGTCCTCTCGCCTTGGGCCGACAGCACGGTCCCGGTGTGGTTCTTGGACGGGCACGGCAGCACCGAGGGTCTCGCCTTCGGGATGGGGACGGACCGGCCCCTGCAGTTCGGTGACACGGTGGTGCGCGATGGCGGCGATGCGGCACGGGTGATCTTCGGCAGCAAGGTGTTCCAAGACGCGGGCTTCGACCCCACGGTCCGGGTCGTCCTCGGTCACTGCAAGTCGATGGTGACCGTGAACGCCACCACGATGACGCCGGCGGAGGAGCTCAAGTTCGCCCGTCAGTGGCTCACGGAGGGGACGGGCCAGGTATTCGGTGCGACCGAGATCGTCCGCGTGAGCACTCACCAGGGTTTTCGGGCGGTCGTCGGGGGGACCGGCGAGTTCGTCGAGGCACTTCCTGCGGGGCGGCGAGTCCCGTCGATCCCGCTCGCCGACCTGGCGGCGAACCGGATCGACCCCGTCGAGGTGACCTTCCCCACCGCGGCCGCCTCCATACCGAAGTCCTCGGAAGCGCTGGTGCGTGAGGTGGCGCGAAAAGTCGCGAGAGCGGCGGCGTGGCGGCTGCGCAACACCGTGGGCCTGCCGCGGGTCACCATCACGGGCTGGGGCAAAGCAGGCATCCTGGGCGCCAAACCCGCACGCAAGCGGGGGCTGGAGCGGGCGGAAGCCCTGAGCAAGCTGTTCCACGTGGAGCTTCGTGCCGAGTCCGGGATGCTGCGTTCGCTGGGCCTGGCGATCCGGCCAGAGGACGTGCTGGTGGAGGTCATCGGTTCGGAGACGACGTCCGGCACGGGACCGACCGGCAGGATCGACATCACGTTGCCGTGGCACGACCTCGGCGAGGAGGCTGCTCGCCCGGTCTCAGACACCTTCGTGGACGCCGACGTGCCCGCGCTCAACAAGGCCTTCGCCCTGCTCGCCCCGGATCACGCGACGAAGGCGGCCTCGAACACCACTGCCGCATCAGACGCCGGTCCGGCGACGGACCTGCTTGCCCGTGCCCTGCCCGAAGGTGGTTCGGCGCTTTCCCGGCCCTCGCCGGACCTGGACGCCGCCGTGCCTGCCGGTCCGATCGTTTATCTTCCGTCGCACCCCGCCGCTTCGGGCGGGGTGCTCCTGTCGGCGAACGCCGCGGAGGCGGGGATTTGGGAACAGGTTTACGCCTCTTTGCCGGTGGGCCAGGACATCGGGGCCAGGCCGTTCTACGTTTTCGCGACCGCGCACCGGCAGGGGTTCGTCGTCGACGGCGAGGTGTTCGACGGTGCGTCGCTGGTCACGCTCGTCCGGAACGCCGGCAGTTACCAGGACATGCTCGTGACCGACCCGGACGCCGAAATCGTGCTCGTCGTCTCCGGCACGATGGAACCCGCCACGTTGTGGTTCGAAGCCGGCCGGTTCGCCGAACTGATGAACAGCGAAGAGACCTATTGGCTCGTTTCGGCGGTTTACGGCATGCCCGTCACTGATCAGAACGGCGTTCCGCACCTGCCCTTTCTGTCCGAGCGGGTGGTCGTCTCCTCGCCCCGTTCGCGCTTGCGCGCCAAACCGCTCATCGACGCCTACGGCAGGGAGAGCGGCGCGGCGTTCTTCCTCGACGAGCACCAGGCGGCCGCCGTCTCCAAGACCATGAGGCTGGCCACCGACGTCTCCTCCCGGGCCGTGGGGCGGCTCGGATTCGACGCCTCCGGCAAGCCGATGATCGTCGAAGAGATCCAAGAGTGGGCACCGGCGACCACCGGTGATCGCACCCGGCCGCGTTTCCTGTTCCTGGAGAACGGTGAAGTGGGGAGCCCGGCCTTTTCGGTCAAGGACACACAGGGGCACGGATCGCTGCTCGGCCCGGTCGAGATGGCGCATTCGGTGGCGGCCGGCGGATTCTTCTCGCAGGCGGCAGGAGGCGTGCGCCCGCAGCTCGTGCTGTTCACGGTGGCACGGGCACCGTCGGCCGCTGATCAGCTCAACCAGCGTTTCCTGGCGGCGTTGCGCCGGCTCGCCGGACCCCTGCACGCCTTCACCACGTCGGGCCCCTTCTCGACCGTCGGGTTCGGCGCGTACATCCATGCCATGGGATCAGGCTTCGCTTCCCATCCTCTTCGCGCCTCGGACGTCCGCATCGAGCAGTACGGGCCGGTGTTCACCTTCCCGAACGATGCGAACCCCGGACAGGCCGAGGCCTTACGGGCGTTCGCGGCGGGGCTGCAGGCGGGGACGACTCCGGGTACCGGGCCATGGGGCGACCGGGTGCCGGTGTTCGTCCTCCCCGACGCGTACGCGAAGTACGCCAAAATCGGCACGATCGACGGGATGCTCAGTGAGGTCGGCGGTGCCTCGGCGGCGGACATCCTGCTTGAGCTGCCCGGGTTCCGCGAGCTCCTGCAGGATCCTAAGCGACCGGTCGTTCTGCTCGGGTACGGCACCGGACGCCGGGTCAACCACGGTGGCTTCGGCTACGACTTCGCCGGTGCACTGAGGAAACGGAAGCTCTTCAACGATGTCTTCGCCCCGGTCTCCGCGGTAGCGGTGGACGCGGATGGACTGCACCTGCCCGCCGACGGCGGGTTCACCCGCGTCTCCACCCTGCGTGCCGGCGATGTGCGGGTCTCCACGCTCGCCGGTGCGGACGGCATGAACTTCTTGAGGGTCGTTCACTGGGGGACCGACCAGGCCGCCATGGAGCGGCTCGCGGCGTGGGCGAGGAACACGACGGCGGCGAACCTCCGTCTGGTCGGCCCCGATGGCAACCCGATACCTCTTCCGTGGGCTGGGGGCGAGCCGCCGGTGGTAGTGGTGGCCGCGCGAAACCCGCAGGCCGGGTATCTCTTCGTCCGCGCGGACGGGGAGCCCGTGGTACTGCCTGCGGGCGCACTGGCCCGCGCGCTGCGCGACGATCGCGAATTGCGGGCCATGCTCGGCAGGGAGGCCGGTCCTTCGGGAGGAAAGCGCCCGGTGCTGCTGATCGATCAGGGCACGGATCGTGCGGATCTCATCGCGTTCGCAGACGGGATGGTGCCCGGCGGCTACCGGCGGGCCTTCTACCGGATCACCGGACCGATCTCGCTCACCTCCGCCGGGCGGCTCCGCGTCGACGGGGAGATTCAGACGTACCTGCCGGAGATCCCCGACCCCCCGGCTTTCGCCAGCCACCCGCTGACCAATTCCCGTCGGGGCACGTTCGGTGAGTACTTCCCCAGCCTGACCTTCGACGCGGCGACGATGGAACGGGTCGGCTTGTACAGCCAGACCCCCGAGGTGCACGACCACTACACCAGGATCACCGCACGGGTCGACCAGACCGGTTCGGTTCAGCAGCACCACAAGCGCTTTCGCTCTCCCTGGATCGGACGCCGTACGTGGACCTCGATCGGACATGGCACCGCGCTCGGCTTCAGCGTGGCGCTGAAGACCGATTTCGAGTTCGTGCTCGGTGATGTGCTCATGATCGCCGGCGACCGCATGGCACGCGTGCTCTACCAGAGCGAGATCTACCGCGCCGGCAACCCGTCCCCGGCGAGCGACCTGGTGTTGTTCCAATGCTCGGTGCACTCCGACGAGGCCGCGCCGGACGGCAGGACGCCCGCGTACTTGCTGAGACTCGCCTGGGAACAGGGCCATGGACCGGTTTCGGTCTTCGCGGGGACCAAGCCCACCGGGCAGCTGCGAGTCGCGGAGCTCTCGGTCCACGGCGGGGATTTCGTCGAGGTATTGCCGCCGGGACAGGTCCCGCCCCCGCCGATCGAGTACCCGGGTCCGGTGCACCCTGGCGAGGGAGGACTGGGGTACGACGCCGGTGGCCGGATCGAGGAATTGCCGGATGACCGTGAGACAGGTGACACCGCGCTGGGCGCGAAGCTCGACCCTCCGGCCACCGACACGCCTCGTTCGGCACCGGTGGAGGCGTTCGCCGACCTGGACCTGACCTCGACTGCCGGGCCCGTCCCGGTCCTCACGGGTCCGGTCTCCGAGCCCGAGTCCTTTGTGGACGTCGAACGGGAACAGCGCGACGCGGTGCACGCCGAACTCGGGCGCCGACGCATCTTCGAGGTTCACGGCCGGCCGCCGCGTCTCGAAGGGCCGGAAGCACGGCGAGAGATGCAGGCCTTGGCGGAATCGCTGAAGGCGGCCACGGGATTCCAGCATGCCGACGGCTTGCCGGTGCCGCGGGTGGAGGTACGGGGGCCGGAGGCCGAGTACGTCGCCGCTCTGCTGCGCGCGGAACTGGGCGAGAACGGACCTGTGCCGCACATCGAAGCCGTGCGTGCCCCGCAGGGCACGGTGACCGTGGACGTGTCGGTGCGAACCGCGCCCGCCGGATCGGTCCACGGGCCGACGACCTCGTCCGTGGGCGCGATCGGTTTCGATTCGGCAGGCACCTCACGCCACGCCCATTGGGAGACCCTCCACCAGGCGATGCCCGCCGAGGAGCCGCGCAAGACGTTCCGGGTGTTCGCCGAGGGAAGGGACGGCGGTTTCCTGCTCGACGGAACCGTGGTCGACGGCACCACCCTCGCCCGGCACGTGCGGAATTCGCCGGAGTTCCGCGCACTCGCGTGGAGCCCGAAGGTACCGGTGACGCTCATCGGCGCGGATCCGGCGAATCCCGAAGCGGCCGAGCGGGCGGCCAGGGAGTTCGCCGAGGCCCTGCGGGGCGAGGGACCGTTCCGTACCGTGCGGGCGGCGTCACACCCGCCGGCCCTCGACGGCGCCGGGCGGGCGGTGCCCGTGTCCGGCGGGAAGGTCTCCTTGGTGGCGGAGATCCGGCCGGACGACGTCGCGTGGATTTCGCTGGAATCCGCGAACGGCCGCCGGATCGGTATGGGTTTCGCGTCGGAGAAGCGCCTGGCGCAGAATCTGCGAAGCCGGGCCTTGCTGGTGAACGATCACACCCAGCGCACCACATTCGAATCATTCGGCTTCGGTGACGACGGCTCTCCCCGGCGGAAGTACACCATGCAGGCGTGGGCTCCGGCGACGGACGGGAGCCGTACCCGCCCGGTCGGGCTCCTGCTCGACGAGCAAGACGGCAGGTTCGACGCACCGCTGACCGACGGCAGTGTGCGGGACTTCGGTCCTGCCCGGATGGCGGAGCTCGTCCACGGCTCTTCGATGTTCGGGCTGATGACCGGGGGGCCGGTCCGGCCTCCCTTGCTCGTGCTCACGGAGAACCCGCGGGTGAAGGACGCCAACCCCAGCGCGAGCAACGCCAGACTGCTGGTGAGATTGCGTGAGCTCGCCGGACCGTGGGAGGCCCACGACTACGCCGGCAGATACAAGTTCACGCCCTCCATGATGGTGAACTTGGTCCGAGGCGGGAGATTCACCGAAAGCGGCGTGCCCACCTGGCAGGATGTGTCGCTCCTGGCCTCGGAGTCGGCGTGGGGTTTCCCAGTGGACGGCGGGGGACTGGACTCGAATGTGGTGCAGAACTTCTTCGACGCCCTCGACAACGGTACGGCCGCTCTGAACGGTGCGTGGGGCGGGGAGAAGCCGCTGGTCGTGGTGGTGGACTCGCCGGACGGGACATACGCGAGGATCACCGGTAAAGCCGGTGTCCTCATGGAACTGGACGGCCACCGGCTCGGACTGCTTTTGCTGAGCGATCCGCTGTTCCGTGTCACGCTGAAAACGAACCCGGGGCGGCCGGTGGTCCTGGTGGCACGGAACGCCGGCGCACGCGTCAACTTCGGTGGTCTGGGCTTCGATCTCGCGGGGGCTCTGCGCGCCAACGGGTTGTATTCCGACGTGTACGCACCCTCGGGGAACGCGTGGCTGGAGCCGGACCGGGTCGTCGCCGACGGCGAGCCAGGCTTCGCCCTCGTGTCCGAGCTGCGTGCCGGCGATCTGCGGACCGAGGTGCTGAGGAATTCCGCGGGCCAGGGAGTCGCCCTGTTCGTGCGCTTCCCGGGGGATCAGCTCCACCGCGCCCGTGCCAAGCAGTGGGCCTCTCACGCCACCGCGCACAAAGTGCGGCAGTTCTTGGTGGACAACGGCTATCAGTCTCCCTACGCGGTGCAGGCTCCTTGGCACGGGCTCCCGGTGTTCCTGCTCACCGGGGCGGGCCCGCGGGGCTACCACGCCCTCCGCAAGGACGGGGCGCCCCAGTCGCTCACTCCGTCGGAGCTGGTGAAGATCGTGCGCGCGGACCTCGACCTGCGGGCGATGATGCTTCGTGGCGAGGGGACGGCCGCGGACCGGTCACTGGTGGTCGCCGCGCTGAACGGAGCGGGCGCAGGGCTCAGCGAGATCTCCAGCGGCCTGCAACGCGGGGGGTATTCGCGGTTCGTGTATCTGCCTCCGGGCCGGATCCGGCTGTCCTCCGACGGCGGGATCACCATCGACGGCGATACGTTCCGAGCCGCCACGCCCCTGCCTCCCAAAACCGACAGTGTCCTCAGTTACCCCATGGCCAACGACGTCCTCGGTGTCCACGGGCAGTTCTTCCCGCTCGACGAGGGCGACGCGCACTCCATGTTCTTGCCCGCTTTCCGTGATTCCGCCGTGCGGCAGGCCTACTTCTTCCAGGAGACGACAGAGCAGGACTCCGATGGCGCGACGGTCACGCGTCTGACGCCTTACCTGTCACCGTGGGTGGGCAGTCGTCATCGACCGTGGTTCCTCGACGGTCATGGCGGATCGGACCTGATGAGTGTCTCGTTGAAGACGGACCGGCCTCTGCACATCGGGGACAGGGTGACGCTCGCCGGGCGGTCGGGGGCGCGGATCGTGCACGGCAGCGAGATCTACCGGACGGCCGCTCCCCACCCCTCGAGCCCGATCGTGCTCGGACAGTGCAGGATGAACGCGCCGGTGGGGGGAGCGGCCCGGAATTTCGCCGAGACCTTCACGGTGGCCTGGCAGGAGCTGGTGAAAGCACCGGCCGCGGGTTTCGCGGCCACGGATGTCGTCAACGTCACCGACGCCACGGGCAGACGCGCGGTGGAGAACAGCGGCCTCTTCGCTCAAGCGAGGACGGATGGCAGGCCGGATGATCCGCCGATACCGCTGGGTGATCTCGCGGCGAGCACGATCGCGCCGGTGCCGATCGACTTCCCCGACGGTGGCACTCTGTCCGACACCGACTACCGAACCATTCGCGAGACGGCCCGGCGCGTGGTCCGGGCGGCGGCCTGGCGGAAACGGAACGGTGTCGCCCTGCCCGAGGTGACGATCAGTGGGTTCGCCGGCAAGGACAGCGCCGAGGCCGTCGCCGCGGTGTTCAAGGACGCGGTGAACGCGGAAGCGGTGCGGATGGGCCGTCGCGGGCTCCCCGTGGACCCCGCGGACATCGTCGTCCGGGCCGTCACGGCAGAGGACGTCCAGGAGAAGGGGCTGGACGCGGAGGTCCCACGTTACGTGACCATCGAAATCGCGCTCGAACCCGCGGAGCTGGGGGAGAAGGAGATCGCCCGGACGGCCACCGACGGGAGCGCGAAGGCGATCAACGCGCTCAACAAGGCGTTCGCGCTCCTCGTACCGGGGCAACCGGCGCACAACGCGGCAGCGATCGGGCCGGTGCAGACCGAACAAGCGCGGGGCTCGGGGCAAACCGCCAACGGCCTCATCGACGCGCCCGAAGCGCTCTCGTACGGCCAGGACACGGATGTCTCGGGCGATGAGGCCCAGCCACCGCCGAAGAAGCTCAAACTTTCCCCTCGGATGATCGTCTTCGAGGGCACACCGCGGGCGATCGGTGCGGTGGCCTTCCCCGCCGACGCGGCCGAATCGACGCTGTGGCGCGAGATCTACGACGAGCTGCCTCCGCTGCCGGTCAACGGTTTGCGCAATCCGTTCTATGTTTTCGTCACCGCGCGCGACGGCGGGTTCGACGTCGACGGGCGGCTGGTCGATGGGACGGAGCTGGCCTCGTATGTGCGGTCGAACCCGGAGTACCGGCGTGCGCTCGCGGCGGAACCCGACCTGCCGGTGAGCGTGATCGGTGTCGATTCCTCTATCCCCGGTGACTTCGCCCGGGCGCTGCGCGAATTCACCGACGCCCTTCGTGGCGACGGTCCCTACCGGGAGATGTTCGTGGCGGACCTCCCCGCGTCGCAGCAACCTCAGCACGGCGGTTTCCGCCGTATCGCCCTGCCTCGCCTGGAAGACCTGAACTGGACGCCCCTGACCGACGCGCACGGCCGCGACTACGGCATGGGCTTCCCGACCGACGCGTGGCCGTCGGAGGCCATGGAGGCCGGCGCACGTCAAGCCACTGACCCCGCTCAACGCGTGATCGCCGGACGCCCTGAAGGGGATGACGCCTCGTACGGCGACCGTGCCGAGCAGTGGGACGAGACGATCGCGGGCTGGACGGGGGCCACCGAGGATGGCCGCGCGCGTCCGCTGCATCTGTTGCTGACGGCCGTCGGGGGCGTCGTCGTGCAGTTCAAGAACGGGATCGAGCTGGAACTGACCGAGGGCGAGGTCGCGGAACTGGCGCTGGCCACCGATGTGTTCGCGCGGGCGCGTGCGGAACAGATCCGGCGACCGCTGATCGTGGCCATCGCCGAGACGACCGGAGTTCCCGGTACCGACGACTTGGCTCCCGCCCTCTTGTCGGAGCTGAAGGCCTTGTCCGGGCCCTGGCAAAGTTACTCGTTCCACGGCCAGGTCACACTCGACGAACATGTCGGCTTCTTGACAGTGCCGCGGGGTGAGCGGTTCACCGAGACGCCCCTGACCCTCGGCGACGTCGATCACGTGTCCTTCGGTCCGGTCTTCGGCTTCCCCGCTGGCCCCGACCGCGCCACCGCGGCCGATACCCTCCGGCGCTTCGCCCAAGCCGTCGCCGTGGGAACGGCTGGGCTCCCGGGCGAGTGGAGCGACCGCGAGCCGATTTTCGTCTCCGCGGACGGCGCGACCGGCCACGCGACGATGGGGCTGCCGAACGGGACCCACGCGGAGGTCGAGGGAGGCGATCTGGGGAAGCAGCTGCTGTCCGACCCGGATTTCGTACACCTGCTGCGAAGTGAGCCGAAGCGGCCGGTCGTTCTGGTCTCCTCGCACGGGGCCGCCCGGAAGACTTTCGGCGGACTGGGCTTCGACGTGGCAGGCGCCCTGCGCACGGCGGGGTATTTCACGGACGTCTACGCACCGACCGCGGGCGCTTGGATCGAGCCCGACGGGGTCACCCTGCAGAAGGGATCGGAGTTCGAGCTGGTTTCGGGCTGGCGTGCCGGCGACCTCATGATCGGCACGCTGCGGAGCGACGACGGTTCTGTCGTGATCAAGCTCTTGCGTTCACCCGACGACGGCGACCTCGTCGAGCGGCTGCGGACATGGATCCGCGGGGCGAGCGCCGGCGCCCTCGGACATTTCTCGGACCCGCACGGTCAGCAGCGGGAAGCCCCGTGGGGCGCGGTGGGCAAGCTGGTGTTCGTGGTCGGACGTCGTGGCCAGGACGACACCTACTCGGTTCTTCGCCATGATCGGGCTGCCGTCGAGGTCTCGCAGGAAACGCTCGGCGAGGTATTGCGCGACGACGAGGGACTGCGCACCGATCTGGGCGACTCCGTCTTGATCCCGCTGCTGCTGGTCGGTGTCGGCGGCTCGCCGTCCTCCCTCGGCAGCTTCGCCACGGCTATGGCGGACGGTGGCTACGCCCGTGACATGTACCGCTCACTCGGTGACGTTTCGTTCGAGAAGCCGGGCACGATCATCGTCGACGGTAAGGGGTTCGAGACACACGACGCGATCCCACCCACGCGAGACCGGCTGGCGACCTATCCGCAAGTGCGGTCCGACGGTGTGGTGCACGGACAGTTCTTTCCCAGCAAGCCTCTGGAAACCCCCTTGATCACGCTGCACGGTATTCACCACGTCGGGGAAAAGCAGCGAACGTATCTCAGGCAGCTTCCGGGTGACGGGGTGGGGGCCGCCACCCAGGACCTGGAGGTGGAGGCGCCCTGGGCCGGAAAAGACCCCTGGTTGATCAATGGCCACGGTTCCCTGCGCGGGCTGTTCTTCGCGCTTATGACCGGCCGGCCACATGTGCGGGGTGACGTGATCGTCCTGGACGAGTCGTCGGCGGCGAAAACCTTCTACGCCGGGGAAATCTTCGTAAAGGCGGGAGTGGAACCGGACCGGCCGGTCGTGCTGGGTCAATGCTGGAGCAACGGCATCTCGCCGGACCAGCCCGTCTCGACGGCATTCCTGATCAAGCAGGCGTGGGAACGAGACTTCCGGCCGGTGACGATGTACGGCTCGGACACGCGCGTGCGGTTGGACACCACAGGCGGGTTGTGGTCGGCGGACGGTGGCCGCTTCACCGAAGTCGGGACCACTCCGGCTGCGGATCAGCCGATCGCCGGTCCCGCGACGGCCGGTTCCGGGCCGATCTTGCCGCTGGGGGGCGACGGGAGTTCTCGGGACGCCGGCGTCGGGGCCGGCTCGAATCTCGCGGTGGGCCTTGCCGGTGTTCCGGATCTGCTCGATCAGCTGTCCGGCCAGATCGCCCAGATGAAGCGGCATCTGGCGGCACTCCCGCCCGGCTTGGTGCCGGAGATCCGGGCGAGGATGGAGGTGTGGGACCGGCTGCAGGCGACGCTCACGGTCACCGAACGGCAAGTGCCCGAGCTGGTGAACAGGGTGTCCGCCGCGCGGCAGCTGACGGCCCACCTCCGCGACGTTCGCTTGAAGGCACTGGTCGGACTCCTCGAGGCGGCCGCGATCGAGGTGGCGGACGAGGAAAACCCCCTGATCTTCCATCCTGACGGGATTCCGGGAGGAGTGAGCAGCAGGCCGGACGTCAGATTCGGCTACGAGATCGAAGCACAGCTGATGACGGGTGACTTCGATCAGCTCGTCCAGGCTCTCGGAGCGAAGCTGGAGTCCGCCGGGTACCTGACCTGGGAAAACGGACGGCTCTTCACCGAGAAGGAAGACACCACCACCGATGCCTGGTGGCTCAAGGAGGAACCGGCCCACGACTCCGGTATCGAGATCGTCTCGCGGATCCTGCGTGGGGACCCTGGCAGCTGGCGGGAGCTGGCTGATGTGCTGGAGATCATCCGTACGCATGGAGGTGCCGACGCACCGGACGCCGGGTACACCGGTGGGCACGTGAACTTCAGCTTCGATCAGCAGCTCCCTCTCCCGGTGTACGGGCGGTTGGCGCAGCTGAACAAGGCCTTCGAAAGTGTGCTCTACCGGCTGGGCAACCACTACGGCACGACGGCTCTGCAGAGAAAATTGTGGGCGGTCGGTCCGAACCCGATACCTCCGCCGGTCGACCAGCTCGCCACGATCGGTGATGTCCAGGGGCTGAGCGACGGCAAGTACGACGCACTCAGTTTCGCGGCCGTTCTGGGGGACGCCGATGACAGGCTGGAATTCCGGTTCTGGGCGGGAAGCCTGGACCCGGCGGTGTGGCAGGTCCACGCCGAGATCTCGGCCGCGATGGTGCAGGCCGCCCGGGACCCGTCGATTTACCGCCGTCTCGACGAGCTGATGACCGAGCCACGACTGCTCGGCCACGATCCGGAATCCGGCACCACAGAGGAAGAGCTGGGTCTCTTGCTGGACTTCCTGGAGCTCCTGCCGTTGAGCCCGGCCGCGCAGAAGCTGATCGTGGGGATGTTCGCCTGGACGGCGCCGTGGAACTTCCAGGGCGACAACGATCACCAGCTGCGGGCGCAGATGATCACGAGTCATGGCGGAATGGGCTGGCTGTACCCGACGCGGGGCGAAAGCGTGCGTGAGGCCATTCGTACTCTCGATCAGTTCCCGGTCTACGCCGGGGCACAGATCCTCTCGGCCACGATCACGCCCGGACAGGACACGGTGGAAATGTGGCTGAGTGATCCCGTGGCCTTCGAAAGCTTCGCCAACGTTCTCGCGGTGCGCGGTGTGCTCCGCGCGGTCTACGACTTCCTGCCGGAAGACGAGGACGTCGACCCCTATCTGATCCTGGCGGTCCACAGCGGAACCCGGCTGGGTGAAACGATCGTCAAGTACCTGGGGCGACCGGTCCTGGTGACCAATGGCCGGGTACGGATCACCGAGGACGGCCGCCTGGAAGCGGAGACCGGTTGGATCCAGCTCAGCAAAGCAGAACCGGCCGTGGTGCACACCGGGCTCGGTGACGCACAGCAGGCGCTGGAGTCACTGCGGACGCTCGCGGAACAGGCCGACTCGGACCAGGAGGAGACCGGGTCGGTGCCGACCCGGTCGATGTCGAACAGTGGATCGAGCCCGTCCTTCTCGCTCGCTTCCGCCGGCCCGGTCCCGACGGAGGTGAGCGCACCGGTGACCGAGCCGTCCACGGCCGCGGCGCCGGTGCCCGCGGACCAGGTCGCCGCGGACGACATCGAGTGGGCCACGCCGAAGAACGCGCACGGCAAGGAAAACGTCATGGCGAGCCTCGATGGTCAGTCCGCCCGGGAGACGCATCGTGCGCTCGGCCGGAGCACCGAGCACACCGAGCGGCTGCTCGGGCTGTGGTCCGAAGACGGGAACGGGGTCCGCCGGATCAGCGAGTCGAAGGTGGACTGGCCCGGCGATGTCAGCCCACTGCGGCTGTTGCTCACCGCGCACGACGGCCGGTTCCGGCTGCCGCTGCGGGACGGGCGTCACACGCTGCTGACGCCTGAAGAAGCAGCGGAGAAGGTCGCCGCGAGCTCCACGTTCCGCCGGTTGACCGCTGATGTGGTGCGCCCGCCGCTCGCGGTGATCACCCGGGCCACCACCGCGCAAGCGGGGGATCGCTCACTCAACGAGGCTTTCCTGGCGAAGCTGATCGAGCTGACCGGTCCGTGGCAGTCCCGTCACTACATCGGCGAATACGGTGTCGACGAGTTCGGTGTCCTGGTCGTCGACGAACCTTTCACGGCCGGCCCGCCGCTGACTCTGGCCGCTGTCCGGTACTCCAGGTCCGGTTCCGCGTTCGGGTTCGATGGGCTCCCCTCCTACACCGATGAACGGGACCCGGTAGTGGTCGGCTTGCCGGGAACCGAGTTCGCGGCGCGGCTGGAATTGTCGAACGGCAGGGTCACGCACGTGGATGGCACGGAGCTGGGCCGGATGCTGCTGGAGGACGAGGATTTCCGGCGGTATCTGGGGGAGGGCAGGCCGGTGGTGCTGGACAGCGCCGCCTGGGATGTCCGCGTGAACTTCGGTGGGGTGGGGTTCGATGTCGCCGGTGCCTTGCGTGAAGCGAAGTTCTTCAACGATGTCCAGGTGCGGGCCGGGGACGGAACGCTGACGCTGGTGTCCGTCCCGCGCGCGGGAGACCTGCGGACGGTGCCGATCACGGGCCCGAACGGGGAGCGGATCGGGGAATTCGTGCGTTTCCCGGGCGACGGCCAGGCTCTCCGGCGAGTGCGGCGCTGGGCCGAGAAGTTCTCCGGTGCCTTCACCGTTTTCCTCTCCGCGGAAGGGAAGTACTCCTCGTGGCAAAAGCGCCCGGTCTTGCTGTTCGCGCGGCGCAGCGAGACCGGATACCTGGCGCTTCGCGCGGACGGCCGAGAGTTGGACCTGACCTCGAGTGTGCTGGCCCGCTCGCTGCGTGACGGACAGGGTCTGCGTGACATGCTGGGCACCGAGGGCGCGTCCCTGGCCGGCGAAGGGACGGAGATCCCGGTCATGCTGGCGAGCCTCGGTGGTCCGGTGATCGGCTTGGCCGAGTTCGCCGACGGCTTCGTCCCGGCCGGGTATTCGCGCGCTTTCCACGGCCCCCGAGGCGAGCTCGATTTCGGGCAGGACGGCGTGGTGAAGCTGGCGGGTACGGGGTTCGAGCGGATCGCGCCGATCGTGCCCGGCCCGCAGCATCTGGTCACTTACGAACGGGCGAACGCGAAGCTGGGCACGAGCGGGCGTTTCTTCCCGTCGCAGGACTTCGACCGTGCCAGGTTTTCGGCGCAGGCGTCGCACGAGGAGCCCGTCCATCGGCATTTCTACTACTCCGTCACCGAGGTACCGGACGGCCAAGGAGGTACACGAAAGGCCTCCGTCCCGTATCTGATGCCGCTCAAGCCGGACACCGGCCGGATGTGGACCACCGCGGTGCACGGCAATTCCGGCACCGGTTTCGATTTCTCCATGCTCAGCGGGCACCGCGATGTCTCCGGTGACCGGGTCCGGCTCGCCGGGGCGCCGAGCGCCGCCGCTCTCCACGGCAGCGAGGTCTTCCGCAAGGCTCAGCCGGGTGAGCGCACCCAGCAGGTGATCCTCAGCTGCTGGGCCGACGCGACCCCCGGGCCGGGCGGGGACAGCTCGGCCCTCCAGCTCAAGAAGGTCTGGGGCCAGGGCGATCCGCTGGTGGCCGCGGACAACGTCGTCACCCTCGACCTGGCGGGCAGTCGATCGGTCCGGGCCGGTGGGCACTTCCGCGAGGTGGGAAGCCGGGCCGAACCGATCCCCTTGAGCGATCTGGCGGCCGGCCACATCACGGAGGCGGCCGCGTTCGGCGACGGGGTGAACGCGGATGTGCGGAGGCTGGCCCGCCAGGTCGCCAGGGCGGCCGCGTGGCGGGCACGCAACGCCGTGGCGCTGCCGGTCGTCGAGATCGTCGGTCACGGCTACGACATCGAGGAAGGGCGCGAGATGGCCGACGAGATCGCGCCGGTTTTCCAGGAGAACTATCGTCTGGAGCAGGCGCGATTGGCCGAACTGGGATTGCCCGCTCCCAGTGTCGAGGTGCGGCTCGCCGGAGCCGCCTACGCGGACCTGCCGGACCACCTGTGGGAGGCAGAGGGAGCGGTCAGGGTCGAACTGCCGGCACACGAACTCGGCGAGCAGGCGTTGAACGCCGAAGACCACCTCGCGATCACCGCGGCGTTCAGCGCGCTCGCGCCGGACCGAGTGCCCTCAACCCCGGACGTGGCGGGAGGCGAACCCGCACCGGGGCCGGCCTCGGGGCCCTCGGCGGAACAGGCGGTCGAGCTGATCCGCCGGTCGGACATGACCGGGACCCTGCGTGCCGTGGTCGTGGACCGCGAGGAGCCCTCGGAGGAGCGTCGCTACAGCTGGGGTGGGCGTGGGTGGACGTCGGCGTTGCCGCCGTTGCCGCCTCTGCTGGCGTCGCCCCGGTGGGTACATGCGGTGTGGGTACCCGGTGGTCTGCCTACGGTGGAGGCGGTGGCGAGGTTCCGGGACAACCTCGAGCATGCGGTGCGGGTGGCCGGTGATCGGTGGCGTGTGGTGTTGTGGACCACCGTCACCCGGGAGAAGCTGGTGCGGGCACTGCGGCCGCTGACCGCTGTCCGTCATGACGTGGGTGACGACGACGAGCTGGCCGAGATCGCCGCCACCTATGACTGGGCGCGGAATGCGGGGATCGCGCTGGTGAACATCCAGCAGGGGATCGAGGCCGCGGAGTTCGCCCGTGACAGCGCTCTTCCGGCGGCGTCCGAGGATCTCGCCGGTGCGATCCTGTCGCGCTTCGGTGGCGTGTACCTGCCCGCGGACCATCGCGTCGATGACCTGGAGCCCGCCGAGAGCGTGGTGCGGGCTCCCGCCGCTTGGGCGGGCCACGGCGGGGTGCTGGCGATGCCACAGGGACACCCGGCGGCCTGGCTTCACTCTCTGCCGCGACCGGAGGTGGAGATGCCTGAGCTGCGCGGATTCACTCCTATCGGCCCGGTGGCACCGGCCATTCCCGGTCCGGTGATGACCGCGATGGAGACCGGCGTGCCCGAAAGCGAAACTCCGGCCGGCTCGGACGGGGACTCGGTGGCCGATTCGAGTGAACGGGTGCTGCAGGTGCTCCTCGACGACCTTCGGGATCACCCGGGTCATCTGGACCTGGCCGCGGTGGCCGCCCTGGTGGAGGGTGCTCCCGACGCCGACGAGGTGTGGATCACCGTGCTCGCCTTCCTCGCGGCGGATCCCGCGCTGGCCGCCCAGGTCCATACCGTCACGCTGCAGTCGGTCGACGAGGCGGGCGTGCCGCGGCGCGTCGTGCTCCCGCCCCTGGCGGCCGAGCTTCTGCACCTGTCCGAGGAACCACCCATCTCGCCGGAACCCGGCGAGTTCACCTACCAAGCGGAACTGACTCGACCGGCCTGGTTGCCGGTGAGCCGCGAAGCGCATCCGACGACGAAGGAGGATCATGGTCACCATGACTGAGACCACGGACGACACAGAGGCGAAAGGTCCGCTGGAGAACTGGTTCCTGCTGATGGACCCGTCCTGGCGTCCGGCGACGGAGAACGACCCGCCACCGATCGAGGCCGTGGTCGGCCTCTGGCCGGTGGAGGAGGAAGGGAAGCTCGGCAAGTTCCGGGCGAACCCGGAGTACGTGCCGACCGACGAAAACTCGCCGTCGGACCCCTTGGACGCGGTGCTGCGGCTGGTCCTCCAGGGGCGGGCCGAGGCCGAGCACATCCAGCTTTTGTTGCGCGACACGCTGTTCGACATCGCGATGAACGGCGACGGCAACCCGCTGATCACCAAGTCTCCCGACGACATCCTCTGCGTCATCGTGGCCACCGGTGAGCCACACCGCCGGCGGCTCGCGTCGCCGGACTGGCGCCGGATCGACCTCGGTGAGCTGATCGAGCTGCTCGCCGACGGGGTCGACGTGCTGTTCAACCCCGCCGGCCCGGCCGCGGTGCGCCTGACCGGGGATTTCATGCGCGACACCCTGGAACTGGACGAGGAGCAGGTCGCCGGGCTCTACGCGAAGAGCAACCAAGACGCTTCGGGGCTGCGCGTCGTCATGTGGGAGCCTTCGGCGGACGGCGCCGCGCCCTCGGAGGCGCGCGAGTCAGGACCGGGGACCAAGTCCGAATAGGACCCACGCGCCCTGTCTGGCGCGGGGGTGTCACCCCCCGCGCCAGGCCTCAACGACGTGGCACCACCTCGAACTGGCCCATCATCGAGTGGGTCGCATGGTCGAGGAAATGACAGTGGAACGGGTACCGGCCGAGGTGGGAGTCGAACGTGGCCTGGATCCGGACGACGTCGCCGGGAAACAGCCGGACGGTGTCCTTCGGGTACGCGTCGTAAGCGGGCTCGGGCTTGCCGTTCCGGTCGAGCACCCTGAACTGCACGAGATGCAGGTGCATCGTGTGCTGGATGCCGAGAGCGGCGTCGTCGTTCACGATCTCCCAGATCTCGGTCGAGCCGTGCTCGATCGTCGCGTCCACGCGATCCGGGTCGAATCCCTTGTCGTTGATGACGAACCGACCGCTCCCGAGATCGAGCCGCATGACGAATCGCCGCGTTTTCGTGGCCCGTCCTCGCAGCGGATCGTTCGACGGCCATCCCGGGATCTCTTCCCTCGCCGAGGGAACCCGTGCTCGGGGCCACCCGGGGATGGCGATCTCCGGTTTGGACCACGAAGCCCCGCCGCCGACCCGGAACTGGAGGATGTCCCGCTTGTTCTCGGAGAGGGCCGCCGCGTTCTGCAGGGCGATGGCGGTGCCCTGCGGAACCGACCGGAAGTCCACCAGGACCTCGGCGCGCTCCGCCGGCCAGACGTCGATTTCGTGCCGCGCCACGGGCACGCGCAGGAAGCCGCCGTCGGACGCGATCTGCAGGAACGGCGCTCCGGTGGAGAGCCGGAACTTGAACATCTCCAGGTTCGAGCCGTTGATCAACCTGAGGCGGTACAGCTTCCGCTTGACCTCGAAGTAGGGCTGCGGCCGTCCGTTGACGAGAATCGTCGGCCGGTTCAGGAAGTCGTCCGGCACGAAGACGAGCTGGCCTCCGCTATCGAACTTCGCGTCCCTGAGCATCAGGGGAACGTCGAATTCGCCACTGGGCAACGGAAGCCGCGCGTCCACGGGATCCGACAGCAGATACGCGCCGGAAAGGCCGCGGTAGACCCGTTCGCCTTCGAGGTGATGCGTGTGGTCGTGATACCAGAGCGTCGCGGCCCGCTGGTCGTTCGGATACCGGTACACCCTGGCCTGGCCCGGCGCGATCGGGTCCATCGGATGCCCGTCACTCGACGGCGGGACGTCGGCGCCGTGCAGATGCACCGTGGCCGGGCCGGGCAGGCCGTTGAACTGCCTGATCACCGTGTTGCGACCACGCTGGGCCCGAATGGTCGGCCCGGGGAAACTCCCGTTGAAGGTGAGTGTCCTGGTCCGGATGCCGGGGAGGATCTCCAGTTCGGTCTCCGCGATCCGCATGTCGTAGAAATCGGTGTCCGCCGTGCTTCGCGTGGGCTTGAGCACCGGGGGGATCGACAACGGCACCGAGAAGGGCCGCACTTCCGGCGGGTCGTCAGAAAGCGCGGATGCCAGCTGTTTCGTCGGAAAGATCAGTGCCGCGCCGGCGACGGAACCGAGTTTGATCGCATCTCTTCTGTTCAGCACTTCGATCACCTTCGGGGAATCGGGCAGCGAGCCGCCGGTGCAGGGCGACCGCGACCAGCAGGGAGAGCACGAACGAGTACTGCAACACGGTGATCGCCGCGGACAGCGTGTTACCCGGTGAGATCGCGTTGCCGACGGTGAACCTCGTCAGGGGGATCGTCGCCGAAGCGCTGAGGGCGGCCGACGTCGCCGCGAAGATCAGTACGGCAGGGATATTTCCCGCCGCCGCCCACCGCCGGGTGACGGCGCCGGCGAGCAGCACGCTCGCCGTGGTCGCGTGCGCGGCGAGCAGCGTGATGCCCGCGAAGTTGGGGATGGCGCGCGCGGTGATCGCGGGGGGAGGGGTACGCGCCCCGCTCGCTCCGGTGTGGTGTCCGGCGCCGACCGGAAGGAGAGACGGTGACCGCGGCCTCACGTCCAAATAGGACGACCAATCCCGGATCTGCCACGCCATGACCGCCGCGAGGACGATCGCCAGCAGGACCAGGGGAGTCGTGGGCCAGAAACGGCCCGGTGAGGACGGGGACGCGGGCCGGGCTGCGGCCTTGTCTTGCATAGAGCCACCTTTCCGGCCCGCGCCCCCTTGGTCATCGGATCAGTACATCGTGTTCGGGTTGGCCGAAGTCGGCGGAGTGGGCTCGATGACGACCCAGTGTTCCAACAGTTTTCCGTCTCGGACACGGAACAGGTCGGCGCCGACGCCGTTCTCCATGTCGAAGAGCTTCTCGAGGTGTTCGAAGACCGCGACCAGATCTCCCTCGGCGACGACGATCTTCACGTTCGCGCGGTAGTCCGGCTGCGCGGCGAACGCGTCGTGCACGAACTGCTGCAGCGCCTCGGTCCCGTTCGGGACATTCGGGAAATGCTGGTAGTAGGTGTTGTTCCCGATGTAGCGGTTCAGCGCCTGGCGGCGGAGCTGGTCGTCGGGCTGGTTGACGATCTCGGCGAAGGCGGCTCGGCCGACGCGTTCGCTTTCGGTGTCCGTGGAGAACGGCAGCGACTTGGAGATCCTGGGCGAGCTGAGCGTGGAAAACATGTCGTTGCCGACGCCCTGTGGCTGGACGGCCTGGTTGAGTTCCCAGTGTTCGGCGATCTTGCCCCGGTCCAGACGGAACAGGTTGACCTTGGCGATACCGGCGTCGCCGGCCTTTCCGACGAAGTGGCTGTGCACAACGACCAGGTCGTTCTGGGCGATGGTCCGCTTCACGATGAACCGCAGATCCGGATTCTGGCTCCGCAGGCCCGCGTGGTAGGCGCGGAACGCGGACCGGCCGTTGGCGATCGTGGGATAGTGCTGGACGAGGTCGGGGCGCACCATCTTGTCGAGGTATCCGAGGTCCCCGCGGTTCAGCGCGGTGTAGAAGCCGAGGACGACCGCCCTGTTCGCCCTTTCCTGCGGTGTGGCGATCGACTCGAACGCGTTCGGCAGGGGGTGTCGCGGTGCGGCGGTGGCGGACGGGCTGAGGGCGGCGATCATGGTGACGGAGAAGATGAGCGACATGACCACACGCGAGTAGCTTCGGGATCGATAAGTCCTTTTTGACATCTGGCTCCCCGTTTCCTGGGATTGTCGAAGACTTGACTGTGCTTGGCAGAAGGCGGTTTTCGATGTGCTAGGGCTGCACGAGCACCTTGCTGGCCGCGCGCGCGGCCATCGCCTCGTAGCCGGACACGATGTCGTCGAGAGCCACTGACTTCTCGAAGATCGAACCGGGGGCGAGCGTGCCTGCCAGAACCCGTTCGACGAGTTCGGGAAGGTAGGCGCGGGCTGGCGTGAGCCCGCCGGTGAGGGTGATACCACGGAGGAAAACCGGGGTGACGTCGCCGATCGGCGGGCTGCCCATCACACAGACGGTGCCGCCGGCCCGGCACAGTGCGAAGGCCGTGTCCTGTGCCTGAGGGCCACCACCGCACTCCACCACCACGTCGGCGCCGACCCCTTGCGTGGCCGTGCGGACGAAATCCACGGATTCGGCGACGCCTTCGGATCCTAGGGCGCGGAAGGTGTCGGTCGCACCGAACTCCTTGCCTTTGCTCAACCGCGTTTCGTGCCTGCCCACGAGGATGATCCGGGCGGCGCCCGCGTCCCGGGCCGCGAGCACCGCGCACATCCCGACCGGCCCGTCGCCGAGGACGGCGACCGACGAGCCCGGCGCGACCCTGCCCGTCCGGATGGCATGCAAACCGGTCGCCATCGTGTCGGTGAGAGTGAGGAGTGAGGGCAGCCGTTCGTCGTTCTCGTCCACCGGGACGGCCACCAGGTTGGCGTCGGCGAAGGGCACCCGGACCGCTTCGGCCTGTGCACCGTCACCTTGCACACCGAACATGCCGCCCGCTGCGCAGGCGTTGTGCGAACCGGCCAGGCATGCGGAGCAGGTTCCGTCGGCGAAGTTGAAGGGCGCGACGACCATCGTCCCGGGACGGAGCGTGGAGACCTCGCCGCCGATGTCTTCGACGACGCCGATGAATTCGTGCCCGCAGCGTGGGCCGGTGACCGGGCCGGGGAGCCCGCGATAGCCGTGCAGATCCGTGCCGCAGATCCCGGCGACGACCACGCGGACGACCGCGTCGCTGGGCGTCCGGAGCGCCGCGTCTGGGACTGTTTCCACGGTCAGCGCATGCTTTCCGTGTAGGATGGCAGCCTTCATTAGGACACCTCTCGCCAGGCCCCCTGATCGAATCCGGCCCTCCCGGTCCGACTGAACAGACCGTCCATCATGGCTCTCCGCAAGGCAAACAATCTGTAGAACCGGCTGTCTGTTCGGCTATTATCCTTGCCTCTTCGTCCCCGTGTCGCACTTTGCGTCAGGACGATGAAGTACGTGATGGTATTTTACCGACTTTCTCCGCAGGGTGATTCTGGTCAACCGATCAGTGCGCGCCGTTCGGCGCTGACCTGGGATTTCCGGTGGGTCGCGGTCTCAGGAAATCTCGTGGCCGTGTGCGGACTGAGGCTGGCAGCAGTTTCGAAGTGGTCTTCGTGTGTAAGGACCTCGATCCGAGGTGGCCGCCGGGTGGCAATGATTCTTGAGATCGCGCGGTCTCCCTTTCGCGGCACCGTCTTTCCGGTCGGAAAGACGGCGGGCTGGGGGCACGTGTGTCTTCTCTGTCCACTGGGGATCGGATCGCGTTCAGGAACCCTGCGGCTTGACGCCGAGCTTGGTTTCCCGGCATGGCGTGAGGGCAAGATCACCGATTTTCCGGTGTTTCCTATTCGACGTCCTTCCCGGTGAACCAGGAAAGCGATTTCCGGCCAGTGGTGGCGCTGAGTGTTCTCCAGATCACTAAAAGGATTGCGAATGCGTCTGAATGGCGGTGGACTACGCTCGCGTGTTACGAAATCATGGGTCGCCGGAAACGCGGGCTCGCTCAGTCGGCCTGCGCACAACGACGACAAAGCGGGGGCATCGTGCGATCAGGGGAGTACGGCCATCGGCCTGCGGAAAACGCATGGTCGAAGTTGACAGGTGGCAACAGTGAAGGGGGCGCTCCGCCCATGCCGCCGGGTGTGCTCATGCCGGGTCTGGAACTCGCGAATTGGCTGGACCGCTGTGTGGACCGGCTCCTTCGTGACGGCAACGAAAACAGCGACCCGGTGAGCGGCGGAGAGCGCGTGGACCTCATGGTCGGCCTCTCGAACGCCGCCGAAGCCCTTCGTGCTTCGGAACGCTGCGATCACGAATCCGCCGAACAAGAGCTGCGGTCGGCCCTGGAACTGATGCAGGGGATCGATCTGGATCGGTACGCGCTTTCCCTCGGTTAGGGCTGGTATCAGCCGGCCCCAGTTCGCGAAGGTCTCCTTCTCGCCGCGCAACGTGGAAAGGGGCCTTCATGAACTGAAGAGGACGATCACTAGGGCAGCTTTCGCTGACGGAAGTCCCGTGTTGTTTCCTGGCTGCTGCGTAGCGAGGGCCGACCGCAGTAGACATGGAAACCATGGCAGCCGGCGACGTCACCACAGCGCACCCCGAGCGGGTCGACTGCGTACTCGATGCGCAGTACCCGTACTTCTACCTCAGCGAGAACACCTCGTTGATCAATCCCGGGCTCTCGACCTGGACCGGGATGGTCACCGCAGCTAGGGGAAAGCTGCAAATGCAGGTGCCGTGGACCGCCGAGCGGGTACACGTCGTCACGGAGATCTACCCTGGTGAGCCGGATGATGTGATCGAGGCCTACGACGACGTCATCGAGTTCGGTTACTCGTCCGCGACCGGGCTCGCCGCGGTACTGGATTGGTCACAGACGCTGGCCGGTCCGGTGGATCTGCTGCCGGGTGATCATCGTCTGCGCTATCACGTACGGGACTTGTCGCGGGAAGCCGTGGAACCCGGCGCCGAGAGTGCCGTGGCGGCGGAAGCGTTGATTCAGCTCTGGCCTGCGAAGCTCGGCGAAAAAGAGGAGCTGCGGATCACCGGCGCACTCGGGAATTTCTGGCATCCGGGGGCACGGCTGAGAAACGTGTGGAACGGCCTGTAAACGCAGCGCCGCTGCCCGAGCACACCCCGGCGATAAGCAGTTCGGACATAGATGACGGACTTCACTGGCCTTCGTCCGAGGCGCTCCACAGACTGCGAATACTCGCTCAAGTGGAGTCCGGAGGTGAACGTGATGCGTGGCACGGTGTCCATGTTCCTGCTCGCCGCCGTCTGCTGCACCGCCTGCGGGACCGCGGCTCCCTCCGACACCTCGCCGTCCGAGTCCCGGCCGCCGGCCACGGGCACGCGGATCCCGGTCAGCTCCGTGGCCCCGCAAACGCCGGTGCAGACCGTCCCCACCACGGTGATACCGCTGTCGACCGTCGAAAGCCCCCGGCCGGACGGTCCTGGCCTCTTCGCGGACGCCGCGGCCGTGAGCATCGCCTGGCTGCGGGCCTGGTGCACGCTCGACTGGCGCGAGCCGATGAACGGGAATCTCGATCGCGCGGCGCGGTATCAGACTTCATCGGCGGCCAAGGCCGACCGCCGTGAAGGCGACACTGAAGACACTTACCGGAGTATGCGGGAACAACAGTTGAGCAGTGGTTGTGACGAAGTGACCGCGACGCCGAGTCCTGAGGCACCGCAAAGCGCCGACGTGGCCTATCTGGTGCTTTCCGCCCGCCGCGTCAACTCCGCGGCGGGCGTGGCTTTCGAGATCGAGCAGATCCGTTCGGTGCGCCGGGTCCTCCGGCAGACCGACGGACGCTGGCTGGTCGACACCCGGGTGGAGGCGGGCTGATGCGGGTGAAGGCCCTGTTCGCCAGTGTGGTGCTCGTCGTGGGCGCCTTGCTGCTGGTGCTGCCCCGGCCCGAGAAGGCGGAGGCGTTGAGCTGCACCGGTGCGGCTCCGGAGACGACTGCACGGCCCGCCCCGGGCGGAAGCACCCCTCCCGACCTGTCCCTGCCGCAGCTCGAAGTCGCCAAGAGCATCGTCGCCACCGCGAAAGGCATGGCGATCACCCGGCGCGGCGTCGTGATCGCCCTGCAGATCGCGAGGCAGGAATCCCGGTTCGAAGCCGACGTGGTCGTCGGCCGGGCGACCGGCGCTTTCCAGCAGATCGCCCCGGGGCCGAACAACGCCTACACCGGCTACGACCGGAAGAACGCGAGCATGGCGGCGAAGGGTTTCTTCACTGTGCTGCTCGCCCGGGTGCCGGGTTACGACACCGATTCCCGTTCCAACGCCGACATCGGCCAGGTGGTCCAGGCCAGTGGCGCCGGCGCGAGCAAGTACGAACCGTGGCAGCCGCTGGCCGAGTCGCTGGCGAACGTGCTCTACGACGGCACCGCGGCGATGACCTGTCAGACCGGTCAAAGCGGGCCGAGGGCCGTGCGGGCCGACGGAGTCGACGTCGAACTGCCGCCGGAGGCGGGGCTCGCCGGCACGGTCAAAGCACCTACCCCGGAGACCGCGCGGGTGCTGGCTGCCGCGCTGTCCTGGCTGGGCACGCCGTACGCCTGGGGCGGAGGGACCGCGTCAGGGCCATCTCGCGGCATCCGTGACGGCGGTGTCGCCGACGCGAACGGCGACTTCGCCAAGGTCGGTTTCGACTGCAGCGGCTTGATGCTCTATTCCTACGCTCAGGTCGGCGTTTCCCTCCCGAGGACGTCACGCGCGCAGCAAGCCGGCGGCGGCTCGGTCGTGCCCTGGAGTGCGGCTCTCCCCGGCGACCTGGTGTTCTACGGCGCCGTCGTGCACCACGTGGCGATGTTCCTCGGTGTCGTCAACGGCGTCCCGTACATGGTGGAAGCACCGCAGAGCGGCGATGTCGTCAAGGTCTCCCCGGTGCGCACCGGTGGGGACTTCCGGGCGGAAGTCGTCCGACCCATTCCAGGAGGAGGGGCTGATCAGCATGTCTGAGCACCCGCCGGGCTACGAAGCCGAACAACCCGTCGACCTCAGCAAGCCGGTCGCCTACGTCCCGATCCCGGAGCCGGCCGCGACAGCCGACCGTTCCGAGGGGCGCGGGGAAAAGCAGGAGAAGGCCCCGGAAGAGGCGGCACCAGCGGCTCCTCAAAGCGTCTACGGGCTCGTGACGGTCGCCAACGTCCAGCCGCGGACGTTCAAGAGCACCGTGGCCCGGAAGCTCTACGCCGGCCTGGAACCCCGCTATGCCGGAGTGCGGCTGTGGAACGGCGTCGGCTCGATCCGGCTCGACGGCCTCGTCATCGCGGACATGCCCGCCGACCCGCGCGGCACAGACTGGCGACGGCAAAGCTGGACCACCGATCAGCTGGTGCTCCCGGTTCATGACGACCTCCAAGCGGCCCGGGCGGCGTGGTGGATGCTTGACCGGCTGGAGGCCGAAGGTCGCCCCGATCTGGTGAGCACGGCGATCGTCGTCGGCATCCAGACCGGCAGGCACCGGATGCTGGGCCGCAAGATCGCCAAGACCTTCGGGGCGCGGACGGCCGGGGTGATCCGGGTCAAGCTACCCGGCGGGGTCGTCCCCGCCGACGACGAAGCACGGTGGGAGCCGCTCGTGACCGCTGTGTCTCACACGGTGAAGCAATTGTCGTCGCGAAGCCGCCCCTCGATGCTCCCGCCGAGGGCTCCACATCAGGTGGTTCAACTCGACAGCCGACGTCACGGGAAGGCCGCGAACCAATGATTCTTCAGTATCTCACTCAGTCACCGAATCCCTTCGACGGCGTCGTACCCAACTTCGACGTCTTCGGGGTGGACTTCAACGCCACCTGGAAGAAGCTGCTCGGCGGGGCCTGGGGGCTGGCGTTCGTCGTGATCGCCTTCGGCACGATCCGCGCGACACTGGAACTGCAGTCCGCGAAGCGGCACGGATATCACACCTCGGTCGCCGAACATTCGGCCTCGCTCAAACGTTCGGTGATCGGCCTCGTCGTGCTGGCGAGCCTGGGCCTGATCTTCGGCGCCATTCTGTCCGTCTTCTGAGAGGCACGAGATGCCTGGAATCGATGGCGGCGGTCACCTCGCGGAGTTCGTCCCCGACCCCTCGACCCCGCTCGACGACCTCGTGAATTCGGTGCACGCCTCCGCGTTCGATCTCGTCAAGCAGGTGGTGAACGGTCTGGGAGACCAAGGAAACGTCAATCCCGCCGCACCCGGTTTCCTGACCCAGTACGCGGCCGCTGCCGGTCTCGGACTGGTGGTCATGGCCTTCGCCGCCATTTTCGCGGTCTTCCATGGCCTGCGGCGCGGCGGGCGGGACGACCTGCGGGAGTCGCTGTTCAAGTACCTTCCGCTGGCGGTGCTGCTGATCGTGTTCTTCCCCGCGATCGGGGTTCTGGTGTCGAACGTCGCGAACGCCGCGGGCGAGGGGATCACCGGCTGGGGTGCGACCACGATCGGCCAGACCGGCTCCAGGATCGAGAAACTGGCCGGGATACCCGCCGACAAGCTGCCGGGTGGCGCGTTCGTGGGCTTGATCGTCTCGCTGCTGATCGTGGCCGGCGCGCTCGGCGTCTTCCTCGTCCTCGCGGTGGAGAAGATCGGCTTGCCGGTCGCCGGGATCATCGCCGGGATCGGCTGGGGAATGCTGGTGCATCCGGTGTGGCGGCCGAAGGCACTGCGGGTGCCCGCCCTGTGGCTTGGCCTGATCTTCGCCAAGCCGTTGCTGTTTCTGCTGCTCGCCGCCGCGTTCGGCGCCTTCGGCGCGGCCGACGGCGATCCTTCGGGCGTGCCGGGGCTGATCCAGCTGTGCCTGCTGGCCGTCGCCCTCATCGCGTCGAGTGTGGCGCCCTTGATGGTCCTGCGCAGGCTCCCGACGACCCGCGTCGGGGCCGCGGACCGGTCGAGCACACGGCCCCCGGCTCCCGTCGGGGTGCGCGAATCGGTCGCCGTCTCCCTGGAACGGGGCCCGGCGCTTGCGGCGCCGTTTCCCCATCGGAATCCGGCGGAGTCACGTTCCATCGAGCAGGCGTACGAGAACCGGCAACGGGAGCGCCGGAGTTCACAGCGTGACCGGGGGCGGGCCCAGCCGCGGCAGGACCCTCCCGTGCCGTCGGGAGGTCACCTCGAAGCGGACAGCCACACCGAGAAGATCTCCGCTCCGATCCGGGGACGTGCCTGATGCGTACTTCGATCCTGGGCGGCGAGGTCGTCGGGCGCGGCCTGCTGGGCAAAGTCGACGGTCGCACCGCTGTCGCCCTCGGCGTGACCGGCTTGCTGGCCGGATGGCTTTGGCTGGGGATGGGCGGTGTCGCGGGCACCGTCGTGGGCGTCGTGGTCCTCGTCCTCGGTGTCATCGTCCTGTACCCGTGGAGCGGGCAGCGGTCCATCGCGGCGGGTTGGGTCCGCCGGTGGCGGTTCGTCCTGCGCCGCCGTCAAGGGATCACCGCGTTCGTAGCCGAGCCTGGCAGCGAACAGGCGATCCTGCCGCCTCCGCTCGGCCGGGTGGCGCCGCTCGACCTGGGCGGTACACCGCACGAGGACATGTTCATCCTGCGGCACTCCAACCCCGGTGAAACCCCTTACCTGTCCGTGGTGATGGAGGTCGACGGCCAGCCACAGGGGCTGCGCACCGTCGCGGAATTCGAGGTGGCGTCGGCCCGGTACGGCGTGATGCTCTCCCAGCTGGCCCGGGACGGTTCCTTCCTCCGTGGCCTCCAGCAGATCAACCGGATCCTGCCCCACGACCCGGCGCGCCACCGTGCCTTCGTCGCGGCGAGGGTCTCCGACCGGCCGGGTATCGAGGCACTCGTCAAGTCCTATGAGGATCTGATCGACCTCACCGCGCACACCGCCGAGCAGCACCGGAACTACCTCGTGGCCCGATTCCCGCTCAACGGCGAGTTCGCCGTCGCGGCGCGGCGGCACGGACAGGGCGAGACGGGCTGGGCCGGACTGGTGCGCGAGGAACTGGCCAGGCTCGCCGATCTGGTGAGCCGCGCGGATCTGGTGCGGCCACGGGTGCTGGGCGAGCAACGCACCTGTGCGGTCCTGCGTTCGATGCAGGATCCGGCGTTTCCGGTGGATCAGCACGAGGGGGTCCGCTGGCACAACTGCTGGCAGGACTACCGGGCCGATCGCGGGCACATGACGGTCAACGACCGCTGGCTGCACCGGGTGGCGGTGGTGCCCAGGGACGGCATCGGTGCCGTGCCGCTCGGCCCTCATTGGCTCGCCCCCCTGCTGGTCGAGGTCAACCCGGCGGTGATCCGGACGCTCAGCGTGCGGATGGAGTTCGTCCCGGCGCGGATCGCCAGGGCCCGCGCGGTCCGCGACGTGACCGTCGATGGCGCGAGCAGGCACAACGCCGCCGAAAAGGGGCAGGTCGGCGACGGTACCGGAGACCTGCTGCTGTCCGCGTCGCGGCGACGACTCGACGATCTTTCCCCGGGCAGCGGGCATCACGGTGTGGACTGGTCCATGTCCTTGTCGGTCACCGCCTCCGATGAAGGCGAGCTGGCAAGGGCGTCCACGCGGGTCGGCAACGCCGCGGCCAACTGCGCGATCGGCAGACTGGAATGGCAGGACATGTGGCACGACGCGGCGGCGATCACCACCTATCCGTTGGCGCGGGGAATGGCGGTGCCGAAATGACGGTACGGACGGCGACGGCATCGCCTGGTGCTCCTGGCGAACAGCAGGTCCCATCACCGGTGGCCGAACCGGAACCGCGGCGGAGGAAGCGTCGCGATCCGCGCCGGACCCGCTGGCTGGACCGGGCCGGATGGTACGAGCCCCGCGAGACCGGCTCACGGTCGACGACGCGGCAGGCGGAGGCACTGAACCTGGCCCTGTCTTCGCCGCCGACGACGCACCGTGGCTTGATCCTCGGCACCGACAGGCTTTCCGGGCAACTGGTGTGCCACGATCCCTTCATCGCCTACGACGACAAGCTGGTCTCGGCGCCCAACGTGGCGGTGATCGGCGACGTCGGCAAGGGCAAAAGTTCCCTGCTCAAGACCTGGGGAACGCTTCGTCAGCTGCTGCTCTCCGGTCGTCGTGTGGTCGTGCTCGACAAGAAGACCCAAGCGGGGCAAGGGGAGTACACCCGGCTCGCCCGCGCGGTCGGCGCGCCGTCGATCCGGTTCACCGTGGACGGCACCGGAAGCAGGCTGAACCTGCTCGACCCGGTCATCTCACTCGGCGAGGCGGGCGAAGGCGGCAAGCAGGCGGGCCGGCCCACCGGCCAGATGATGCTGCTCCGTGCCGTCTTGACCGAGGCACTCGGCAGAGAGGTGAGTGAACGCGAGGGCAAGGCACTGCGGATCGCATTGTTCGCCGCGACCGGTGACGCGCGGGAGCGCAACCGCGTCCCGGTGCTCGGCGATGTCGTCCATCATTTGATCAGACCCGCCGCGGCGGCGGCGAAGGACATCGGGATCCCCGTGTCCGAGCTGCGTGAATGGGGTTTCGACCCGGCCTTCGCACTGGAACGCATGATCGAGGAGGACCTGGCCGGTCTGGTGGACGGTGAGACCTCTCCCGACGTCCAGCTAGACCATCCCAGCGGCCTGGTCCACTTCGACATCTCCGCCCTGCCGGTGGAGGGGCCCGCCCTGCGGATCGTGATGACGGTGATCAACACCTGGCAGACGAACATGCTCGCGCGACGTTCGCGGCAGCTGACGCAGACGGTGAACATCGTCGAAGAGGGCTGGCACGTCGCGGAGGGCGCGCTCGGCAAGGTGTTCCAGCGCAACACCAAGCTCGCGCGCGGGCTGGGGCTGGCGACGATGGCGGGGTTCCACCATGTGTCGGATCTGCCCGCGGACTCCGCCGCCCGCTCGTTGCTGCAGGAAGCCGAGACGGTGTTCATCTTCGGACAGTCGTTGCGCAGTGACGCCCTCGCTTGCGTCGACCTGTACGACCTGCCGGCAGGCACCGAGGACACCATCATGGGGCTCGGCAGGGGCACCTTCCTTGCCAAGATCGGCTCCGAAGCGCCGCTGCTCGTCCAGCACATCCGCTCACCGGCCGAGATCGAGCTCACCGAGACCGACGACGCCATGACCGGCAGGCGATGACGGGCGGGCAGCCGCGGCCGAGCGACGGCATCCGGCCGGCGGCGGCCTCGCCAGGCCGGGCTCGAGGTGGATCACCGCTGGTGGTGGCCTCGCCCGGACGCGGTGACGTCCGCGCCGGTTCGAGCAGCGGAGCTGTCTCGACGCTGTCTTGACAACGAGACCCCGGACGCCGAGGCTGTGTCGCGGGTCATGATCGCAACGGCTGCGGCCCGATCTCGAACAGCCACCTTTCCGGTACTCTCCGTGGCGTGACGTGACATCGACGACCGGCGGAGTGGCCGGCCGAGAACGCGCGGTTCGCGCAGCGTGGCCGCCGAGGGCAGGGAGGCGCCAGTTGAAGCTGGATGAAAGGGCGTTCGGGGAGACCCGGGTGGTGCCGGACCCGGAGTTCATCGGCCCTCAGTGGCCAGAGTCGCACGTGGGCTGCAAAGCGAGTCCCGCGCTGGCGTTGCTTTCGATGGGGGCCGACCGGCTGTCGGTCACGGCGCAGGCCGAACTCGTGTTCACCGACCCGGCCTGTCTGCGAGATCCGCGCTGTCTGTGGCATGGAATGATGATTCTGCTGCGGACCGGTGCTCTCGAGAGTGTGGACGCACATCTTTGGCGGCTCGAGCACGACCGTCACGGCGGATTCCCCGATCACGTCGCCCTGATGCGGGCAGAGCACGCGAAGCACGCCGGGGACCTGGTGGGCTCGCTGGACACCCTGGCCCGGCTCGCGGACACGGCGTCGCCCGCGTGCCTGAGCGATCTGGCGGCCCCTCTCTATGTCGAAGCGCTTGTCGCGGTCAACGAGGTCAAACTGGGCGACCGGGTCCTTCGCGAGCACGATTTCGATCGACTTCTGCGGCAATGGGAGCCCATCCGCTCGCTGGTGCTGGTGGTACGTGGCGGGCTTCATCTGATCGCGGGCAGGGTCGACAAGGCCTTCGAGGATCTACTTGAATCTTCGCGAGTCCCCGCCAGGGAGGCCGTGGCCTCTTCGCCGATCGCGCGCCGTGACGGTTTGCTGGCACTGGCCGCGGCCGCCGCGGGACAGTCCGATGTCGCCGCCGCCGCGGCGACGCAGGCGTACGAGGCCGCGATGGCGTGGCGGTCGTATGCCGACGTGGCCTGGGGGCTGTACGTCCTCGAGACGATCGAGGATTCCGAACGACCGTCCGACCGGCTGAGGGACGCCATCGATCTCATGGAGCTTGCCCGGTCACCGGTCGGGATCGCCACTCTCTGCCACGAACAAGGCAAGAGGTTTCTGGCGTCCGGGCAGCTACGCGAAGGGAAAGCTCAGCTTCGTCGAGCCAGGGAAGCGGCCCTGCGGATCGGCGACGCGACCTTGACCGAGAAGATCGACAAGTTGCTGCGAGAACTCACCACTCGGCCGACGTCGCGTCCTTCGTTGACTGCGCAAGAGCTGCGGATCGCCGAATTGGCAAGAGATGGCTACAGCAACAAGCAGATAGCGAACCGTTTGGTGCTCACCATGCGCACCGTCGAATTCCATCTTTCCAACGTGTACCGCAAACTTGGGCTCCCTGGCCGGCGAGCGCTGGCCGGCGAGACATTGCCGCCGCGTCGGACCTGAGTGTGATGACGGCAATTGAAGGGTAAGGCAAGCAAGGCGGCGCCTTCGTCGATCTCCCCGAGATGCCGGTATCTCCTCAGCTTAGGTCGGCCTGCCCGGCGGCAACGGAAATCAGCCGAGAATCGCCGGTAAGCCATCGAGGCGGCGCATGAACGAGCCGGGACGCCAAACCAGGTCTTCGGATGCCACCGCGAGCCGGGTTCGCGGGAATCTGGTGATCAGTTCCCGCAGCGCGATTTCGGTTTCCAGCCTGCCGAGGGCCGCGCCGAGGCAGCGATGCGCGCCGTGGCCGAAGCCCAAATGCCCGCGCGTCTCACGTTCGATGTCGAAGACATCCGGGTCAGGGAACCGGGCCGGGTCACGATTCGCCGCACCGGGTGAGACCACGATCATCTCACCGGCCGGGATCGTCACACCGTTCACGTCGACAGGCTTTTCGTAGAACCGAGGGGGTAGAAGTTTGAACGGTGACTCGTAGCGCACGATCTCTTCGACCGCCGCGTCGAACAGATCCGGGGTGGCGAGCAACCTGCTCACCGCGTCCGGCCGGTCGAGCAGCAAGGCGAGTCCGGTCCCGATGCTGCTCGCCGGCTCCGAGCCACCGATGAGCAACACCACGTAGGTTGAGGCGAGTTCGTCGGCGTCCATTCCACCGTCCGCTTCGTGGACCCGCAGCAGCCTGGTGAAGAGGTCGTCTCCCGGCTCGCGTTTCTTCTCGTCGATCATGCGCAGGGCGAGTTCGTGCAGGCGATGAGCGCCGTCTTCCGCCTCGGCGACGCTGTTGCCTGTCAGCATCGACATCTGCCAGTCGGGGAATCCATTTCGTTCGTGGTCGGGAATGCCGAGAAAGTCGGCGAGCACAGTGGTGACCAAAGGCCGCGCATAGGCCTTGACCAGGTCGACCGGCTCGCCGATGGGGAGTCGGTCCAGCAGTGCGGTGGCGGTGCGTTCGATGGCCGGCTTCAACCGCATCACACGCGTCGTGCTGAACTCGCCGCTCAACTGCGCCCGGAGCCGGCGATGGTCGGGGCCGTCGCGATCGAGCAGACTGCGTCGCGACCTGTGCGCGAGCTTGGCGCTGTGATCAGGGCGGAGAATCGATTGTGGAACGACCCTTTTCCGGTGCTGCACGATGTCCTTGGCCGCGCCGGCATCGGCAAGGATCCTGCGGACTTCGTCGTACTGGGTGACCGCCCACATCCTGAAGCCGTTGACCTGGACGGGTACGGCGGGCGCTGTGGCCCGCAATCCGTCGAACACCGCGTAGGGGCAGGCCGTGTACTGGGATGTCGCGAGGTATTTCGGTGGTTTCTCCGCCATGACAGCCTCCTGACGGCAGCTCAGATACTTACTTCCGGATAGCCGCGACGAGGTGCGGACACCTCGTCGAGCCTGCGCCGGTGCTCCTCGGGCAGACAAAGATCCGTGCCTGCCAAAGATTCGTCGAGCTGCTCGACGGTCCTCGCGCCGATCAGCGGGGCGACCACGCCCGGACGGTCACGAAGCCATGCCAGGGACACCGCGACCGGCGTAGTTCCCAGCTCGTCGGCGACGGACGCCACGACCTCGACGATCCCGGCGGCGCGGTCGTTGAGATGCCTGCCGACATACCACTTGAAGAACCGGTTCTCCGCCCGCTTCTCCGGTACGCCGTGCCGGTACTTCCCGCTCAGCACACCCCTGCCCAAAGGCGCCCACGGCAGGATGCCGAGGCCCAGGTTCATCGCGGCAGGCACTACTTCGCGCTCGATGCCTCGCTCGAGCAGGGAGTACTCGACCTGCACGCTGGCCAGCGGGCGGCTGTTATCGCCTGCCTGCCGGACGGCGGCGACCGCGGTTTGCCAACCCGAGTAATTGCACACACCGGCATGGCGCACCTTGCCTACGGCGATGGCGGTTTCGATGGCTTTGAGGCTCTCGTCGATGGGGACGTTCCTGTCCCACGCGTGTAACTGCCACAGGTCGACGTGATCGGTGCCGAGCCGGACCAGTGAAGCATCGAGTGCGTTCAAGAGGTAGCCGAACGAGGCGTCCGCGGTGGGCTTTCCGTCGACTATGACCGCCGCGGACTTGGTCGCCAGGACAAGGGATTCTCGTGGCATGCCTTTACCGAGCAACTGCCCGATGATTCGCTCGGCTTGGCCGGCGCCGTAGACATCGGCGGTGTCCAGCAAGTTGCCACCTGCGTCGAGATAGGCGGCCAATTGACTCGCTGCGGCCTCGTAATCGGTCGTCGTACCCCAGGTCGAAGTGCCCAAGCCGAAAGGAGAAACGATCAGGTCGCTTTCGCCGAGGCGGCGTGACTCTTTCAACGTGACCAACCCTCTCGATCAGAAATGCGCGCGTCGAGGTCGTCCTCAGCGCAGATGACTTGCCCGGTAAGGACGTCGGCGTCCCCTCTCGCCAAGCGCACCAAACAAGCGACGGCGGTATCGAGCGGGACGAAGGCACCCGAGTCACGGGCGTCGATCGCCCAGCGGCCGATCCTCTCCAGCCAAGGGTCGTCGGTGTTGCCGGCGAACCGCATGCCTGCGCGAGTGAGCCCGGCGTCGACGATTCCGGGGTTGTAGCTGAACACGGTGACACCCGTGGATCGCAATTCGGTTGCCAGATTCTCGGAAAGCTTGAGCAGTGCCGCCTTGGACACCGAGTAGGCGGTGGCGTAGGGCCAGCGTTTGATCCCGGCAGGACTGACGAGATTGATGATCCGGCCGCGGCCTGCCGGGAGCATCACTGCCAGGGCGGCCTGTGCGCTGATCAGGGGACCGGCCACGTTGACCTCCTGGGTGCGCCACCACGCGCCGAAGTCGATATCGGCGGTGGGCCCGACCGGGCCGGGATCGACGGCGTTGTTGACGAGCACGTCGAGCCGGCCGCTGACCTTCATGATCCGCGCTACGACATCCTTCATGGCGTCACCGTCCACGACGTCGGCGCACATGGCCTCGACGAGGATTCCGTCCCCGTTCAGTTTTTCGGCGGTTTCTTCCAGCGCCGAGGCGTCCCGCCCGGTGATGAAGACCCGGGCGCCCGCCTGCCCCAGCGCTTCAGTGAACGCACGGCCCAGTCCCTTACCGCCGCCGGTGACCAGAACCGTCGAGTCCCGCATTAGGTGTGACCTCCCTCTGTGCCGGTTGGGTGACGCAGGGTCACGACATCTCGGCTGACCTTCACAGTGGTCAAAGCCCCGGTCAACGATCCGGGGGGAGAACCTGCCCTATGATCGGGGCCGAAACGTCTTTCGGGCACGATCCGGTGGCGGCGGCATGTGCGCCGCCACCGGATCAGTGGTTCACCCGCGAACGCAGCGCGGACTCGATCGAGGCCATGACCTGACCCATCTCTTCGGGTTTGTGGTAAGCGAGGTCGTAGACCGCGTCAAGTGTGAGCCGTCCGCCCACCGTCGCCACGAACATCGCGGGTACCGGACCGTGCAGCGTCGCGGCGAAACGGCTACCGGTGACACGCAGGCCTTCGGGCAACACGGGATCCTCCACGACACCGATGTTCGACACCATGAAGGTCATGGGCGGCGGGGGCGTCGGCGCGAGGCACTGGGCCAGCAAGGTGCGTTGCGGTTCGTCCCGTTCGAGAGCCGTACGCAGCTCCGCGGCTACCCGATGGCCGATCTCGAGCGGTTCGTCGCCGGCAGCGACCGGGACGGTGACCGTGCACTGAAGGGCTCCACACAGCTGGGCGTCTGAATCGATCGGTGGATCAAGCCGTTGGCGGAGATCCACGGGGAGGCACAAGGTGACCGGTTGCGGGCCGTCGGTTTCGGGGAACCGCGTCCTTACCGATCTCGAAACCGCTCCGGACAGCAAGTCTGTGACCGACATCCGGTTAGCGCGGGCGAAGGTGACGAGCTCGGCCGTTGGCTCGAGCTCGAGTTCGAGGTGGTGCACGCCGAAGCCGGGCGACGGTCCATCGGAACCGCGCGAAAGGGCCAGCGGCTCTCCTGGCACCTTGGGTGGGTCGGGCCAGCCCGGGGTGTAGTGCCCGGAGAAGAGTTCTTCCAACCCCGGCTCGAAAACCGGTCGCGGCTTCGAGGGCGGGGCCTCGCCGCGGAACAAGGTGGTGTAGATGCGGAGCAGAACGCGTACCAGTATTTGCACCAGGCGTCCGTCGGAAAAGGCATGATCGACGGCGAGCGTCAGTACCGCTGTGCGGGCCGTCTCGTACAGTGACAATCGGCTGACCGCACCGTCTCCGATCCGTTGGGAGATGTCTTCGTCGAAAGTGTCCACACCGGCTGCTACCTTCGGCATGCTGTCTCGCAAGCTCAGCAGGAATCCCTCCTCGCTTCCGAGTATTCGGCAGCGCAACAGAGGGTATTCGCGACCGAGTAGCTGCCACGCGGTCTCGAGCAGCTCAAGGTCGAATCGGCCGGTGAAGGCCGTGCGGACCACTACCGGGCCGAACCCCGCGAGGATGCAAGCCGTCTCGCTGATCGTCAGCGCTCGTTCGGTGGTCTTCATCGGTCTCCGTCTTGCTCTGTGAGGTTGGCGGCTTCAGGCTGCAACTTCTCTCACCGCCTGAACAGCGGTCAACGCGCCCAGGGAGAAAGTTGCCCGGTTTTCCCGCAGAAGTGGACGGCCGGACGTGGGGTGTGCGCGGACGCCCCGCGTCGAGTCGTCGCTGCGGGTGACACTGGCGGACCGCGGTGTCGTGACCGACCTTCTGTACCGATCCGATGGAGTCGGCCGCGACCCGAGCGTCCACAAAAGACACTGCTGATGGCTGAAAACACTCGGGGGCGCATCCGTGGAGAGACGGGTCGTCGACAGCGGCGCAGAGTGAAACAGGTTATCGCACTGTCGATCAGTTGCGGCGGTGCCTCGTCCTCCATGAATACGGTGTGTTCGGCCGGGTGAAAGGGAAGAGCATCGCATGAAACTGACGGACGAGGTCGACGATCTGCGCGCGCGTTTCGAGACAAGACCGGGCCCGGCCCGAGCGAACGACCCGAGTGGGTCCATGTCATGCAAGGGGATCGAGGAGGCTGGAGTGTGTGAACCTCGCGAGCTGCGGATCGGGCGCGGTCGGTTGTCGGGAAAAACGCGACGGGCGCAGCGATCGATCGGACATGACGAGGAGCATGAGAACTCGCTGCGACAAACCTCATCGTCGATCGATCGCCTGCCCTCTGCGTCGGTGCGGTCTCCCTTCTCCGGCCTGATTCGCTATGTCCGCAGGGACGGCGCCCTGTCCGCCGCACCTGACGTGGCCCGCTTCGCGACCAGCCGTTCGGTCAAGTGACGAGCCAGCGCGGCAGGCGTCGGATTGGTCCACAGAACAGTGATCGGCAGATCCAGTTCTATGGAGCGTTGCAGCCGGCTGCGGATGGCGATGGCCATCACCGAGTCCAGACCCAGGTCGGCGAAAGGCACGTTGTCCTCGATCCGTTCGCCCGGAAGCCCCGTCTCCTCGGCGATGTGACGGTTGATCTCTTCCGCGATCGTGACCGCGAGTGTCTCCGGATCCGCTGAACGCAGTGCGGCACCGGCCGAGGAATCATCCTTGAGCTCGACTGACTTGGGGCTCTTGACGTGCTCGAAGATCGGGCGCCGCGGCACATCTGGAAGCTGGGTCGGGCGAACGATGATCGCTTGGGCGGCATCCATGGCGTCCGCGTATTCCCAGGCACGCAGCGCTTCTACGACTGTGATGTCGCCGAAGCCTTGGGAATCCATGGCGTCCTGCTCCAGGGCGCCGAAGGAAGCGCCCATTCCCGTGTTGCGCCAAGCCGTCCAAGCAAGCGCTTTGGTGTCCGATGCCTGGGTACGCCGATACTGGGCGAGGGCATCGAGGAAACAGTTGGCGCCGGCGTACGCGGTACAACCGGGAAGCACCACCAGAGGCGCGGTGGATGAGAAGAACACCAAGAAATCCAGGGTTCCCGGCGGGAACAGCTCGTGGAGCACATAGGCGCCCGCGGCTTTGGCATGAAGGTTGGTGTGTATGGAGGCTTCGTCGAGTTCGTCGATGACGCTGCCGCTGAACACACCTGCGGCGTGCACGATGCCACGCACAGGAGGGAGCCCCAGTACATCTGCTCGCGTCAAAATCCGTGCGGCGTCGGGATCGGTGATGTCCAAGGAGTAAGGCTGAACAGTGACACCGAGCTGCTCCAAGGACGTGATGACGTCGATCGCGTGGCGGATCGTCGGATCCGTCTGCTCTGTCCAGAGACTGCGCTCGGGTAGCCCTCGACGCCCGATGAGCACAAGCCTGCGAGCACCGTGTGCGACCAGGTAGCGCGCGGCTTCCAGCCCGAGTGCTCCAAGCCCACCGGTCACCACGTAGGTGGCATCCGGCGCGCACCGCAGCGGGGCCGGAGCGGTGCCGGAAACAGGAACCATGCGGGCGGCTTGCGGAGCCGGCCCGTCGAGGGCGACCCAATCCTCCGCGGGAGGATGGTGCAGCAGCCGCAGGAGTCGCCCGATCGCTTCGTCGGTGCCTTCCACACCGAGATCGACGGTTCCACCCCACAGATCCGGGTGCTCCGAGGCGATGACCCGCCCGGCCCCCCATAGCGGCCGTTGTGACAAGGCGCGATCGTCCCGACACTCGCGGGCACCGGCGGTGACCGCCCACAACCGAGCAGTGCTCTCGCCCCCGGACAACAGGGCCTGCGCCGTACGGGCCAGCAAGCCGAGGTTCAGCTCGGTCTGCCGCACTGGAGCCTCCGTGTCTCCGGGGATCACGAGCACGTGATCAGCACCAGTGAGCGCGTCGAGACGGTCTGTTGTGATGCAGGTGATGTCCTCGGCCGCCGCGCGCTGCGCGATACGATCGACCAGCGGGGAGGGCCCAGGCGCGACCAGGGCGATGACCGGTGCCCGGCCGGTGCCGGCAAGCTCGGCCATCGGCTGCCAGTCCAGCCGGTGCATCAGCCTCCGAGGGTCGGAGAGTAGCTCATCGGAAGCGTCCAGGATGCCGAAACGCAGCCCGCGCACCTGAGCCGTCGACGCACCGTCCCGGCTGATCACATCGACATCGACGACGTCGTACGTACCACTCCGCAGCCTGGCGTGTACCTGCACGTCCCGGGGAATGGGGCCGCGGACACGTACGCTCTCGATGAAAGTGGGCATCCGGCGAACCCCCTGCCTGGCCATCGGCAGGGCGGCCAGTGTGGTCGCGGCGTCGAAGAGCGGTGCCCAGGTCTCGGCGTCGGGGGCGAGGACGTGCGCGTCGACTTCGGCAGCGTCGTGGTGGAGAGCCCGCACCTCCCAGGGAAAGGCGACCCCGGTGACTCCCAGCGGCGCGAGAAGGCCGAGGAGTTCGTCCTCGGAGAATGACTGCGACCCGGCGAGAGGTTCGCGGTACGGATTCGGAGCACCGGCGCCGGCGGGCTCGGCGACGTGGGCAGTGGTGTGGACGATCCAATTCCCGCCGCTTTCCTCGTTCGCCAACCGGGACGAGAGGGTCAACTGTCCCTCGTGGGAGAGAATCTGCACGGCACGCCGCTGGTCCGCCGGAAGCGGCGTGCGCAGCGAGATGTCACGCAGGTGGTAGCCACTGGCGACGTCGTTCCCGCCACCGGCGGCCGAGCCAAGCGTTCCCATGAGGACTGCCGCCGGCACGATGTCCACTCCGTGAACGACGTGGGGAGTGGGATACGGGCGAGACTCGGGAGCCAGCGAAGTGGTCCAGACCGTTGTGGGCGGAACCGAGCTGACGTCGACGCGGCGGCCCAGTAGCGTGTGCCCTGCCGGGTCGTGCGCGTCGGTGTCCTCGGGCTTGGCCGGGGGCAGCCAGAACCGCTCGTGCCGCCACGGCTGTGTGGGCAGGTCGACCAGGCGGCCGGGAAGCGCCGCGGCCCAGTCGATGGCGGCACCCCCGCAGTGCAGTTTCCCGATTTGGGCCAGGAATTCCTGGAGTTGCGAGCGGCGACGACGCAAAGTGTGGACTACCAGCACCGGTTCGGAGTCGAACTGCGCCGCCGTCTCCATGATCGAATGTGTCACCACCGGATGCGTCGAGACTTCGATGAAGGTGCGGTATCCGTCTTCGAGCGCGGCCTGAATCGCCGGTCCGAAGCGCACTGGTTCGCGCAGATTTGCCCGCCAGTACAGGGGGTCGCGGGGCGAGTCGCTTCTGGGGTCCCGCAGGGCCGTGCTGTAGAGGGGCAGGGTCGGTTCGTTGATGCCCAGTGGTGCGGCAGCCGCGCACAGATCGGCCAGCAGCGGCTCCATCTGCGCACTGTGGAAGGCCACGTCGGAGTCGATTCTCCGCACCGTCAGTTTTCGGTCCTGCCAATCGCGGACCAGCTCGTCGATCGCGGCGGGGTCGCCGGAGGCGACGGACCAGTCCGGGGACGGATGGATCGCCGCGGTCACGTCGGTGCGTCCGGCCAACTGATCGTTGAGTTCGGGGAAGGGCAGAGCCACCATCACCATGGCTCCGGCCCCGGCTACCGAACGCAGCAGAGACGCCCGGCGGCAGGCGAATCGGACCGCGTCCTCCTCGCTCCACACCCCGGCCACCGCGGCGGCGGAAATCTCTCCCACGGAATGGCCGATCACGGCAGCAGGCCGTACACCGCGCGCCCGCCACATCCTGGCCAGCCCCAACTGGATGCCGATCAGCGCTGCCTGGATGCGGTCGACCTCGGTGAACTCGCCGTGCCGGATTTCCTCCAGCAGGGAAAATCCGGCTTCCTGCCGGAAAACGGGGTCCAGCCGTTGGCAGGACTGTGCGAACTCGGCGCTGTCCCGGAGGAGTTCCCGTCCCATTCCCGCCCAGTGCGAGCCATGTCCGGAGAACACCCACACCGGGCCAGGTCCCGGCTCGTTCGCCCGGCTGACGACGATACCGTCGTCAGCCTTCCCCGCGGAGACCGCGTCGAGCCGATCCACCGCCTGATCCCAGTTCTCGGCCACTACGGCGAGGCGGTGCGGCAAGTGCGAGCGGCGCACCGCGAGCGTGTGCGCCGCGGAGCCGAGGTCGGGCCGGTCGTCACCGGTGCGCACCGCGTCCGCCAGCCGTCCAGCGGCATCCCGTAGCGCGGGCGCGGAAGCGGCCGACAACACCAGCACCTGAGTCGACGGCTTTCCCGCCGCGTGCGGAGGAAGCGGAGACACGGTCGGTTCTTCCAGGCACACGTGGGCGATCGTTCCGCCGTATCCGAAGCTGGACACTCCTGCGCGCCGCAAACTGTCACCCCGGGGCCAGGGCGTGGGCGCGTCGACCACTCGGACGCCAGGCATGGTGATGATGTCGGGCAATACCCCAGCCGGACCGTCGGGGCCGACAGTGGGCGGAAGCAGTTCATGCGTCATCGCGAGAACCGTCTTCATCACGCCCGCGATACCGGCACCTGCCTCCAAATGCCCGATGTTGCCCTTGATCGAGCCGATCAGGACCTCGCCGTCGGTCCGGCCGGTTCCGAGGACCGACGCGATGGCTCCGGCCTCGATCGGATCGCCGACCGAGGTACCCGTTCCGTGTGCCTCGACGTAGTGCACACTCGCAGGGTCCACACCGGCTTTCTCATAGAGTCCCCGCAGCAGCGCGGCTTGCGCGGTACCGTTCGGGGCCATGATTCCGCTGGTGCGCCCGTCTTGAGCCACCGCCGAGGCCACGATGGTGGCCAGGATCCGGTCACCGTCACGGAGTGCGTCGGACTTCCGCTTCAGCACCAGCACCCCGGCGCCTTCACCACGCCCGTACCCGTCGGCCTGGGCGGAGAAGGGCTTGCTCCTTCCGTCGGGAGCCATCGCTCCAGAGGCGGCCAGGGACATCGACTGCCCCGGCGCGGGAATGAGGTTCACTCCGCCGGCCAACGCCAGGTCCGCCTCCCCGGATCGCAGGGCCTGGCTCGCCGCGTGCACTGCGACCAGCGAAGAAGAACAAGCGCTGTCCACCGCGAAACTCGGTCCGAGCAGGTCCAGCGCGTAGGAAACGCGGTTGGCCACCGCGCAATAGGCGCCTCCGATGCTGCTGTACGGCCCGATGCGGGAGGCATCGGACAACAGCAGCTGGCCGTATTCGTTACCACCGACTCCCATCACGACCGCGGTGACACTACCCGCCAGGGACCGTGGCGGGATACCGGCGTGTTCCAGACTTTCCCAAGCCACTTCGAGCACGATTCGCTGCTGTGGATCCATCTGCTCGGCTTCTCTCGGGGTGATTCCGAAAAAGCCCGCGTCGAATCCCGCGGTATCGTCGAGGTAGGAGGCCCGCTGAATCATCCGACGTACCGCGCCGGAGGCGGCCTCACTGGGCGTGGGATAGGCGTCCCAGCGGCCCTCAGGCAGATCAGAGACGGCGGAGCGGGCGTCCTTCAAATGCGCCCAAAGCGCATCAGGGCTGTTGATCCCACCCGGGAATCGACAGCCCATTCCGATAATGGCGATCTGGTCGGAAAAGTCTGCTGGTCGTGCTTTCATGGGTATTTCCGATCTGCATTATTCCTGTAATGCGAAAATCTGGTCGGATAACCGGCAGTCTCGACGCGACCGCTCTTGCCGGGCATGGCGATCGAGCTAAGATATGCCAGAGTGTCCTCGATGGCATAAGGTATCGCGCGCTGTCGGTTCTATCGCTGCGCTGGGACTGCGATCTGGGGTTTCGCAGAGCGGGCCCCAGGTGACTCACGGTGGGTCTGTGGTCCGAGGTTCGCAAGGACCTTGTCCAGCAGGGCTGCCGGTTCGGCATCGACATGCATCGTTTCCCGGCTGTGCTGATGCAGGAATCCCTCGGTCACCATGTGGTCGGTGAACTGCAGAAGTAGCCGGTAGTAGCCATTCGTGTCCAGGAGGCCGATAGGTTTGGTGTGCATGCCCAGATGTGCCCAGGTCCAAACCTCGAAGAGATCCTCCAAAGTTCCGGTCCCGCCGGGAAGAGCGATGAATCCTTGGGAAAGCTGAACCATCCTGGTCTTGCGCGCATGCATATCGTCGACCACCTGAAGCTGGGTGATGCCGTGATGCGTGGCCTCGTCGCGGACGACATTCCTGGCTATCACGCCTATGACCTCGCCGCCTGCGGCCAGAGCCGCGTCGGCCACCGCTCCCATTATGCCGTGGCTCGCGCCACCGTAAACGACTCCGAAACCCCGCTCGGCGAGCAGAGTGCCGAGAGCTCTCGCGGGAAGCAGATACCGCGGGGCGTTGCTCGCCGAAGAGCCACAAAAAACACAGATGCGCTTCTTCATGAGGACGCCTCCTGAAGCCCTTGTCGCCCCCCAGCGGTTGTCTTTCAGAGGCACTGACGGTTGCGTGAACCTGTGCTCTCGAGATGGACGATACGCCTGAGTGGTGGCGGCACGGCAATCAGCGGAAAACCTTGCACGTTGTAGCATTTGTGCCCGACGTCAGGACCGCTTTTGACGAAAGGCTTGACAACGTGCCCAAATGTTGCTAACCGGCGTCTGGCTGAGATCTCGGAGTGATTATCGAGTGAGGAGGCAAAGTGGCGGGTTGCCGAAGGGGCCGACCTGAAGCGTGCTCGGGGTGGTGAGTGACAATGGTCGTCCTGATGCGGGTAAGCCAAAAGGCGCGGTGGGCCGATCGATGACCCGACCGCGCTCAGCGTGTCCACGAAGGGCGGTCCGCTTCACTGTGATGCCCGTTCGCCCTGATACTCCAGTTGTCGTTCGTGACTGTGCTGGTGGCCTGGTGTGGTGGGCGCGGTCACGATGGTGATCATGGGTGGTCGTGAGCACGGCTCGAGATCCTGTGGTGGCTTCTTGCCAGGGTGGAGTCGCGTCGGCGGGCGGGGCGGTTGGTGGCGGGTTCGTTGGCTGGGTCGCCGCGGGTGAATTGAAGTAGGGCGATTCCCATCCGCTTCGCGCCTGAGATTTCTCGTCGCTTCCTTGTCTTCTCCGGCAGCCTGCCTCGCTCGCTCGCGTACCGGTCCACTGCCGGGCTGACGGTGCTACATGTTCACCCGACGGTTGCGTGCGTCTGTCACTGGTGTGGTGGCTGGCCGACGAGGATGTGGACGAAGGTGCCGGACAGGCCGTAGGTGCTGACTCCCGCGATGGCGGATTCGCTGTCGGGCCAGTCGATCGTGCGGGGGACCGGTGCGATGCCGAGTCCGGTCCAGTCGACCTGGGAGGTGGGTTGATCGCTGTGCAGGCTGGCGGGCACCGTTCGATTCCGTACAGCCAGGGCTGCCTTGATCAGTCCGGCGATGCCGCCGGCGGCTTCAGGATGACCGATGTTGGTCTTGATGGAGCCGACCAGGCACGGCCGGTCGGCCGGGCGGTGAACGCCGATGGCGGCGCCGATGGCGTGCAGTTCCGTGCGGTCGCCGGCTGGAGCAGCGTTGCCGTGTGCCTCCACGTAGGCGATGCGGTCGGGGCTGACGTCGGCGACGGCGCACGCGCGAGTGATGACGTGGAGGTAGCCCTCGAGCGAGGGGGCGATGATCGCTTTGGCGGTGCGGCCCTTGCTGGCCTGGGCGCTGCCGAGGATAAGGGCGTGGATGGTGTCGCCGTCCGCCTGGGCACGGGAAAGCCTTTTGAGGACAAGGACTCCGGCGCCGTCGCTGCGGACGAAGCCGTCGGCGTCCTCGTGGCCGAAGCGGCAGCGGCCCGAACGGGAGAGCATGCCCGCGGCCGAGTAGCCGACGGTGTGGTGGGTGTCCAGTACGAGGCTGACGCCGCCGGCGAGCGCGATGTCGCACTCGCCGGTGCGCAGGCTTTGGCAGGCGAGGTGGACGGCGAGGGTGCCCGAGGAGCATGCCGCGTCGACCGTGGCGCACGGGCCGCGCAGGTCCCAGGCGTAGCTGATACGGCCGGAGGCCATGCTGCGGGCGGCAGCGGTGGCGATGGCGTACATGTCGGTGGTCGTGTTGCCGTGCAACCGGTCCCAGTGCTCACCGGTGCTCTGGCCCATGAAGACCCCGATGTCCTGGCCGGCGGTCTCGGTCAACGCGGCGTCAGCCAGTGCGTCGCGAGCGCACTGGAGCAGCAGGCGGTGCTGGGGGTCGAGCGTCGCGTTCTCCCGTTCGGTCACGGCGTAGTCACCGGGCAAGAAACCTGTTGTGTAGTCCAGGAACCCGCCGTCAAGGCTTACGACGCGGCCGGCCTTACGAGGTGTCGGGTCGTAAAGCGCGCGGGCATCACACCGGTCCGCTGGAGGCTCCGCGGTGACCGCGTCGATCTCCCCGCACACCAGGTCCCACAGTTCCTGTGCGCCACTGGCGCCGGGGAAACGCGCTCCGATACCCACGATCGCGATCGGCTCATACGCGGTCATCACGCCTCCACTGGCTCACGGGATCGGGGCGCCGTGACGGTGACCGCTCCCGAGTCCGCGCAGTCCCCAAGCGACCTTGTCATGGAAAATGATCTGAATCGGCACTCTTGATTACCAGGCTGATCCAAGAGGATCACCGGTGAATAGGGCCACCAGTTCGGACGAATCACCGGCCTTTCGGGCAGCCGTCTTGGAAGAAGGTCGCCGGAACGCCGCCGACCTGGACGTCATGGCTGAGAATGATCGCCAAACGCCCGGCAGATCACTCGAAGGGTTTGTGAAGCTGATGTGCGGCATTGCAGGCTGGGCAGATCTCGGGTGCTTGCCGGAGGACCGGGAAGAACGGGTCCGCCGGATGACCGACGCCATGGCGAGCAGGGGGCCGGACGGCGAGGGCGTGTGGACCGGCACTCATGCTGTTCTGGGGCACCGACGGCTGGCCGTCATGGATCCCGGGCACGGTCAGCAGCCCATGATCTTCAGCAACGACCGCCACGAGCCGCTGGTCACGATGACCTACAGCGGTGAGGTGTACAACCATCCCGAGCTGCGTGAGGAGCTCCAACAACGGGGGCACAAGTTCCGGACCGGTACCGACACCGAGGTCGTGCTGCATGCCTACCTCGAGTGGGGCATCGACGCGGTGGAACGGCTCAACGGCATGTACGCCTTCGCGATCTGGGATGAGATCCGCGGCAGGCTGGTGCTTGTCCGCGACCGGCTGGGTGTCAAGCCGCTGCACTACGTTCGCCACGCGGGCGGCCTGCTGTTCGCTTCCGAACCGAAGTCGTTGTTCGCCAGCGGTCTGATCGCCCCCGCGGTCAGCGTCGACGGCCTGCGCGATCTGTTCGCCTCCGCGCACACGCCCGGCGCGACCCTGTTCCGCGACGTGCACGAGGTCAGGCCCGGGACCATCGTGGTCCTCGATGCCGCCGGTCTGCGCGAGCGGCACTACTGGCAGCTCACCGCTCGGCCACACGACGACGACGTGCCCGCCACCGTCGGGCGTGTACATGAGCTGCTGAGCGACATCGCCGCCCGGCACGTCCGAGCCGACGTCCCACTCGGAGCCCTGCTTTCCGGTGGCCTGGATTCCAGTGCCCTGGTCGCCCTCGGTCAGCAAGCCAGCCCGACTCCGTTACGCACCTTCTCCGTCGACTTCGCGGGCAACACCGACCACTTCGTCGGGAACAGCCTGCGCGCCACCCCGGATACCCCGTTCGTGCGCGCCGTCGCCGAGCACTGCGGCCTGGACCACCGCGACATCGTGCTCGACACGGCCGAGTTGGCCGACCCCCGGCACCGGCAGGCAGTGGTCGCGGCCAAGGACGCACCCGCGCTCGGGGACATGGACACCTCGCTGTATCTGTTGTTCCGTGCTGTCCGGGAGCACACCACCGTGACCATCTCCGGCGAGAGCGCCGATGAGGTCTTCGGCGGCTACGCGTGGTTCCACGACCCCGAACGCATCGGTGCCCAGACCTACCCGTGGCGGTACTTCACCGGCCACAGCGGCACGTATCAGGCCCTTCTGCGCCCCGAGGCCAGCGCCGAACTCAACATCGCGGCACACCGCGAGGCGCAGTACCGTGACTCTCTCGCCGGCGTCCCGCGCCTCGATGGCGAGACCGGACTCCAGCGCCGCATGCGCGAGGTGTTCCACCTGCACCTGACCCGCTGGCTACCCCACCTGCTGGACCGCAAGGATCGGCTCAGCATGGCGGTAGGACTGGAAGTACGTGTGCCGTTCTGCGACCACCGACTCGTCGAGTACGCCTTCAACATCCCCTGGGCGCTTCACACCGTCGACGGCCGGGAGAAATCACTGCTGCGCGCGGCGGTAGCGCCGCTGCTGCCCGCCAGCGTCACCGCCCGGGCCAAGGCGCCGTATCCGGTGACCCACGACCCCGCCTACCACCACGCCATCAGCGAACAGGCACACGATCTGCTGGCCACCCCAACCGCGCCGGTGTGGAGTTTTCTCGCGCCGCAACGACTCCGGGACCGCCTGGACCGCCCTGCCGCCGACCATGCCACCCGCGCGGGCATCGACTTCGCCCTCAACCTCGACCTGTGGCTACGCAACCACATCGGCCGCCACGACATCCACTGAAACCCGCCCCGCCTTCCGGGAGAACCCCAGGGAAGGCAGTGCAAAGGCATGACCGGCCACAAGGGCTGGCCGGCCACGCCCCTGCCTCGTGGTCCTAGGTGAGGGTCCACAAGGGAGTCCGTGTCGGTATCGGGCGAGAGACAGGCTAGGGAGTTCGTATTCGGTTACCTCATGTGCTCCTGCGGGGGCCGAAGATCGATGATTTGTCGTAGCCAGGTCAGCTGTTTCCGGGAGTCAGCGGGCACCTCGAGTATTCTCGCTTCCACTCGGCGGCTCCGCAGGCATCTCGCTGCCGGCCGCCTCGCCGGGAGAACCTGTCGGCACCCGCAGCAAGCTGCGCCGGTTCGGCAGCTGCACCACGCGCGCATCAGTTTCCTGCGGCAGCGTTCACGGCCGACGGGATCAGGAGGTTTGCGGGATGTGCCTACAGGTGCGGGATATGGGCGCTCCTGGCCTTCGCCGCACTTTCAATCGTGTCCAGTCCGAGCATCGCCAGCAGGTTCGCCTGTTCGTTCGCATCCCTTGCCAGCCTCCGGACCGCCCGGGCCGCGCGCTCGCGAACTTTGTCGTCAGGGGGGTTCGCGGACACTTCGCCGCTGGTGCCCGGTAGCCGGTAGACCGGATTTCGACGTGATTCGCCTGGCATCGATCTGTGTGAAGCATTCGGCATGATGACGCCTTCGGTCGCGGCAGTACGTCGTATTCGGTCGACGCCATGCCGAATCGGGTTCGGTTCACTTTGCGGGAACTGTACGTTCGGCGTGGTGCTGAGAGCATATTCGTGGAGTGAACATGCCCCTTTGGGAATCCTGGCAGCATAAGTGGGCAATCCACCCTGAAGCGGCGGTGTCGCTGCGCGCCGCTTGACGTCGGCGAGGTTGCCCGGAACGGACGCGACTCGAAAGAGACTTCGTGGGGCGGCAGATTCGCAGCGGTATATCAGCTCGGACAGGCTCGTCGGTCGAAGGCAGCCCACGGAACGAACCGATGACGGTCGTTTCGGCGGGCGACTGGAAAGCGTTGGACATGACACCAGCCGTTCGCTCGTAGTCACCCGCAAGGCCGGTGGGTTTCCCGCGGGGTAAGTAGGAGCCGTTGACGGAAACCACCATCGGCGGGTTGATTCGCCGACGTGTACGGATCACTGGGCCGCCGGCGTGCGGCTCATCAGCGTACCCAAGACTTGCACCTGGCTCTTTGAGCGCGTGTTCCGGAGCACCTCGGCACGGCCGAAAGACGCCTCGCGAGAGGCGATCACGTTGACGCTGCGGCGAGCATGCGGTCGACCTCGTGCGTGATCCGGGCCAGGGTGTCGTTGGCCTGGTATTCACGTTGGATTTCCTCCGCCCTGGACCGATAAGCCGGCTCTCGCAGCACCCGTTCGACCGCGTCGCGCACACTCGAGCCGGTGGGGAGCCCCGTGCGGAGGTTGATCCCTGCTCCCGAGTACTCGACGCGCATCGCGACCTCCGGCTTGTCTTCGGTGTCACCCGCGACGACCATCGGGATCCCCGCCATCAAGGCGGCCTGAACGCCGCCAAAACCGCCGTTGGTGACGAAAACGGAGGTGTACGGGAAGATCATCTCGTACGGTAGGTACGAGATGACCCGCGCGTTGGCGGGCACCCGGAGATCGCGCGGTACCGGCAGGCCGCCGAAAGTCGCCACCACGAGGACGTCGGAGCCGGCGAGCGAATCCAGCGTCGGTCCGATGAGAGCCGCGTGGTTCACGTTGTTCAACGTACCTTGCGTGACGAAGACAACACGCTCGGCCGTCAAGACGTCCTGCCACCACACCGGCGGCTCGAAGGTCGCCGTGGGAGTCGGCTCCGGGCGACCGATCAGCTCGATGTGTTCCGGCAACTGCGACCGGTCGTACTCGAGACTCGGCGGCGACAGCTGGAAGAAAGTGTCGCACAGCATTGAGAAGCCATCCCAGTAGTACGGGGCCGGCTTGACCGTGCCGAGGCCGGCTAGAACGTGGTCCAGACGGCTCTGTACCGGCTCGAATTCCTGACGCAACTGGACGCGGAGCCGCCCCGCACGCTCGATCCCGGCCGGCGACGAGTCGGGAGCGACACCGAAACCGAAGGGCGCGAGGCACGGGTCTTCCAGTGTCAGTACGGAGACGCCGATGCCGATCGTCCCGGCCGGTCGCAGCCCCGGAGCTCCGAGCAGCAAGGGCCACGTGCCGTGGAAGAACGACTCGTGGACAACGACGGTCTCGGCCGGATTCCCAGTCCGAAGGATCTCCTGAACGGCGGCGAACTGCTCGGGGATCGGCGGAATGAACATCTCGTGGGGAGCGACCACGACCTGCCGGTGCCCGGATGGCGTGTCCTTCATCGCCGGAAACTCCGCCAGGACACGGTTCCCGTCGAACGCGGCCTTGCCGCGCAAGGGATGCAACCGGCAACCCGGCGTTGTCACGATGTCTTGCGCCAAGTGTTCCAGAGCCGGCGACGTCAGAACTGTGACGCCGTAACCCTTATCGGCGAGGTACCGGCCGATGGGAAGCAGCGGAATCAAGTGTCCCGGCATGGGAATGGACGCCAACACGACCTGAACCATGGTTCCTCCGTAACTCGGCACACACCGCTTGTCAGGACCCTCTCTCGTCCCTCCACCCGCTGGCAAGATCACGTTCCGGCTCGCGGAACCCCGCCGGCCGCAGGGGGACTTGCGCACCCAGCGACTTCGGACGCGCTCCATGACGACGGCGCTGGGGTCACCGTCCGACTGGCTCAGACTCGGCGCACGGCCCCGCGGTGTTCCGAGACATCGACCGCATTACCGCTGACTTCGGCGACCTGGTCGAGCACGATGCCCGGGATCACGCACGCGCCCGGGTCTATCCCGCGATCAGTGCGAATGGGGCAACCGACCTCGCACGCTGCTCGCTGTAGCGGGCACGGCCCTTCACCGATCAGCACGGATCCCGCGGCCATTCCGTCTGCTCCGAAGTGCTGACACGCGTACGTGAACGGCTGACGCACCACGTCGCGTAATGCGGTCAGGCAGTTGGAGAAATGAGTGATTGACGACCAAGGTCGAACAACTGCCGGTAAACGATTTCGTTCACCGCCGCGACCAGTTCGCCTGCGACCGTGAGCGTTGCAGCCACCCGCAGTACCTGCGGGCCGTTGGCGTCGACCGCCGAAGACGGGGTGACAGACTGGGTGTGCCGTCGCATTCCCTGACGGCTGAGTATCGAGCCGAGCGCCACCTTTTTCGAATCGAGGGCCTGTCGGGCGTCCCAACTCAGGCGGTGATCGACCACGACGGCACTTACCTCAGCCACCGGCCGTCGTGTACCCAGCGATCGGACTTCGAGGTATCCGCGCCGGAACAACACGGGGCTACCCACCGGAATACCCAGCTGCGAGGCATACTCCGCTGTTACGGGACGATACTCGTGGCGCAGTGACGAGTATTCGACTGGGGCCTGCAGCCAGCGGGCGATGGTCCCGGTGAAGGTGTCCGTATCGCGAAGCCAGGCGGCGAGGGTCCGCACCTTGCTATCGACATCGTTTTCGCATTGCACGAGTGGAACCTCTCTATTCTTCGACCGCGGACCACGGCTTCGTTCCACAGGTCGGCGATGACGAACCCGGTCACAATGTCGCGTCGAGCCATTCCCGGATCACCTGGCTGGTCCGACCTGATTCGGTCCCGACTATGGTGAAATGGTCGGATCGCACGGTCCGCACTGCGTGCGTCGGCTCACCGGGCTCAGCCAGCGAGCGGGACACGTCGCAGGTGTCGCCGGAGAACGGTTCGGTGGCCTGGACGAACAGCACCGGCGCGGCGACCGGGTCGAGCCGCAGTTCGGACATCACCGCGAGCCAGCGACCCATAGCGGAGAGCCGCTCGGCGGTGATCGCACCGAATGTCGGCTCGACCGAAAACATCCGACGCAGGACCTGGTCAAGGGGAACCGAAGGGTCGTCGAGCCGGAACGTGTCGATGAGAATCACCGCGGCGGGTTGGATCTGCCGTCTGGTCCGCAGGTAGTGGGCGGTGGCGTAGGCCAGTGCTCCGCCGGAGGAATGCCCCAGCAGTACGAACGGGTCACCCGCGCTCGCCCGCAGCACGCTTTCGGAGACCACCCGTACTGCGGCCTCGCCGGTGGCGGGCAACTTCTCGCCCGGCCCGAACCCGGGCAGGGAGATCGCCGATACGGGCATGACGCCCTGGAAGTGCGCGGCGAGCCGCGCGTGCTGGTGGACGCCTCCATCGGCCATCGGTGAGCTCAGGGTGATCAGCCGAAGGCCGGGCGGTCCATCGGCCAGAGTGGTCGGCTCAGGCAACGGTCCCACCTCGACGACCGAGTCGAAGGATGGGCGGAGATCCGCGACCGCGCGCATGAGGCCGAAGGCTTCGCCGACCCTTCCTGCCTCCGCCGCACTGCGGATCAAGGAACAGACCGAGTCCGCGTAGCGAGGTTCTGGTGCGGGCGGTGCGGTTTTCCCAACGCCCGACCGCTCGGCCATCGCACGGCACACCGTCGCGGCCAGCCCGATCGGGGTCCTGCTCTCGAATACGGCCATCGCGGGCAGCTTCAAACCGGTGACCTGGTTGAGTTTGTTACGTAGCTCCATCGCAGTGAGCGAGTCGAATCCGCTGTGCAGGAAGTCCCGGTTCGGATCCACCTCGGCCGGATCGCTGTAGCCCAGAACCGCGGCGGCATGAGATAGCACCAGGTTCTGGACGAGCCGCGTCCGCTCGACTTCGTCCAGCCCCGCGAGCTCCCCGCTCACCAAGTCCGCGGCGGTCGCAGTGGCCGCGACCGCTCTGGTCGCGGCGCTCAGCCGGGTGGGCGGCCGGACGATACCGTGCCATACCGGTCGCGCCGAACCGCGCCGGATCGCGGGCAGGTCCACGCGCATCGCCGCGAGCAGCGCGGGACCAGCGGTGACCGCGGCGTCGAAGAGGCGGAGTCCGTCCTCATCGGACAGTGCGTTGATGCCGGCGCGCGAAATCCGAGCGCGGTCCGTCGCGGTCATCGTGCCGGTCATGCCGGTATCGGGTTCCCACAGGCCCCATGCCACCGACACCGCCGGCAGGCCACGAGCCCTGCGGTGAGCGGCCAGCCCGTCCAGGTAGGCGTTGGCCGCTGCGTAGTTGCCCTGGCCGGGACCGCCGAGCAGACCGGCGATCGAGGAGAAGAACACGAACAGCTCCGGTGGGCGGTCGAGGGTGAGTTCGTGCAGATGCCACGCCGCATCGGCCTTGGCTCGAAGCACGTGGTCGAGACGGTCGACGGTCATCGAGCCGAGCACACCGTCGTCGAGCACCCCCGCTGCGTGCACCACTCCGGTCAGTGGGTGCTCGGGGGAGATCGCGGCCAGTACCTCGGCGAGGGAAGCGCGGTCGCCCACATCACAGGCGACGATGTCCACTGTCGCACCGCGACGGCTCAGCTCGTCGCGAAGCACGTCCGCACCGGGGGCGTCCGGTCCCCGGCGGGAAAGCAGCAGGAGACGACGCACCTCGTACCGCTCGACCAGGTGCGTGGCCAGTAGCCGGCCCAGCGTGCCGGTTCCACCGGTGATCACCACGGTGCCGTCGGGGTCCAGCGTCACCGGCCTGCTGTGCGCCGGTTGCCTGGCGAGCCTGGGTACCATGATCGAGCCGGAGCGGAGGGCGACTTCGGGTTCCCCCAAGGGGAGGATCGGCGGGAACGTCACCGGGTCATCTGTGTCGACCAGGACGAACAAGCCCGGATTCTCCTGCTGTGCCGAACGGACCAGACCCCATACCGCGGCCTGGACCGGATCGGTGTCCTCGTCCTTCCCGGTGGACACCGCGTGGCTGGTCAGAACCACCGATCGGGTCTCGGTGACCGCACCGTTCCGCATGGCCGTGACCACGTCGGCAAGGATGGTCCGCAGGTCCCGTTCCGCCCTCAGATCCAGCACGGCAAGGTCGGACGGCGAACACTGATCATGCCGCAAGGCGGTCCAGTCGATCCGGAACAGCGACTCCCGCGCCGCGTCCGCCCGGGAAAGACCATCCGCCAGCCGGCGAAGGACCAGAGATTCCACCTGCGCGACCGGAACACCCCGGTCGTCGGCGATGTCGATGGCGAAATCACCGGTCGCGTCGTCACCGGGTCGTAGCCGGACCCGAAGCGCCGTCGCCCCGGTGGCGAACAGGCTTACTCCTCGCCATGAGAACGGCAACAGCGGGCCACCGGAATGGTCGCCGAGCAACGCTGCCGGATGCAGCGCCCCGTCCAGCAGCGCCGGATGCAGCCGGAAGGCGGACGATTCGCCAAGCAGCCTCTCCGGCAGCTCGACCTGGGCGAACAGTTCGGAATCGCGCTGCCAGACCGCGCGCAGGCCGCGGAACATCGGCCCGTGCACCACGCCGGTGCCGGCAAGCGCGTCATAGATGGTGTCCGGATCCACCGCGTGGGCTCCCGGTGGTGGCCAAGCGGCGAGGGTTGATCCGGGTGAGGCCGTATCCGGTCCGAGCTCTCCGGTCGCGTGCTTCGTCCACGACTCGTGACCTTCGGCCCTGGAATGAATGGTGAACGCGAGGCGGCCGTCTTGTTCGTCGCCAACGCGAACCTGAAGCTGGACACCACCGTGGTCAGGCACCGCCAGTGGGGCCAGCACGATCAGCTCGTTCACTCGCCCGCGGCCGAACCGGTCACCGACTTGGAGCGCCAGTTCCAGCAGGGCCGCTCCCGGGATCACCACCGTGTCGTCCACGCGGTGATCACCCAGCCAGTCGAGCTCGGCCAGGCAGATCCGGCCGGTGAACACCGAACCGTCCTGCTCGGGGTCTTCGACGAGGGCCGAGACCAGCGGGTGGGTGATGCCCTCCTGACCGAGCCCGGCCGCACCCGCCCGCGTCGTGCGGCCACGCCAGAAACGACGTCTTTGGAAGGAGTAGGTGGGCAGGTCTGTGTGCTGTGCTCCGCTGCCGTCGAACAGACTTGCCCAGTCGACGGCCAAACCGCGCACGTAGCCTTGGGCCATCGAAGTCAGAAACCGGCGGGCACCGCCCTGGTCGCGTCGCAACGTTCCGACTGCTGATCCGGCCTCTCCCACCGTCTCCTGTATCGCCGGTAGGAGCACGGGATGCGGGCTTATCTCGATGAAGTGAGCGAATCCCGCGGACGCCAGGGTTTCCACGGTCGAGGCGAACCGCACCGGTCGACGCAGATTCTCGTACCAGTAGTCGACGCCGGCCTCCTGCCCGCGCATCGACCTGCCGGTAACCGTGGAGTACCAAGGAATGTCCGCGGGCTGCGGGTCGATACCGGACAGGTCTTCCAGCAGCCGGTCTCGGACGCACTCGACGTGTGCCGAGTGTGACGGAAAACTGGCCGGGACAACGCGGGCCCGGACACCTTCGGCCCGGTATTCCTCGGCCAGCTCGGTGATGGTGGTGGCATCCGCGACAAGGACCGCCGAAGACGGCCCGTTGTAGGCGGCGACGGTCACACCGGGCCGTCCCGAGATTCGTCGCTCGAGGTCCCTGGTCGACTCGACCGACAGCAACAGACCGGTACCGATCAGCGAGGAACACAGCGCGGCACGGTGCACGACTATCTGGACAGCGTCGCGCAACGAGAGCACGCCGGCGATGTGCGCGGCGGCGATCTCACCCTGGGAATGGCCCACGACTGCGTCGGGCATGACACCATGGGACTGCCACAGCCTGGCCAGCGAGACCATGATCGCGAACAGGACCGGCTGGACGACCTCGACGCGCCCCAGCGCGGACTCGTCCTGGATGACCTCGGTCAATGACCAATCGACAAACTCGTTCAGCGTTTTCTCGCACTCGCGCATGGCATCCGCGAACACTGGGGCGGAGCCGAGCAGTTCGAGCCCCATACCGACCCATTGCGCACCTTGGCCGGGAAAGATGAACACGGTCTGGCCAGGCAAGTCCGAGCGGCCGGTCACCGCCGCGCCGGGCTCGCCGAGAGCCAGTGCGGCCAGCTCGGCGCGATCGGCGTCGACGACCACGGCACGATGCTCCAGCCTTGCCCGTGTCGTAGCCAAGGAATACCCCGTGTCCATGGGGTCGGCGCCCGCGTCCAGGCCGGCGAGCAGCCGCGCCGCCTGATCTTTCAGAGCCGCCGACGTCGCCGCCGAGAGGATCAACGGCACTGCCGGCAGCGGTGTCCGCTCGACGGACGCATCACTCTCGACCGGTGCCTGCTCCAGGATGACGTGCGCGTTGGTGCCGCTGATCCCGAACGCCGAGACGCCGGCGCGCCGCGGCCGTCCGGTCGCGGGCCATGGCACCGGTTCGGTGACCAGGCGCACGGCTCCAGTGGTCCAGTCCACGTGTGGCGACGGTTGGTCGACATGCAGGGTCATCGGTACCGATCCATGGCGGATCGCCAGGATCGTCTTGATGACGCCGACGACACCGGCGGCGGCCTGGGTGTGACCGAGGTTCGACTTCACCGAACCCAACAGCAGTGGGTGGGTCCGGTCCTGTCCGTAGGTCGCCAGCACCGCCGTTGCTTCGATCGGGTCGCCGAGCTTCGTGCCCGTGCCGTGCGCCTCCACCATGTCCACATCGGACGGTGAGAGCCCGGCGTCGGCCAGCGCCCTGCGGATCACCTGTTGCTGCGCCAGACCGTTGGGTGCGGTCAAGCCGTTCGAGGTGCCGTCCTGATTGACGGCGCAGGCCTTGATGACGGCGAGTACTCGGTGACCGGCGCGACGTGCGTCCGAAAGACGTTCGAGGACGAGCATGCCGACGGCTTCGGACCACGCAGTACCGTCCGCCGATGAGGCGAAGGATTTGCACCGTCCATCGGCGGAAAGGGCCTGTTGCGCGGCGAACTCCACAAAGGTGGCCGGAGTCGACATGACCGTGGCGCCACCGACCAGCGCCAGCGAACACTCACCGTCGCGCAGTGAGCGCGCCGCGAGCTGGATGGCAACCAGCGAAGACGAACACGCGGTGTCGACGGTGAGCGACGGGCCCTGAAGCCCCAGCACGTAGGAGATCCTGCCGGACGCGACACTGCTCTGGTTGCCGGTCATCGCAGCGCCGTCGAAGTCCTGCGTCGTCTCGTTCGGGCGTCGCAGATAGTCCGAGGCCATCATGCCGACGAAGACCCCGGTGTCACCGTCGCGCAGGGAACGCGGATCGATCCGGGCATGTTCGAGCGCTTCCCAGGATGTTTCCAGCAAGAGCCGCTGTTGCGGGTCCATCGCCGCGGCCTCGCGTGGCGATATACCGAAGAACTCGGCGTCGAACCAGGTTGCGTCGGTCAGGAAGCCACCGCCGCGGGCGTACCCCGCGACCGCGCCGAGGTCCCAGCCACGGTCGGCGGGCAAGTCGCCGACAGCGTCCCCGCCTGTCGTGAGCAGGTCCCACAGCCCGGCCGGTGAGGTGATACCGCCTGGCAGCCTGCAACCCATACCCACGACGACGATCGGGTCCTCGTCGCTCGGTCGTGCCGGTCGCGGCGCGATGGCCCGGTCCGGACCGGGTCGGCCGGCGGCGACCAGGCTGATCAGATACTCAGCCAGCCGGCGGGGCGTCGGCAGGTCGAAGGCAACGGTCGTCGGCAGGTTGAGCCTGGTCGCGTCGACCAGTTCCGAACGCAGCCTGACCGCGGTCAGTGAACGTACGCCATAGTCGGTGAAGATCTGGTCCGGCCCGATCTGATCGGCGCGTCCGAGCACTGCGGCGACCCGCGTCCGCACTAGGTCCAACGCCGCGGTGAGCTGCTCCGCGGGGCTCAGCGCCAGAAGTCGCCGGGCCCACGTCGACGCCGCGGGCGAATCGCCGCTGCCGAGCATCGCGGCAAGCCGGCTCTTCGCGATTTTTCCGGTCGGTGTGCAGGGCATCTCCTCGACCACGATCAGCTCGGCGGGAATCTTGTACTCCGCCGTTCCCTTCGCGACCAGATGCTCGACGACCTCTCCGAGGGTGACCGACGCGTCGTCGCGGACCGTCGCGACCAAGCAGGGGTACTCGCCGAGCCGATCGTCTTGGCGGCCGACGACTCCGACCTGCCGCAAGCCCGGGAGATCCGCGAGCTGCGCCTCGACTTCCGTCGCACTGAACTTCACGCCGCCGACGTTGATCAGATCCGCGTCGCGACCACGGAAAGCGATCGTGCCGTCATCGTTCAGGCTGGCCCGGTCGCCGGTCCGCAGCCAGCCGTCGGCGGTGAACGCGGCGCGTGTCAGTTCCGGGTCCGCCAAATACTCCTTGAACAGAGATCGACCGCGAAACTGCAACTGACCGGTCTGTCCAATGCCACAATGGCCGCCATTGTCCCCGATGATCCGTACGTCACCGTCGGAGATGGGACGGCCGACGCTCCCGCTCGCGGTCTCCGGCGGATCGGCAGGCCGGGTGAACAGGCCGCCACCCAGTTCGGACATGCCCCAGTGAACGATCACCCGCGCCTTCATCAGGCGGCGCGTCTGCTCGACGAGGGTGGCGGGCACCGCCGCGCCACTGATCCGCACCTCTCGCAGCTTGCATTCGTTCGCGTGTCCGACAGTGTCCAGCCGCGACACGACATCCCGGATCTGGGTGGGCACCGCGAAGAGCACCGTCGGATCGGCGTGCCGCGTCAACTGCAAAAAGTCATCGGCGTCCCAGCTGGGCAGCAGCGCTTGCCTGCCTCTGGTGACCAGACTCAGGTGGACGGAGAGCAGGCCGAACAGGTGGGTGAGCGGGCTGGCGCTGATGATTTCGTCGGTACCCAGTGCCTGGCCGTCAGCGGCGGTCGTGGCGGCATTGGACAGAAGGCTGTCGTGGGTGTGCACGCAGATCTTCTGGCGTAGCGAGGTCGTCCCCGAAGAGGGCAACAAGACGAACGTGTCGTCCGGCGAAACGCGTACCGGCAGCGGTGCCGCACCCCGCCATTGTCGTTTCAGGTCGTCGAGCCGGCGCAAGTCGCCGAGTTCGCCGTCCGGCTCTCCTGAGATCAGCACCTGCCTGAGCGCCGGCGAGTTCTCGAGCAGCTGACGGCCGAGCTCGATGCCGGATCGCCCCCGGTTGTCGGCAGGGAGCACGATCGTGCCGGCGCCCGTGCGTTCGAGCAGCGAACGCAGTTCGGCCACCCCGAGGCCGAGGTGGAGCGGAAGCATCACCGCGCCGGCGGTGGCGATAGCGACGTGAAGAGTGAGGAATTCCCAGCAGTTGGGCAGGTGGACGGCGATCACGTCGCCCTGCTCGACTCCCGACTCCTGCAACCCTCGAGCCAGCGCGTTCGCCTCTGCATGCCATTCTGCCCAGGAACGGTAGCGTCCGTCTGCGAACACAGCAGGCTCGTCCCGCCCGGCATCAACGGATTCGGCGAACAACGAGGGAAGTGTGTAGCGCATGCTCACTCCTAAACGGGTTTTGTCCTAACCACGTCGATTCCGCATGCGTGCCGAACAAGTGGTGCGCTCGCCGGCGCCGTAGCGTCGGCGGACCTCGGACCTGGCTATCTTGCCCGACGCGGTGGTAGGCAAGGCATCGACGAACTGCACGTACTTCGGCACCTTGTACTTGGCCAGCCGGAGTCGCAACTGAGCAAGCACCTCGGCGTCGGTGATGCGGGCATCGGGATCGGCGACGACCAGCGCCTTACCGATTTCACCCCATTTATCATCCGCCACGCCGATTACGACACAGTCCGCAATGCCGTCCATGTCGCGTAACACGGCTTCGACCTCCGCGGGGTAGACGTTCTCGCCGCCGGAGATGATCACGTTCTTGGACCGGTCGACGATGAAGAAATAGCCATCTTCATCGACGACACCCACATCGCCGGTCCGAAACCATCCGTCCTCGAAGACTTCCTCCGTGGCATCGGGTTTCCCCCAGTAGCCCCGCATCACATTCGGACCACTGACCACTATCTCCCCTGGAACTCCACTGGGGGCCTCCAGTCGATCAGCGTCGACTACTCGGACATCAGTGAAGAACGAGGGCACACCCACAGATCCGGCCTTGGCGTGAAGATGCGCGCTGTCGAGCATCAGCACGCCGGCCGCCGTCTCGGTGAGGCCGTATCCCTGGGCGAAGTGCAGTCCACGGTCGAGATATCGGCGGAGCGTCGCCGACCGTATGGGCGCGCCACCGCACACCAGTCTCCGGACACTGGAAAGATCGGCGTCCGCCCAACGTGGCTGCCTCGCCATCATCTCGAACATCGTCGGCACACCGAACATCACCGTGATGCGTTCGCGCTCTATCAATTCGAGCACCGTGTCCGGGGCGAACGAGGGGACAAGGAAGGCTGCGCCCCCCTTTAGCAGAACCGGCAGGCATGTCATGCCCAGGGCGGCCGCGTGGAAGAGCGGCGCGACGATCAGCGCCCGCTCATCGCTCGCCACATCACTTTCAACGATGGCGTTGAAACAATTCCACGTGAGATTGCCGTGCGTCAGCATCACGCCCTTTGGCTTTCCTGTTGTGCCCGAGGTGTAGAGGATCAGGCACACGTCCTCCAGGCTTACGTGCTCGTCGGGAGGAAGGTCAGCGCGGCCGATGCCGTCGAGTTCGGTGCAGGCCAATGGTCGAACAGCACACCGTTTCCGGTCGAGTCCGGCGATCTTCTCGTCCATGCCTTCGCCGTAGATCACAATCTTGGCCGCACAGTCCACAAGAATCTCATCGAGTTCACCGACGGTGAGCCTGAAGTTCAGCGGAACGAACACGGCGCCGAGCACTCCGGCCGCGAACAGTACTTCGAGGTACGAGGGATGGTTCGGACCGAGATAGGCGACCCGGTCACCCCGGCCGATACCGAGTGCGCGCAGCCGGCCCGCCAGCGTGGTGACCCGCTCATCGAGCTCGGCAAACGTGGTGACTTGATCCTCATACCAGATCGCCACGTTCGCAGGACTCATTCGGGCTCGTCTGGCGGGCCAGGAACCTAGGCCTTGGTTTCGCACCGTTCCTCCCTGAGCCATGGTTGTTCCACCAGTGAAGCCCGCATTGCGGCCAGCTCAACGAATGTGTCACGCCGCCCGTCACTAAGTCGGCACTGATGAGAAACTGGCTGCGCGACGCCGATTCAATCAGACGAAACCGCTTCAAACCTCGCTCCAATCAAGGGCTGCCCGAGTTCACCCTGAGGTCTTTCCACTTTCAGCCAATCCACACTCGCAGTATTGACTATTCGCTCTAGAAGTGCTATAAGGCGACGATCTCTCAGGGTGTTCTTGCCTAGTGCCTCATCAAGGAACATTGACGTCATAACCGTGTCATGTGGACATCCGGGCTGGTGATCGTGAGGCTTGCCGGTGGTGGTGAGCCATGGCACGTAAGTCCGAGGTGTTCGCGCCGCCGTTGGAGCCGGAGGAAGCGCAGCGGCTGGTCATGATCACGACGTCGGCGCGGGATCGGGTGTGGCCGCGACGATCCGGGACCGTGCCGGCCTCGTCGCGAGGCCGGTCCGCGGGTGAGATCGCGGCGATGTTCGCGGCGTTGTCCCCAAAATGGAGGGGCGGCCGAGCTCGTAAGGTCGGGCCGGCCGCCCGTGACCAGATCTGCCGCATCGCCGCCTGCAAGCCCGCCGAGCCGGGGTTGCCGTTCACGGCCTGGAGCCTGACCAAACTGGTCGGCTACCTCGCCGAGCACTTGGTCGGTCTTGTAGTGGACTTTGATCGTGAGCTGCGTCAGGTCGAGCAGGCGGTGAAGCAGGTAGGGCAGGGCGTCCAGTAGGTTCGCTTGGTCCAGGTTCGATGTGCCTGGGGTGTCGGCATCGTCGGTGATCTTGCGCGGGCGATCCCGCTCCGCTCGAATCTCTACGGGGCGCGAACGACCTGAAGCTGTCACCGTGCGGTCGTCACGGAACGGCCGACGGGGCGGCGCCGGACGTCCGCTCATCGGCATAGACAGATGTTCTGCGTGTCGGTGCTCGACGAAGGAACGTCCCCNCTGCGTGGTACCGGCCGCGAATTCGACCGTACTCGTCCGTTCCGTCCGGCGCAGCCGTGGCCTGTCGCGGGGTATTTGGTCCTGGTGAGCGGAGTCCTCCGGATCTGCTGCCGGTGCGGCGTGGTGGCGCATCGTGGAAGTACGTGAAGGGGTAGGGGAGGACTGACATGGTCGGACGAAGGCCGGCGGAGCGCTGGTCGCCCGCGGAGCTGGAGGTAGTGGCGGGCGCGGTGCTGCGCGCGCCGTCGGTGCACAACATCCAGCCGTGGCGGCTGGACTTCGAGGAAGGCCTGCTCGTCCTGGTCGAGCGCCGGGATCTGGAGCTTCCCGAGCACGATCCGTATGGCCGTGACCGCCTCGTGTCGTGTGGTGCCGCGCTGGCCAATCTGGAACTGGCCATCCGGGTGCTCGGCCATCGGACGTGCACCGCGGTGTTCCCTGATCCGGGCCGGCCCGAAGTGGTGGCCGCCGTCGAACCGGACGGGCCGTTGCCCCCTTCGGTCGCGGAGGTGAACCGCTACTCGGCGATCAAGCGGCGGCACAGTCATCGCCGTCGTTTTTCGGGGCGGTCGCTGACCAGGCATCAGGTCGTGGAGCTGCGCGACGGTGCGGCGGCCGAGGGTGTCCAGGCCAGGCCGGTCCTGGACGAGATCGAGCTGACCATGGTCGCGGACCGGCTCGAGTTCGCCGCCGAGGCCTACCGGCACGACCGCGGCTATCAGCGGGAGCTGGCTTTGTGGACGGTCCGTGACGAGGGCCGGCGCAGCGGTGTCGGCCTGGCCGCGAGTGTGCGGTCGGCGGGTTCGTTGCCGTGGGCGGGGCTGGTGCGTGAGTCGACGGCGCTGCCTGATCGTGAGGTTCTCCAGCGCAGGCTGGCCGAGGAGACGTTGCTGGCGTTCGTCACACCAGGTGACACCCGGCACGATCATCTTCGGGCCGGGCGGGCGTTGCAGCTGACCTGGCTCGACGCGGTCCACCAGGGACTCGTCGGGTCGGTTCTGACACAGCCTCTGCATTTGCCCGAGGTGCGTGCCGCCCTGACCGAGGATCTGGAGCTGCCCGGTTCCCTCCAGGTGCTCATGCGATTCGGCTATCCCTCGAGTGCCGTCCCGCATTCCCCGCGACGCTCGATCGACGAACTGCTCGGCACCGGGTTTTGAACAGGCATCGCTTCGACCACCCCTACCGTCCCTCACCAAGGAGAGAAACTCATGAGCGAATTCCCCGGCAAGGCCGTGATCGCCGGCGTCGACGGAATGACGTCCTCGCTGACGGCGGTGCGCTGGGCTGCCGCGGAGGCCCGTCGTCGCCGTGTCGAGCTGCGGCTGGTCCACGCGTTCGACAAGGACTCACTGGAGTATCCGCAACCGTTGCCGACGCGCGAGGAACTCGCGGACATGGCGCGGATCCGGGGACAGCGTCTGCTCCGGAAGGCCCGAGAGATCGCCAGGGAGGCCGCCCCCTCCGTGGAGACTCAGCTGATCCTCCGTTACGAGAAGCCGGCACAGGCGCTGCTGACGATGTCGGAGGATGCCGGTCTGCTGGTGCTGGGCCCGGAAGAGATCCGCCCGCTCGGCCGGATGCTGGTCGGCTCGGTGTCGATCGGGCTCGCGGCGCACGCGAAGTGCCCGATCGCGGTGGTGCGCCCTCATGCAGCCGAGGAAGAGGCTCCCACGGAGGGTGCGGTCGTCGTCGGTATCGACGGCACCCGGACCAGTGAAGCCGCGCTGGCGCTGGCCTTCGAGGAGGCATCGTGGCGGCGGGCGCCGCTGGTCGCCGTCCATACCTGGGACGACGCCTTCCTTTCGGCACTGTTCGAGGAAGCGCGATGGACGCTCGACGCGCGCGAAATCGAAGAACGGGAGAGCGAGGTGCTGGCCGAGCGGCTCGCGGGCTGGCAGGAGAAATACCCGGACGTCGCCGTGGACCGGGTGGTCGTCCGCGGCCGTCCCGCCGATGAACTGCTGCGTCACGCTGACCGCGCGCAGCTACTGGTCGTCGGTAGCCGGGGCCGGGGCGGAGTGGCCGGGATGCTGCTCGGTTCGACCAGCCAGCACGTGCTGTCGTACGCGCTGTGCCCGGTGATCGTCGCCCGTTCGCAGGGGGAGGGAAAACCTTGATCGGCTTCGGCGCGGATCGGCGTCGATAGTCCACAAAGGAGGGTTGGGGGCCGTGGCCACTCACCAATCCTGTCACACCGGCGATTTGCGCGCGGTGGGCCGCGCGAGGTTGTGCAGGGCGACGAGGTCGCGTTCGATGGCCTTGGAGAAGAACCCTGAGTCCGGCGAGCTGTCGAAGTCGAGCGTCACACCGAAGGTGACCTCGTCGCCGTAGGACAGGACGGCGATTCCGGTCCGCAGGCGCAACGCGATCGGAACGTACGGATAGAGGCCTAGCACCTCGCGTCCGAGCAGGTGCAGCGATTCCCGGGGGCCGGGAACGTTCGTGGTGACCGTGACGACGTTGTGCTGGGGTAGTCCGGCCGCCAACCGGATTGCCCACGAGATCGGCGCGAAGGGAACGTGCAGTCCCGCGCCGGTCAGTTCGGCTCCCGTTTCGACTTCCTTGCTGTTCTTCAGCTCGGCCAGTCGCCGGTGGACTTCGGCGAGCCTGTCCACCGGGTCTTCGATGTCCACCGGCAGCAGTGGCAGCATCAGGGAGATCTGGTTGTCCACGGTCCCGAAGTCCCGGCGCACCGAGACCGGGACCAGGGTGCGCACCGAATCCGGACGTGGCTCTTCACCGCGCCTCAACAGGAGTGCGCGAAAGGCGGCGGTGATCGACGCGAGGACGACGTCGTTCACGGTCGTGTCGAAGACTTCGCTGATCTCGTGGATTTCACGGAGCGACGTGTGTGCCAGTTCGTAACGACGGTCCGGGCCGATCGGACCGGAGAGCGAGGACGGCGCGGCCGGAACCAGAGCGGAAGCGAGTGCCCCCAAGCCCTTCGCGGCGTCGGCGATCCGGCGCACCGTGAGACCCGGCGAGCGCACCAAACGAGTGAGCGCGGCCGTTTGCTCGAGGGGGATGGCGGCGAGCTTGCGTGCGGCTCCCCACAGCAGCGCGATCGATCCGGGATTCTCGGCCTGTTCCGCGTCCGGAGTCGTCACTGCCTGGGCGTCGAAGAGCGCGCTGAGCAGCCGCGTGCCGCTGATCCCGTCGGCGAGGCAGTGGTGCAGTTTCGACAACACCGCCCACCGGCCGTCTTCGAGTCCTTCGATGACCCAGAACTCCCACAACGGGTGATCGCGATCGAGTCGTTCCGCCATGAGCAGGGCGACGAGGTCACAGAGCGCGTTCTCATCGCCCGGTGCGGGAACGGACACCCGGTGGAAATGCCGTCGTGCGTCGAATCGGTCGTCATCGACCCATACGGGGGCGTCCAGGTCGAGCGGGAGCCGGTGGACCTTCTTCCGGTACCGGGGGATCCTCGGCAGCCGAGCGGTGATCGCGTCGATGAATTCGTCCCGGGCAGGAGCGGTGCCTTCGAGCACGGCGATCGACGCGATCGACAGCGTGGAGTTCGGATCACCGTCCTCGAGTTCGAGAAAAGCGGCGTCCAGCGGGCTGAGCCGGTCCATGCCCTGGCTCCTTCGGTCCATGTAGGTGGGGTCTTTTCATGGTCGTCTCGCGTGGATCGCCGAAGCAGAGCCAGAGGGCCCGGGCCGTGGGGCCCTTCGTGCCTGTTCCCCGTGGCAGGAAGACCGGATCGTCAAGTTGTCCGGACCACGCGAGTGGCGACGAACCGGCCACGACACAAGGAGCTCATTGATGCACGTGATGGTGGTGTTCGAATCGATGTTCGGGAACACCGAACAGGTGGCGAGAGCGGTGGCCGAAGGGCTGGCGGCCTTCGCCTCGGTGGAGGTCGCGAACGTCGACGAGGCACGTGGCTACGAGGATGCGGATCTGCTCGTGGTCGGCGGTCCGACGCACGCACACGGCATGTCCCGTGCCGGCACCCGGAGCGAAGCCGCCCGTGAGACGGATGGCGCGGTCCGGTCGCACACCGGACTGCGGGACTGGATCGGTGCCCTGGACCACGCGCCGGAGCGCATGCCGTTGGCGGCCTTCGACACCCGGTTGGCGAAACCGCGCTGGCTCACCGGCTCCGCGGCGGTATCGGCGGAACGGCGGCTTCGGGCCCTCGGCTTCGTCCCGGCCGTGCCGCCGGAGAGTTTCCTCGTCGAGACGGACGGGCCGCGCACGGTCTTGAGGGACGGTGAGCGGGAGCGGGCACGGTCGTGGGGCGCCGCGTTGGGAAGGCGCTTCGCCACTTCGGTGCTCTGACCTGCGCGCACTTGATCGAAATAGGGCCTTTCGGTCCTGTGTACCGGATCGGTCGGCCGGGTATCCGCGACCGAGGGCACGGGTCCTCGGGACCTCGGGCTCTGCGATTCGGGTGGCGGTCCGGGCGAAGCTGGAGCAGAACCGAATCGCCGACGATCGGCCGTGCGAACCCAAGGAGTGATCATGCGACTGCCCGCTGAAGGAGCCATCGTGGCCGGGATCGACGGGTCGGGGTCGGCCCGGACGGCGGCGATGTGGGCCGCGGGTGAAGCCCGCCTGCGCGGATTGCCCTTGCGGCTCGTGCATGTGTACACGGTTCCGGCGACGAACACTCCCGGCGTGTCCCTCCCTCGCGAAGCGGTTCGCGCGGGTTTCGAGAGCCGAGGCCTCGAATGGCTCGCCGAAGCACGAAAAGAGGTGCTCGACCGCTATCCCGGCCTGACCGTCGAGAGCGCGGCCCGAGAATGGATCGCGGTGCCCGCGCTGGTCCAGGAATCCCTGAGCGCGACGATGGTGGTGCTGGGTTCGCGTGGGCTCGGCGGGTTCACCGGGATGCTGGTCGGTTCGACCGCCGTCGCGCTCGCGCACCACGGACACTGCCCGATCGTCGTCGCCAGGGGCAAGCAGCCGGACGGCGCGGTCCCGGAGGATGGGCCGGTCGTCGTGGGCACGGACGGCTCGCCTTCCAGCGCGGCGGCGCTCGCGTTCGCGTTCGACGAGGCACAGCAGCGGAAGGCGGCGCTCATCGTCGTCCGGACCTGGTCGGAGATGTTCGACCACGGGACGGTCCGCCCGCACTTCCTCGACGTCGATCCGGCCGAAATCGAGGCCGCCGAGCGCACGGAAGCCGAAGCGCAGATCGCTCCTTGGCGGGAGAAGTACCCGGACGTCGCGGTGGAACTCTTCGTGCGTAAGGGGCGACCGGTGCGGACCCTGCTCGAGTTCGGTGTCAAGGCGAGTCTGCTCGTGGTCGGCAGCCGGGGGCGCGGCGGATTCCAGGGCATGTTGCTCGGTTCGACCAGCCAGGCGCTGGTGGCGCATGCGGAATGCCCGGTCGCCGTCATCCGTCCCGCGTCCCCGGCGGAATGACCGCGTACCCCCTGTTCAGGAGACGAAATGCGAGCACGAGACCTGATGACGAGGCCGGTCCTCACCGTCACCCCGGAGACGACCGCCAAGCACGCTGCCGCGGTGCTGGCCGAGCACGGCTTCACCGCCTTGCCGGTGGTGGACGACGACGACCGCCTGATCGGCATCGTGACCGAGGCGGATCTGATCCGCGACCGGTTCCCCCACGACATCCGCTCCGGCGGTGGCTCCGGTGCCCGGACGGCACCGGGCACCACGGTGCGCGAGGTGATGACCTCGCCCGCCACCGGAATGGGTGCCGGCGCCGACCTGGCCGAAGTAGGCAAGGCGCTGCTCGACGGGAAGATCCGCGCGATGCCGATCGTGGACGGTGCACGGGTGATCGGCATCCTCACCCGCGGCGACTTCGTCCGCGCCTTCGCCCGCGACGACACGGCGATCGCCGCGGATGTCCGGCGCCACCTCTCCGTTTACGGCGGCTCGGGCCGCTGGACCGTCGAAGTGACCGACGGCGTCTGCCGTATCGGCGACGCCTATGACGACGACTCCGACCGGCACGTGGCCAAGGTCATCGCCGAAGCGATTCCCGGTGTCGTGGAAGCCGAAGTGACTTATCAGGAGGAAGACCGATGAACACCGCGGAAAACAGGATCGTCGTCGGAACCGACGGGGCCGAGCCGGGACGGGCGGCGGTCCGGTGGGCTGCCGCCGTCGCCGCCGAGCGGGGCTTGGGGCTGCTGATCGTGCACGCTCTCCACAGTGAGCAGCTGGCCTATGGCGCCGGGCTCGCCGGCCCCGTTCCGTGGCTGGACGATCTCGCAGCCGCAGGGCGCAGGGTGCTGGACGAGGCCGTGGCGGACGCCGAAACGGTCGCTCCCGGTGTCCCGGTGGACACCGCGATGCCCACCGACTCGCCGACGCCGTACTTGCGCGACGCGTCGAAGTCGGCGGCGATGGTGGTGGTCGGCGCTTCGGGGAAGGGCTTCTTCGCCGGCATGGCGATCGGTTCGACGGCGTCGGCCGTCATCGCCCACTCTCATTGTCCGGCGGTGGTGCTCCGAGGGCGGAAGGGCACCACGAACTATCCCGACAGCGGACCGGTGGTCGTCGGAGTCGACGGAAGCCCGTTGAGCGAGCAGGCGCTGGAGACCGCGTTCGACGAGGCGTCGCGGCGTGAAGCGCCGCTGGTGGCCGTGCACGCGTGGTCGGATGTCACCTACGACGACGTGTACGGCATGGCGCGGCTCGTCACGCAATGGGAGAGCATCGAGGACGACGAACGCCGTCTGCTCGCGGAACGGCTGGCGGGCTGGCAGGAGAAGTATCCGAACGTCGCCGTGGAGCGGGTACTCGTCCGTGATCGGCCCCGCCACACCTTGCTGGAGTGGAGCGCCAAGGCGCAGCTCGTGGTCATCGGCAGCCGCGGCCGTGGTGGCTTCACCGGGCAACTGCTCGGCTCGGTCAGCCAGGCGCTCACCCGCCACGCCGAATGCCCCGTGATGGTGGTCCGGCCGAGGAAGACCCGATGACCGCGCTCGGCGCCCCGGCCGCCCCATCCGTGCTCACCCCGGCGGAACTGTCCCAAGTGGACGCCCAGTGGAGGGCGGCGAACTACCTCGCCGCCTGTCAGATCTACCTGATGGACAACCCCTGCTGACCGAGCCGTTGAAACCGTAACACGTGAAGCCCCGGCTTCTCGGCCACTGGGGGACTTCGCCAGGGTTGAACTTCCTGTACGCACACCTGCGTTGTACGCGCACACGTGGCTGGAAGGCAGTTACTCGGAGGCGTGGCCGTCGGTCACCTACGACGAGGCCGGTCTCCGCAAGCTGTTCCGGCAGTTCTTCTTTCCCAGCGGCGTTCCCAGCCACGTCACACCGGAGGTGCCCGGATCCATCCACGAAGGCGGCGAGCTCGGCTACTCCCTCGCGCACGCGTACGGCGCGGCGTTCGACAACCCGCATCTCGTCGTCGCCTGCGTGGTCGGTGACGGCGAGGCGGAAACCGGTCCCTTGGCCGCAACCCGGCGCGCGACGGAGCGGTGCTGCCGATCCTGCACCTGAACGGCTACAAGATCGCCAATCCGACCGTGCTGTCCCGGATCACGCAGGCGGAACTCGACGAGCTGCTGCGTGGCCACGGATTCGCCCCGCGCTACGTCGAAGGTGCCGATCCGGCGCTCATGCACCAGGCCATGGCCGCGGCGCTGGACGGGGCGCTCGACGAGATCGAGGGCATCCAGGTCCGGGCGCGAGCCTCCGGCCGGGCGCCGGAGCGACCGCGCTGGCCGATGATCGTCCTGTGCAGCCCCAAGGGCTGAACCGGACCGTCCTTTGTGGACGACAAGCCGGTCGAAGGCACCTGGCGTTCGCACCAGGTCCCGGTCGCCAATGCCCGCGGGAATCCGGACCATCTGCGGCAGCTGGAGGACTGGCTTCGCTCCTACCGTCCGGGAACCCTCTTCGACGAGGATGGGCGGCCCTCGCCCGAGGTCACCGCGCTGATCCCGCGCGGCGAACGCCGGATGGGAAGTGCTGTCGGAGCACCTGTGCCAAGGTTGGCTGGAGGGGCGATGGTCACGGCGTTCGCCTTGGGAACAGGGGAGGACGTCGAACTCGCACGCGACGCGCGTTCAGGATGCCGTGGGGCTGAAGTGGTGTGCCGCCTCAGGAGTGACGAGCACGATCGGACAGGGCGCGTGCCGGACACAGGCGGCGGCCACGCTCCCGAAGACGAGCCGGCCGATACGCCCCTCGGACGGCGAGCCGAGCACCAGCAGGTCCGCGCCTTCCGCGGCGGCAAGCAGTACCGAGGCCGGGTCGCCCGTGCGGACCGAGGTCTCGACGGCGAGATTCGCCGCGAGTTCGTCGTGGATCCTCGCGACCTCCTGTGCCAGGGGATAGCCATCCTGGATCGGAAGCCTGCCATGCGGCTGAAGCGCGAAAGGCGTTCCGGGCAGGAGAACGTCCTTCGGCCGCACGAGGAGCACTTCGACCCGAGCGCCCAGAGCCCGGGCTTCGGTGATCGCCCAGCGCACCGCTTCCTCACCATGCGCGGTGCCGTCGGTCCCGACGACGATCCGGCGTTCCTGTGCTGACCGATGGTTCATGGTATTTCCCTTGACGAGGTTTCGATGGCTCGCGCGCGCAGCAGGTCCCCCCAGGTGACAACGCCGACGACGCGGCCGCGATCGAGCACGGGGACCGAGCGGAGCCGGTGCTCCAGCATCCGTTCCGCCAGGTCCGCGAGTTCCGTGTCCGGGTGCGTCCCGGCGCCCGGGGTCCGCATCACGTCCCGGATCTTGGTGCGGGCCCCGATCAGGACACCCGCGTCGGGGCCGCCGCTCGGTGACCGCGGGCCGGGCACGTGACAGGCGAGGACGACGTCGTCCTCCTCCAGGACGCCGAGCAACCTGCCGGTCTCGTCGACGACCGGCAGGGAAGTGAACCCCTTCCCGGCCAGCACGGCGATCGTTTCGCCGAGCGTCGCGGCCGGGGTGACCGCGACGACGGGGGTGGTCATGACGTCACGTACACGCATTACAGCAGTTTGCGGCCCTCATCGCGGTGGCCGGAACCGCTGGAGGTCCCGGTCTGCCGGGACCGAGGACCCTCTCCGCGCTCACGCGCCCGGGAGGGTGTCGAAGGTCCCGGATGGCCGAGGCCCAGGGCTCTGCCGCCCGACGCCGTCCCACGACAGGCTGGAAGCGTCCACCGACCGGCTAGGAGCCACAGCATGACCCCCACCGATTTCCCGGTACTCACCGCGTTGGAGGCCGCGGTGAGGGCGCCGTCGCCGCACAACACCCAGCCCTGGTTCTTCGAGCTGGAACCGGGCGCGGTCGAGGTGCATCTCGACGAGGACCGGCTGCTGCGGGTGTGCGACCCCGACGGCAGGGAGGCGCGACTGGCCTGCGGTGCCGCCTTGCTGAACATCGAGCTCACGATCGCGGCCGCCGGACGGCTCGTGGAGACGGAGTTGATGCCGGACCGCGGCCGTCCTTCGCTGCTGGCCAGGGTCGAGATCGGCGGCCGTCACCGGCCCGACGCCGAAGAGCTGCGCCTCGCCGCCGTGATCCCGCGTCGCTACAGCAATCGCCGCCCGTTCGCCGATCGGGCCGTGCCGGAGGGCGTGCGGACCGCGGTACGACGAGCAGCCCTCGCCGACGGAGCGGGACTCGTCCTGGTCGACGAAGTGGGCAAGCTGGAGGCGACCGCGGCACTGATCCGGCGCGCGGATCACGTGCAGACCCAGGACGGGGCCTTCCACGAAGAGCTCCAAGCCTGGACTCGTGGGCACGGCCGGGACGACGGGGTGCCCGCGTTCGCCGGGGGGCCGCGTTCGGCGGGCGGGCTGCTGCCGGTGCGGCACTTCCACGACAGCGAGGCACCCCGGCCTTTCGAACAGGATCCGGTCGTCGCGGTACTGACGACCGCCGCGGACGGTCCGTCGGCGCAGCTTCGCGCGGGACGGGCCATGCAACGCGTGCTGCTCACCGCGACCACCGCGGGGCTGAGTGCCTCGTTCTATTCCCAGCCCATGGAAATCCCGTCCACCCGGGACGAACTTCGTGTGCTACTCGGTGGAAGCGGCTATCCGCAGACGGTTTTCCGGTTGGGGTACGGGTTTCCCGGTGTCCCGACCCCACGTCGTCCACTCGAGACGGTCGTCAGGCAGAAGTCCTCGTGACGACCGCTTCGCTCGTCGGAGACCCTTTCCCTTCAGGAGAATTCAATGCGCACCCTTACCGCCTTTTGGCAGCGGATCCGCCCAGGCGGGAGTCCGCTCGTGCGGACGTCGGACCGGATCGAGGCGGTCCTGACGCTCACGGTGCTCCTGGCCGCGTTGCTGGCGATACCGTTCGCGGCCACGATGGGCTCCGACATTTACGCGGACCGGATGGCGCAGGCCACCGAACAGGCCACCGACCGGCGGCCGGTCACCGCGGTACTGCTGGCCGACGCGCCGCCGGTGGCCATCCGGCTCGACGGCGTGCCGATCGAAGGGAAGTCCCGGGTTCCGGCGCGCTGGATCGACGGTGACGTCGTCCGGGAAGAACCGGTCGATGCCGGAAACGGTTCCGTGGCGGGGCAAGAGGTGGAGATCTGGCTGGATTCGCGGGGCGACGTGGTGCCGGCACCGGTCACCCGGGATGACGCGGCACGCAACGGCATCGGTGTCGGTGTCGGCGTCTGGCTCGGCTGTGTCGCCTTGCTCGCGGTGGTGTTCCTGATCGCGCGTTCGGCGCTGGCCAGGCGGCGTGACGCCGCGTGGAGCCGGGAATGGCGGCGGGTGGCGGACGACTGGACCCCGGCCTGAGGACGGACACGCGGGAGGCGACGTCCTGCGCGGAACCGTGGTCACCGTTCGCCGGCCGATGCGCCACCAGGACGCTCCGCACCGTGGGTTCATCGGCCGGCGGGTGAGCGGGAGATCGTCCGGCACAAGCCCTACTCGTTGGGTCGCTCCACCGTGGACGAGGCGTTCTTCGAAATGCACCTGCCCGACTACGACTTCCACCTGTTCACGGAGTCGGGAACGGGACAGGACAGCGTGCGTTATCACGCAGGTCCCACTTTGCCCCGGCTGGCGCAGCCGACACCGCCGGGACCACACCTCTTCTTCGTCGACGCCGACCGTGGCAGGGGGAGCGTTCTTTACCACCGATACGACGGTCACTACGGCTTGATCACCCCCACGCCCTAGCGGAACGGCGGGCCCTGACCGACGAGGCCGATGGTGACGAACCTGCCGACGGAGACGGCACACCTGGCGGTTCCGTCTCTTGCCGACGGCGAACTCCTGATCTGAGTGCTGGTGTGCGGGGTCCGGGCGCAGGAGCACTGGGCGTCGACGGGCGGTCCGGAGGCGTGGTGGGCGGGCTAATCAGCGATCCTGGCGCCAGCTGGGACCGGATCGAATCGGGCTTCGCCAGCGATCTCACGGCTACCCGACGACTGCTCGTCGATGTCGGCAGCGGCGACACGGTCACTACCACCTGCCCAGGTGACCGTTGGCGCGGTCACGTCCTCGAGATCGACGGCCCGGCTGACCGTGACCTGGACCCTCGGGGCCGTGGCCTCGATCTGCTTCCGTCAGCGATCTGGACCGGCGGCCCCTTGTCGCCTCCCATCCGGGCAAACCGTTGACTCTGGGCTTACCCTGCCCGAACCCCGCTACCGTGGATCAGCGGGCGCACCGACGGGGCCGCGTTGGCGCGTTTGCTGCGTCGAACCCGGGCGGCTGTCCTGCGGATGTCGGTCGGCAATCCCGCGACGGGTGAGATCGTGAAGGCCCTCGCCATCAGCGCTGCAAGCGCGTCCGAGCACACAGCGATCCCGCGCGACGCAGGACTGATCAACAGCAAGCGAGCCGGTAGGACGGTTCGCCACCAATGCACGGTGCTCGGAAGTCGACTGCTCGTCGGGCCGGCGCGGCTACCCACTCACCGAACTGCCGTTGCGGTTTTAGAGCCCGAATCGCCACTCACGACCACCTGGACCGAACACTCACCGGAAGCCTCAAGACGGACCTGTCACATTTGGCTTACCCCTCGATAACCCGATCGTCGCGCCGCTTCTGCCGGAGTCGGCCACCACGGCGCGGTGAGGGCCTTGGCGAACAAGGCGTGTGCGATCCGTAGGGCCATTTACCCAGTATCGAGTTGAGGCAGGGTTGCGCTACGGCTGCGGCAGCCGCAAGCGCGCCGCAATCGCCAGGCGCTCTAGTGGTCACCAGAACAAAACAAAAAGTTCTGTACGACGAGGCTTCCAATGGCTCCTCCCTCGACGCGCTACCGCTTGTAATGTGAGGCGAGCCCGCCCGCGGAAACCGCCCGCGCGGGATCCCGGCGTGTCCGTCATAACCCCGCACGGTCATTTCTCGATGTACTGCTCAAAGGAGACGACATGCCAGTGGATCATCGGGCCGTCGATCGCGCCGGTGCGACGACCGGCACCGAAGGGATTCTCGCCGAGGTGCTGGCCGGTGTCGTGCGCGTCGAGCGGGTGTCGGTCGACAGCCACTTCTTCGACGACCTCGGCGCCGACTCGATGGTGATGGCCCGGTTCTGTGCCCGGGTCAGGAAGCACGCGGACCTGCCATCAGTGTCCATAAAGGACATTTACCAGCATCCCACGATCAGGAGCCTGGCGGCGGCGCTCGCGCCGTCGAGCGATACCCCGGTCGAGCCGGCCCAGGCGGCCATCGAGGTGGCGACGCCGGTCAGCGCACGGCAGTACGTCCTCTGCGGAACGCTCCAGGTTCTGATCCTGCTCGGGTACGCCTACCTTGCCGCGCTCGCCGTCGAGCAAGGCGTCGACTGGATTTCCGCTGGGGATGGCAGTCTGCTCGATGACTACCTGCGGATGGTGCTGGCCGGCGTCGCGGGTTTCGTTGGCGTGTGCGCTCTCCCGATCTTGGCGAAATGGGTGCTCATCGGCCGGTGGCGGCACCAGCGGATCCGCATCTGGAGCCTGGCCTACGTCCGCTTCTGGGTGGTCAAGACGTTGGTCACGCTGAACCCGCTGGTCCTGTTCGCCGGTTCGCCGCTCTACGTGCTCTATCTGAGGGCGCTGGGTGCGAGAGTCGGGCGCGGTGCCGTGATCTTCTCCCGGCATGCGCCGGTGTGCACCGACCTGCTCACCATCGGCGACGGCACGGTCATCCGCAAGGACACGTACCTCACCTGCTACCGGGCCTGCGCCGGCGAGATCCAGACGGGCGCGGTCACCCTCGGGAAGGACGTTTTCGTCGGCGAGAAGGCGGTGCTCGACATCGAGACCTCGCTCGGCGATGGGGCCCAGCTCGGCCATACCTCCTCGCTGCACGCCGGGCAGGCCGTGCCCGGCGGCGAGCGCTGGCACGGGTCCCCGGCGCAGCCGACCGGAGCGTATTACCTGGGGGTCGAACCGGCCGGCTGCGGCACCGGGAGAAGGGCCGCCTACACCATCCTGCAACTGGTGAGCGTGCTGTTCTTCTACGCTCCGCTGGCGTTCGGCGGTGTGGATCTCCTGTTCGCCAAGTCCCCGGTGCTCGCCATGCTGCTCGAGCCAGGGCCGTCGGCCTTCACGAACTGGAGGTTCTACGGCGCAGCGCTGGTGACCTCCTTCGTGCTGTTCTTCGGCTCCGCGCTCGTCGGCCTCCTCGTCGTCGTGACCGTCCCGCGCATGCTCAACCTCGCCATCGAACCGGACAAGGTCTATCGCCTGTACGGATTCCACTACGCCGTCCATCGGACGATCGCGCGCCTGACCAACTGGACGTTCTTCATCAAGTTGCTCGGGGACAGTTCCTACATCGTCGGCTATCTGCGCCGGCTCGGGTATCGCCTCACTCCGGTCGTGCAGACCGGGGCGAACTTCGGCAAGAAAGTGAAGCATGAGACCCCCTATCTGGTCTCCGTCGGCAGCGGCACGGTGATCGCCGACGGACTGTCGATCGTCAATGCCGACTTCTCCGGCTCGTCCTTCCAGGTGTCGCGAACCTCGATCGGGCCACGCAACTTCCTCGGCAACGAAATCGTCTATCCCTCGCAGGGCAGGACCGGTGACAACTGCCTGCTCGCGACGAAGGTCATGGTCCCGATCGACGGAGAGGTCCGGGAAGGTGTCGGTCTGCTGGGCTCGCCCAGCTTCGAGATCCCGCGCACGGTCGAGCGGGACAGCAGGTTCCACCATCTGGCCACCGGACCCGAGCTGCCACGCCGTCTCGCGGCCAAGAACAAGCACAACGTCGGCACCATTGGCTGGCTCCTGCTGTCGCGGTGGTTCTACGCCTTCGTGCTCGCCATGATCGGTTTCTGGGCCACGGACCTCTACGGCTCGTGGGGAGCGTCGGCGATCGCGTTGTTCCTCATCTTTTCCGTGCTGTTCGGCGTGCTCTACTTCACGCTGGTCGAACGTGCCGCTACCGGATTCCAGGGCACGCGGCCGACATCCTGCTCGATCTACCAGGTTGATTGCTGGCGGCGGGAACGTTTTCTGAAGATGACCGGGCACATGCACATGGCGCTCAACGGCACCCCGCTCAAGAACGTGGCCTGGCGGCTGCTGGGTGTCCGGCTCGGCAAGAGGCTCTTCGACGACGGCTGCACCATGGCGGAGAAGGACCTGGTGACGATCGGCGACGATTGCACGCTCAACGCGGGAAGTTCGATCCAGTGCCACTCACTGGAGGACTTCGCCCTCAAGTCCGACCGCACCACGATCGGTTCCGGCTGCACCATCGGGACCGGCGCCCTCGTCCACTACGGCGTGACGATGGGCGACGGCGCGGTGCTGGCCCCCGACTCCTTCCTCATGAAGGGCGAGGAAATGCCACAGCGCGCACGGTGGGGCGGAAACCCGGCCCGGGAGATGCCGGACCACTCGGCCGACCCGCTGGTTCGCCGGAACGTCGACGTCGACACCGTTCTGGTTGACGAGAAATAGCACCGCGCAAAGCGAGAGCGGAGGTGAAAGGTCTGATGGAAACGCCAGCGGAAGCAGGCCGGGAATTCTGGCGGAGTGTGCTCGTCACGGGCGGGTTCACCACGATCCCACGGTGGACCATCGATCCGGTGCCGGGCGTCGCCGAGCGCGAGGTGCCGCTCCCCGGCGAGGAGATGGCGACGTTGTGGCGGCTCGCGGACGAGCTGGCGGTGTCGCTCAGTTCGGTGCTGCTGGCCGCGCACGCCAAGGTGCTCGCCGCGCTGTCCGGCGAGCGAGAGGTCACGACCGGTTACGTCGCCGTGGCGGGCGGACGGCCGTTGCCCTGCCGGCTGACGACCGAACCGAGCTCGTGGCGGGCGTTGCTCCTGGGCACTCATCGAGCCGAGTCGGAACTGTTGTCGTACAAGGACTTCCCGGTCGATGATCTCGGGCGCGAGCTGGGCCTGACCGAACCGTCGTTCTCGACCGTGCTCGATCCGGCCGGTGACGATCAAGACCTGGCCGAGAACACCGTGCTGTGGTTGGGGATCTCGCGGCACAGCGGCCAGCTCGTGTTGCGGTACCGGACCGACGTCATCGACGCCGGCTGTGCCGCCAGGATCGCCGGCTATCACCGCACCGCGCTCGCGCTGATCGCCGCCGATCCGGATGCCGAGCACGGACGGCAGAGCCTGCTGTCCGCCGAGGAACTCGACTTCCAGCTCAACGGACTCGCCGGACTTCGCCGGGAGCTGCCGGACCGCCGGGTACACGAGCTGTTCGAGCAGCGGGTGGAGGCACACCCGGATGCCGTCGCGGCCGTGCACGGCGGCCGTCAGTGGACCTACCGGGAGCTCAACGCCCGCGCCAACCGGCTGGGACGAACCCTGATGGCGCGGGGCCTGCGCCGCGAAGGCGTCGTCGCGGTGGTGATGGAACGCAACCTGGACTGGATGGCCGCCGTCCTCGCGATATTCAAGGCCGGTGGCGTGTACCTGCCCCTGGAGCCGCATTTCCCGGCCGATCGCATCGCGACCGCGCTCGCCCGCGCCGAGTGCGGGCTCGTGCTGACCGAACGCGGCAGCACCACCACGCTCGACGCGGCCCTCGACACCCTGCCCGGAATCGGGATCCTCAGCGTCGACGCGGCCTACCAGGAGGACCATGCCGACGGGAATCTCGGCATCGACGTCGCGCCGGACCAGCTCGCCTACATCCTGTTCACCTCGGGCTCCACCGGAGAACCCAAGGGTGCGATGTGTGAGCACGTGGGCATGCTCAACCACATCTACGCCAAGATCGCCGACCTGGAGATCCGCGAGGGCGAGGTGATCCCCCAGACCGGACCGCAGTGCTTCGACATCTCGGTGTGGCAGCTGGTCGCCGCGCTACTGGTCGGTGGGCGGACCCTGCTGGTCGAGCAGGAGGTGATCCTGGACATCGAGCGGTTCGTCGACACGATCGCCGACGGCCGGGCCGCTGTGCTCCAGGTCGTGCCGTCATATCTCGACGTCGTCCTGTCCTATCTGGAGCAGCACCCCCGCGAACTGCCGGACCTGCATACGGTGTCGCCCACCGGCGACTTCGTGAAGAAGGAGCTCGTAGAGCGCTGGTTCGCGGCCCAGCCCAAGATCAAGCTGGTCAACACGTACGGGCTGACGGAGACCTCGGACGACGCCGTCCACGAGGTCATGGACCGGGTACCGGCCGGCGAACGGGTCCCGCTCGGCCGCCCCATCGACAACGTGCACGTCTACGTCGTCGACGAGAACCTGTCACCGGTGCCGCTGGGCGCCCCCGGCGTGATCGTCTTCTCCGGGGTCTGCGTCGGCCGCGGGTACATCAACGACCCCGAGCGCACCCGACTGGTCTTCACGGTCGATCCGCACCGCGAGGGCCAGCGGCTCTGCCGGAGCGGCGACTACGGCCGCTGGCAGCCGGAGGGCAAGCTCGAGTTCCTCGGCCGCCGGGACAACCAGGTCAAGATCCGTGGCTTCCGGATCGAGATCGGCGAGATCGAGAACGCTTTGTCGCGGATGGCCGAAGTCCGTGACAGTGCCGTAGTGGTCGCCGAGGGGCCCGACCAGAGCAAGCGTCTGGTGGCCTTCTGCTCTGGTCGGCGGCCACTCGAGGCCGGCGTCATACGGGACCGGCTGGGTGAGTCGCTGCCCGAGTACATGGTCCCGTCGGCCTTCCATTGGAGGGAAGGTCTGCCGCTGACCGCCAACGGCAAGATCGACAGGAGAACGCTGACGGCGCTCGCCGCACAACTCGACGCCCACGACGTCACGAAGAAAGACTTCCAGGCGCCGGGTACACCGGCCGAAGTTCGGCTGGCGGCCGCGTGGGCGACGGTGCTCGGGATCCCGGCCGGCCAGATCGGCCGGCGGGACCACTTCTTCGACCGGGGTGGCACGTCGCTGTCGGCGGTGCGGCTGGTGATCGCCCTGGATCGTGCGGTGTCCCTCACCGACGTCACCCGGCATCCGATCCTCACCGATCTGGCCGCGATCCTCGACGACAGGTCCGAGCGGAGCGCCGTCGAATTGCTGACTTCTTCCCCGAGTGGCAACTGAAAGGAAACCGAGATGTCGTCCTCATCGCGGGCGTCACAGCTCGACGTGGACTTGCGGCCCGGCACACCTCCGATACTGCGGATCGATGCCAACGGTGACGCACTGAGCTGGGCGGCCGAGCACTCGGACGCGCTGCGTGCCGTCGTCGCCGAGCACGGTTCGGTCCTCCTCCGCGGTCTCGGGCTGGGCGACGCGGCCGAGATCGGTGCCGTCTTTCGAGTCATGGTGCCCACCGGTCTGATGACCGAGAGGGAGGCCTTCGCATCCCGGCAGACCTACTTCGGCGGCGTGTACTCGTCATCGACGTGGCCTGCGAACCAGCCGATGTGCATGCACCACGAACTGAGTTACACGCTTGAGTTCCCCGGCCTGATGCTGTTCGCCTGTCTCCGCGCGCCCACCGTCGGCGGAGCCATCGGGGTGGCCGACTCGCCGAGTGTGCTCGAGGCGTTGCCCGGCGAGGTGGTCGAGCGGTTCGAGCGGGAGGGCTGGCTGCTCACCCGCACCTACAACGACGAGATGGGGGCGTCGGTCGCCGCAGCCTTCGGCACCGAGGACCGTGGCGCCGTCGAGAGCTACTGCCGTGCCAACGCGATCGACTTCGAGTGGCAACCCGGTGGTGGACTGCACACCAGGCAGCGCCGCAGCGCCGTGGTGCGTCATCCGGTCACCGGCCGACGCTGCTGGTTCAACCAGATCGCGTTCCTCAACGAGTGGACCCTGGACCCGGAGGTGCACGAGTACCTGGTGGACGTTTATGGCGCCGACGCCCTGCCGTTCAACACCCGCTTCGGCAACGGTGACGCGATCGGCGAGGACGTCATCCGGCTGATCAACAAGGTCTACGAGGCCACCACCGCACGCGAGCCGTGGCAGGCCGGCGACCTGATGCTCGTCGACAACATCCGTACCGCGCACAGCAGAGACCCCTACGAGGGACCGCGCGAAGTGCTCGTCGCGATGGCCGACCCGGTGCGCCTGGCCGACTGCTCGCCAACCGTGGAGGTGACCAGAAGATGACCACAATCCGTTCCACCGCAACGGAGCCCGCAATGTCCGAACCGATCGCCACCGAACCGATCACCGTGCCACCGTTCGCGGTGATCTCCGGCGCCCAGGTCCAGCATGCGCTGCGGGGGCGTGAAAACCTGATCGTGGAGTTGGTCGAGGCCGCCTATCGGCTGCACAGCGCCGGTGATTCGGTGAACCCGCCGTCCTACTTCCTGCGTTTCCCCGACCGTCCGTCCTCCAGGATCATCGCGCTGCCCGCCGCGATCGGCGGGCAGGTGCGGGTGGCCGGCCTGAAGTGGATCTCCAGCTTCCCGGAGAACGTGGAGGCCGGCATCCCGAGGGCCTCGGCCGTGCTGATCCTCAACGACCACGACACCGGCTACCCGTTCGCCTGCCTGGAAAGCTCGATCATCAGCGCCACCAGGACGGCCGCGCTGGCGGCGTCGGCGGCCGACTGGCTGTCCCGCGGCCGGCGACGCCCGATGCGCGTCGGGTTCTTCGGGGCGGGCCTGATCGCCCGTTACATCCACACCTTCCTGGCCGGCACAGGCTGGTCCTTCGCCGAGATCGGCGTGCACGACCTGTCCGCCGACAGCGCGGCAGGCTTCCGTGGTTACCTGGAGCGGTCGGGCGCCGGCGGCCGGATCACCGTGCACGAGGGCGCCGAGCAGTTGATCCGGTCGGCCGACCTGGTGGTCTTCGCCACCGTCGCCGGTCAGCCGCATGTCAGCGAACCGGCGTGGTTCGAACACAATCCGTTGGTGCTGCACGTGTCGCTACGCGACCTCGCGCCGGAGATCGTGCTCGCCTCGACCAACATCGTCGACGACATCGAGCACTGCCTGAAAGCCGATACCTCGCCACATCTGGCCGAACAGCTCACGGGCGACCGGGACTTCCTGCACGGCACGTTGGACGACGTGATCTCCGGGCGGGTGACGGTGCCGGCCGGCCGACCGGTGGTGTTCTCGCCCTTCGGCCTCGGAGTGCTCGATCTCGCGGTGGGCAAGTACGTCTACGAGGAAGTGGTCCGCTCCCGCGAGTTGCAGGTCGTCGACGACTTCTTTTACGAGCTGCGCCGGTACGGATGAGCGGTCGAGTAGCTGTCACACAAATGAAGGGGGCAAAGGTGCCGGTCATATCCGTTCCCCAGGACTTCAACGAAGACGAGCTCTACGTCGACCTTCGGTCGATCTTCGGGCACTCGCTCTTCCTGAAGTGTGAAGGGTTCAACTTCGCCGGCTCGATCAAGCTGAAGGCCGCCACCGAGATGGTGGCGGCCGCCGAGCGGGACGGAGTCCTGATTCCGGGGTCGATCCTGGTCGAGTCCTCGTCCGGGAACCTGGGCGTGGCGCTGAGCATGATCGCGGCGAGCAAGGGCTACCGGTTCCTGTGCGTGACCGACTCCCGCTGCAACCTGTCGACCAGGCGGCTGATGGAGGCGTTGGGCAGCCAGGTGCACGTCATCACCGAACCGGACGCCGCCGGCGGCTTTCTCGGCGCACGGATCGACCACGTCCGTGCGCTGTGCGCCTCCGACGACCGGTACGTATGGCTCAACCAGTACGCCAATCCGGGCAACTGGGAGGCGCACTACCGCAGGACCGCCCCGGCGATCGCGGCCGCGTTCCCGCAGCTGGACGTGCTGTTCGTCGGGGCCGGGACCACTGGGACCCTGATGGGCTGCGCACGCTACTTCTGCGAGTGGCACCGGCCGGTGCGGGTCGTCGCGGTGGACAGCGCCGGCTCGGTGACCTTCGGCGGTCCGCCGGGCCGCAGGATGATTCCCGGCCTGGGCACAAGCGTCCGTCCACCGCTACTCGACGAGTCCTATGTGGACGATGTGGTACGTGTCGAGGAGGCGGATACCGTCCGTGCCTGCCATCGGTTGGCCGGAAGCGGATTCCTGTTCGGCGGCTCCACCGGCACAGTGGTCAGCGGCGCGATGGACTGGCTGGCCCGGCGCGACGCGCGTGAACTCACCGCTGTGGCCATCGCCCCGGACCTCGGCGAGCGCTACCTCGACACCGTCTACCAGACCAACTGGCTGCGGGATCTTTACGGCGAGGACGTGCTCGGCGCCGACGAGCTGCCCGCCGGTTCCCGGGCAGTCTGACACAGAGGGGTGGTTACGACGTGGGCAGCGTGACCGGGTCGGCCGACCTGGCGGGATGTGAATGGCTGCAATACGACTACAGCCCCGCGCTGATGTCGCAGGGGCGGCCGGGTTCGTTCACCATGTGGCGATACCGGAAGCTGCTGCCGGTTCCCGATGATCCGGTGCGGTACCCGCTGCCGGTCGGCGGCACGCCGCTCTTGCCCGCACCGGCTCTGCGACGGGAGTTGGGCACGCCGCAGCTATGGATCAAGGATGAGACGCGTAATCCGAGCGCGTCCAACAAGGACCGTGCCACCGCGCTCGTGATCGAAGACGGGCTGCGGCGCGGAGTGGATACGATCACGACGGCCTCCACCGGCAACGCGGCTGTGGCCACCGCCTTCGGTGCCGCGGCAGCCGGAATGCGGGCAGTCATCTTCGTCTCCACCGACTGCCGTCCGGGGAAGCTCGCGCTCATGACGCAGGCCGGTGCACAGGTCTTTCAGGTGCGCGAAGGCTATGCGGCCGCTGTCGAGCTCTCCCGGGCCGCCGCCCGCACGTTCGGCTGGCTCGACCGCAACACCGGCGCCAACCCGTTCACCATCGAGGCGAAGAAGACGGTGGCGTTCGAGGTGTGGGAACAACTCGAACGCCGGGTTCCGGACGTGATGATCGTCCCGGTCGGCGACGGCCCCACGTTGGTGGCGCTCGACAAGGGCTTCGCCGAACTCGTCAGCTGCGGCCTCTCCGCGCGCCAACCACGTCTGATCGGGGTACAGGCCGAGCGCTGTCAGCCGTTGGTGCGAGCCTGGTTCGGCACGCCCGCCGGGCAGACGGAGCTGGATCCCGCCGCCACGGTCGCCGACGGCATCGCGGTGGTACACCCGGCCATCGGTGATGCCGTGCTGGACGCGATAAGCCGAGGCGGCGGAGAAATGGTGGCGGTCACCGATGACGCCCTGCTGAACGCGGTCGCGACCTTGGCCGGCCGGGCAGGCGTGGGTGCCGAACCAGCCGGGGCGGCGGCCCTGGCCGGGCTGGAAAGTGCCGTCGAACGCGGTCTGGTGGACCCGTTGGAAACCGTGGTTCTGCTGGTCACCGGCCGGGAGGTGAAAACGGGTGGGGCGACGGCCTACCCTGGCCGGGTGGCGGTCGTCGAAAGACTCGACGAGGTCGAGCGGGCTCTGGCGGACCCGATTCCTTCCCCCTGAAGATGTGCCCTCGGTGAGGACCAGGTCATCCAGTGGATTGCACGACCGCGTTTCCCGCCCGTACTCGGAGAGATGACGCCCGGTGCCGGTGTTGGCGATCGTGACGCCGCTCGTGGTGCGCGGAGTGGCGAGGAAGCCACGAGGCTCCAGCTCGCACGCATCGACCTGGACGCGGCCGAGCGGGCACTGGGCGATGACGGCCGATTGTCTGATTTGCGAAAATGACGCTTTTGGCCTTGTTCAAACCCTTGCTTTCCCGGCGGAGCGGATAGCATCGATGATTCTCGGATCCGTGTCTGACCTGCGGATGGGGGATGCAGGTGGGGGTGGGAATGCCGGAAAATGTGAAGATCCATCTGTTGGGTCCGGTGGAGGTGCTCGGGCCCGGCGGCGTGGTGGAGTTGCACGGTGGGGGACAACGCACCTTGATCGCCCGTCTGGCGTCGCCTCCGGACAAGACGGTGACCCGTGGGGCGCTCATCGACGCGTTGTGGGCTGACGCGGGACCACCAGCCGCCCCGAAAACCCTGCACAGCCACCTGGCTCACCTGCGCCGCCGGCTTCGTGAGGCCGGTCTCCCGGATCTGATCGCCACCCGGGATTCCGGCTACGTACTGCGCGCACCCGCGGACGCGGTGGACGCCATCCGCTTCGAAACTCTCTCTGCGCAAGGGCGAAACGCGTTGGCCGCAGGAGACCTCAAAGTGGCGACCGAGTCGCTGCAGGCCGCGTTGAAGATGTGGCGTGGCGAGGCATTGACCGACTGCCGTCCCGGCGAATGGCGGCGTGCCGAGACAACCCGGCTCAACGAGGCCAGACTTGCCGCCACAGAGGACCTGATCAGCGCCCGCCTCGCCCTCGGCGAACACATCACCGCAGTCGGCGAACTGGAATTCCTCGTCATCCAGCACCCGTTCCGGGAACAGTTGTGGGAACAGCTGATCCTTGCCCTGTACCGCTCGGGCCGTCAAGCCGATGCCTTGTCCGCCTACCAACGCGCCCGCGCCACATTGATCGACGAACTGGGAATCGAACCAGGCCCGAAGCTACGCCGGCTCGAAACAGCCATACTCACCGCCGACCCCTCGCTCGATCAGCCGGTTGCTCCGGAAGTGACCGTGACCGGCCACCGCTTCAGAGGGCGCTTGCCAGTGCCGCTCACTCGCCTTGTCGGCCGGGAGGCAGATATGTCGACGCTGCGGCGGTCTCTCGCCCGGCGGCGTCTGGTCACCGTCACCGGCCCCGGAGGCTGTGGAAAGACGCGGCTGGCGGTGGCCATAGCGGCGCAGCACGCCCAACCTGTCTGCTTCGTAGATCTTGCCCCACTGGCCGGATCCGACCTCGTACCGCAGGCGATCGCCGACGCTCTCAGCCTGAGTGAGCAGGGCGGTCGCAGTATCATCGACAGCCTGGTCGACCACCTGGCAGATCAAGCGCTCCTTCTGGTACTCGACAACTGCGAGCATCTCATCGACGCCTGCGCGCAGCTAGCCTGTGCGGTGCTCCCCAGCTGTCCTGAGTTACGGGTCTTGGCAACGAGCCGAGAGCCGCTGCATGTGCCGGGTGAAACGATCCACGCTCTGCGGCCCCTGGCAACCCCGGACCCCGGCGCCCCGCATTCCCACCGAGATCTTCTCCGCTACGACGCGGTCCGGCTGTTCCTCGATCGGGCACAGGACGCCGGAGCCCAGATCGGCACGGACGGGGCTACCGCACACGAGATGGCCTTGATCTGTGCACGCTTGGACGGGCTGCCACTCGCTCTCGAGCTGGCGGCGGCCCGCGCGGCTGCGCTGCCGATCCGGCAGATCGCCGAACACCTGGACGACCGCTTTCACACGCTCTTGTCCGGCAGCCAGGTCGCACGTCCCCAGCATCGGGCACTGCACACGACCATCAAGTGGAGCTACGACCTGCTCAATCCCGACGAACGCGCACTGTTCCGGCGGCTTGCCGTGTTCGCCGGGAGTTTCGGGCTATCCGCCGTCACGGCACTATGGCCGCACGGCGACGATGCTGCCGCCCTGCTCGGCCGATTGGTAGAGAAGTCATTGGTGGCCAAGGAAGCCGGCGCCGCGCGTTACCACCTGCTGGACACCATCCACCAGTTCGCCGCCGTGCAGCTGGTGGGGAACGAACTGGCCGGCGCGCGGCGACGACACGCCGAATTCCACCTGGCGCTGGCCGAACGGGCGGAGGAACACCTCGACGGTGTGAGTGCCGTGGAGTGGCTGGACCGGCTGACCGCCGAACACGAGAACTTTCGAGCTGCCATCGCTTGGACGATGGCGCATCCCGATCCCGCACCGGTCTTGCGACTGGCCGGCTCACTGTCGCGGTACTGCCGGCTGCGCGGACACTACGGGGATGGCCGGAAGTGGCTGGCGGGCGCTCTGGATCATGATGGGCAGGCCCCCTCCGCGCTGCGGGCGAAGGCAATCGCCGGGGCGGTCACCCTCACCTTCCTTCAGTGCGACTACGACGCTGCCGCACAGCTGGCCGAGCAGAACCTGGACTTGTACCAGTCGCTCGGTGACGTGCACGGCGTTGCCAGCACTCGTCTGCTACTCGGCTCGATCTGCCGGGAACATGCCAGCTACCAGCAGGCCCTGGAGTACCACCGGTCCGCTCTGGAGACCTTCCAAGCCATCGACGACGCTCCAGGCATCGCGCGAGCCATGCAGCTGTGCGCCTTCACCGCATGGCTGCGCGGCGACTTCGACTCAGCCGTCGAGTGGGCGCAGGAAAGTCTGCGCCGTTCGGAGGAACTGGGCGACGCGGAGTCGACCGCCAGTGCGGTCATCCATCTCGGTGCGGTAGCGCATTACCGAGGCGACAACACGCAGGCGCTCCAGCTGCTCGCCAAGGCACACACGGTTTCCGAGCACAACGGATTCCTGGAAGGAATCGCCTGGACGCTGAACCTGCTCGGCCTGGTACACCACGCGACCGGCTCGGCGGAAGCTCGCACGCTCCTTGAACGAAGCCTTACCCTGCACCGCAAGCTAGGCGACCGGTGGCGGATGGCCAGCGTGCTCGAGGCGATGGCCGCGATCGCTTGTGAACAGCACCGCTGGGAAGAGACGGCCGGCTTGCTGGACGAGGCCGGGACCTTGCGCAGGGAGATCAACAGCCCCATCCCCACCTGCGAACTTCCCCTCTACCAACGCACACAGGCCGCGCTCAAAGCCGCAGACAAACGCCCGATCGCCACCCTTCAGATGACCCGCCGAGCGAAGTAGTCCGTCGGATTCTTGCGGTTCACGCATCTACCTGGTTCCCGTTCTCGCCGCGCCTCAGGTGCCCCGAACGGCCGGCATCGTCAAGAGGCCCGCGGCATCGGAGACCGATCGAGCTCCACGAAGTACCTCACAGCGGCTCGCGCCAAGGGAGGCGCGACGAGATCCGGGAGTTGACCGGGGTGTCGACGAGAGCCGTGCTGCGGCCGCGGCGGTCGAACGCCGTCGAGTGCGTCCTGGGAGACCGCCGAACCTCTCGCCCAGGAACAGCCAAGCCCTGACAGCGCTACCGCCCGCACCTTGACGGTCACGCCGGTCGACGGCATGGGTGAGGGAAGCAGCGCATGACCCTGGCCGAGCACGGCATTGCTAGTCTCGGGCTCATGGCGCTGACTTCGCCGGACTCGTGGTCCGGCTCGCTGGAACGGCGGCTTCGAAGGATCGTCAAGCGGTGGGCGGTGTCCCGCAAGTCCTATGACGACATGGTTCTGCGTGCCTCGGAATGGGCCGAGCGGTACGAGCGGCTGGACACGACCTGCGAGGGCGTGCTGCAGCGGAACGCCGAGCTGGCCGAGAGCCACCGCCTGCTCATGGTTGAGCACGAGAACCTGCGGTCCCGGCACGAAGACGTGCTGCGCGCGAAGCAGGCGTTCGAAGACCAGTACCGCACCTGGGTGCCGCCGGGACATTTCTACTCTCCCTTCCCCGCCAAGGAGGAGATCGGCCGGCGCGCTGCCGCACTCTTCGACGTTGATGCCCGTCCCGAGGCCGTCGACCTCCGGGAAGCCGAGCAGATAGCCCTGTTCGGCAAGCTCGCCGACCTGGCGGCGGACCTGCCGTTCACCGCGGAACCGAACGAGCGCCACCGCTTCTTCTTCGACAACCCGGAGTACTCGTGGTCGGATGCGATCACGCTGCACACGATGCTGCGCCACCTTCGGCCCCGCCGTGTCATCGAGGTCGGCTCCGGCTACTCGACCGCGATGATGCTCGACACGATCGACGGCTGGCTCGATGACACCGAGCTGACCTGTGTGGAGCCGTACCCGCAGCTGCTGGAGAGCCTGTTGCGGACCGGAGACGGCGAACGCGTCCGGATACTGGGCAAGCCCGTGCAGGACGTCCCGGTCGAGACGTTCCAGGCACTCGAGGCCGGGGACGTGCTGTTCATCGACTCGACCCACGTCGTCAAGGCAGGCTCGGACGTCAACTACCTGTTCTTCGAGGTGTTGCCGCGGCTGTCCGACGGCGTCTGGATCCACCTCCACGATGTGTTCTTCCCCTTCGAGTACCCGATGACGTGGCTGACCGAAGGGCGGGCGTGGCAGGAGGACTACCTGCTGCGGGCGTTCCTGATGTACAACGACCGTTTCGAGATCCGCTGGTACCAGCAGTACATGTGGATACACCACCGGCGACTGCTGGAGGGACGGATTCCGGTGATGGCGAACAACCCCGGCGGAAACATCTGGCTGCGGAAAGCCCCTGGCTAGGCGCTGTCCCGTAAGTCTGTTCGATGGGCTTCGTGATCCAGGTGGTTCCTGGCGGTGCGGGCGATTCGGCCTCGTACCCGGGGTTACGCGGCGCCGGCCGTGCCAGAACGCGGTGTCGATCACGCCTGGGTTCACGACTGTGGCTCCGATGTCGCGGGTCGTGGCGTGCAGGCGGAGGTTCTCGGCGAAGCCGACCACTGCCCAATTCGTGGCGGAGTAGGGGTTGCCGGGCTGTTCTTGATTCCGGCCACGCTGCCGATGAGCACGAGTCGGCCGACAGACGTGACCGGTCGATCGCACCGTTTCAACCGCCGGGCTACGGCGTCGGTCTCATGCGTCGACGAAGATGGTGCCCGCGTCGGCAAGTCGTTCGACCACGTGGACCGGTTCGAGCAAAGTCTCGGGAGTGTAAAAGCCGGGCGCCACCGCTTCGCCGCGCAGGCCGAGCAGGCGTTCGATCCCCATGGCGAGGCCGAGCGAGGTCAGCGGACGCTGGCCGCCCGAGTGGACCACATACCGGCTGACGCTCAGTGGAGCACCTGTCGATCCCATCCCGTCGAGATCGATCCGAACCTCGACGGACGGACTGTCGCCCCGGCGCGACCCCGCGGATTCACCGACCGCGAAGGCGAATTCGACATTCGGTGCGCCCGTCGCGAACGCCAGGCTGGTCACGTCGAGGATCGGGATGGTCTGGCCGGTGACCGTGGCGCCGTCGAGGCTGTGCAACTCCACTCGGGACTCGGCCGCGCCGGCCCAGGCGAACACGCCGTCGCGCCGGGCGTACCCGGCCGAAGTGACCTCCGCCCAGCGCGCCAGATCCGCGAGTCCCGCGGGCCCGCCCGCGTCGTGTTCGTCGAGGATCGCGCCGATCCGGATCGTGTCGACCCGGTGAAATTCCTCGGCCCACGCCAGCGCCGTGAGGGTGATGACGCCCGCGGCCCAGTGGCTGGCCATCAGCACCGGCGCGGCGGCCGGGCGCTGCGCGGCGGCGGTGACCTCCGGCGCGATGTCGATCATGCCACTGGACAGGCTGACGTAGGGCACACCGTGGTCCTGGGCGAAACGCAGCCCGTTCAGTCTGCTGTCCCACAGCGTCGCGACCACCGCCGCGTACTGCTGACCAGCGGGCAGCCCGAGATCACCACGCGCCAGATCGACGGTCACCGCGGTGGCGCCGCCCAGGTCGTCGGCCACCCGCCGCGCGCGTGCCGGATTCCGGCCCGCGATGGTCAACGGCAGCTCCGGGTACCGCCGCCGTAGAAGAGCGGCGGTATCCGAGCCCGCCTGTCCCGCCCCGCCCAAGAGCAGAACCGATCCCCGCTGGTCCATGTGTTCCTCCTCGATCCCAGTAACCTACATTTTGTAACCTACATGATGTAGCTAAGCTGGTGTGCAACGCGAGAGGAGGGCGATGACCACCACCCCCACCCGCCTGTCCAAGCAGGCCCGGCGCGAGCAGTTGCTCGACGTGGCCCTGGTGATCGTGCGTGCTCACGGTGCCGACGGGTTGACGCTGCCCACCCTCGCCGAGGCGGCCGGGGTGAGCAGACCCATCGTGTACGACCACTTCGGTTCGCGCCCAGGGCTGCTGCTCGCGCTCTATCGGAGACTCGACGAACGGCACCGGACCGCCATCGCGCGGGCGCTGGAACAAACCCCGCCGACCGCGGCGGACGTGGCCGGAGCCATCAGTGTCGCGTACTTCGCCTGCGCCACCGACATTCCGGAGTTCGACGCCGTTTCCTCTGCGTTGAAAGGCAATCCGGAAATGGAGGCAACCCAGCACGAGATGCACGACGGCTACATCGACCTGATGGCCGACGCACTGACGCCCTACTCCGGCCTGAACCGGGCGGCACTGCGACTGCACTGTGTCGGCGTACTCGGCGCCGCCGAGGCGATCGCCGCCGAACTGAACCGGGGCATCGCGACCGCCGCCGACGCCAGCACGGCCTTGACCGGCGTCATCCTCGGCCGTATCGAGCGAGCCGCCGGATAGCCGTACCGCAAGTCGAGCGAGAGCTGAGGCCCGGAATCGCCGGGTTCGCTGATCGTGTCGGCTGACTGGCCGAGGCGGTGTTCAGCGAGGTGGCCTCGTTCTTGTCCGGCTGTTCGCCGGTTTGCTGGAAGGCTGGTCGTGGACGGGCGCAATCCCCGTGCCGGGTAGGCGTTTCACCCGGTCGGAGGCGTTACATCCGGTCCTGCTCGAACGACTCACTCGGCGGGAGGGCCGATGGGGTCGGGGAAGTATCTGCTCAGGGCCATGGCGACAGGCGTGTCGATCACGATTTTCGCCACCGCGGGCTGTGGCGGGAACGAGGACGTGCCGGGCGGCGGCCCCACCATCGATCCGACGTCGTACACGACGCCGTCGCCCGAACCGACCGACCAGACACCGGGCGGGAGCACCGGCGAACCGGGTGGGAACGGGATCCTGAACATCGGCGGCCCCAACGCCGAAAACCGCAACCCCAGCACCCCGTGGCCGTCGATCCCGGTCGGCACGCCGGCGAAAACCGACCGCTACGGATGCACCGAACGGCACAACACCGCAGCGGACGTGCCGATCACGATCACCCGCGTGCAGATCATCGACCGCGCCCCGTCACCGATCCGGCTGGTCGATGCCTGGGACATGTGCACGACCATGGGTTACACCCTTCCCGCCGACCGCGGTTGTCAGGGGCGGACACTGCAACCGGCCCCGAGATTCACCGGGCGCGGCTGCCTGCTCGCGCTGCACGCGGGCAAGTTCACCGGTGACGAGCACCGCGCCGTCCTGCGCCTCACGTTCCAAGCGACCTGTCGCTCGCCGCAGGAGAGGCCTTGCGGTCGGGTACCGGCGGCGAAACTGCCGGCGACGGTCCGGTGGACCGCGGACGAAACGGTGACCGCGCGGGTCGAGGGGGGTGCCGGGGTCACCACGACGACGCCGCCGACGACCACCGAAGCGACCCCGACGACCACAGCGACGTCCACGTCGTGACCGACGAGCAACCGCCGCAGAGCGCGTTTCTGCACCGGCTCTCCCAGTTCGCGTCCGTCGCGGCGCCCACCAGTGTCGCGGCGGCCCTGCTGTTCTACTTCGGCTACGTCGCGACCTACGCCCGGTACGCGTACTTCGGTGTCGACCTCACCGCGCTCGATCTCTCGACGATAGAAGTCCTGCTGCACGGCGCGGAAGCGCTTTACGTGCCGGTGGCCGCGCTCGTGGTGCTGACGCTGGCGCTGCATTTGATCGTTCAGGGGATCAGGCGGATGCTCGCGTCCCGCCGACGGCGTCGTCTTGTGCGAATCTTCGCGGTCGCTCTCGTGCCACTCGGCGTCCTCTTGTTCGCCCGTGGCGTCGTCGGCGTCGTGTGGCCGGAGGTGTCGCATACCGAATTCCCCGGCACCACGCCGATCACCCTTGGCTTCGGGCTCCCGCTGGCGGCAGCCGGCCTGCGGCTGCGGAGGGCCGCCCTCGGGCGCGCGCGCCGCAAGGGGCCGAGCGAGACCGTCGTGCTCACCTGCCTGTGCCTCAACGTGTTGCTCGGCCTGTTCTGGGCCACGAACAGCTTCGCGTCGGCCTACGGTCGCGGCATCGCGCACACGGTCGGCAATCGAATCGCCAAGGAACGTCCGGCGGTCGTGATCGACACCCAGGAACCACTTCAGCTGAACCTGCCCGGAATGCAGGAACGGCTGCTGCCCACCGCGGAAGGACAGAAATTCCGCTATCGGTACCGGGGACTGCACGTTCTCACCGAAGCAGGCGGCAAGCTCCTGCTCGTCACTGCGGAACGCAACGGCCGCTCGGGCACCATCGTCGTCCCTTACGACGGCTCGGTTCGGGTCGCTTTCATTCCGAACTAGGCGCCCGGTGGGTCCGCGGTGTCTTGGGAGGCATGTCTGAACACTGCTCCTACGCGCATCCGTGTCCATGGCGATGCTCGTGGTGCTGGAAACGCTCACACCCCGGACGAGCGGGTGATCTTCGTGTTGCGCGAGGTGTTCGGCTTCACCCACGACGACATCGCCACCACGGTGGTTTCGAAACCCCGTCCGATGCGCCGGTGAGCAGGACTGTGGGGCATTCGTTCATGGGTCCATCCACAAAGGATTCAGAGGCGCGTTAGATCGCGCCGGGGCCGGAAGGTCGACGGCCTGCCGGGGAATCGCCGAAATCGGGGGTACCGCCGACCGGCACCGGATGAGGTGGACGGTCGTCGTGGCGCACGCCCCACGCGTGCCCGCGAACGCCACCTCTGCCCATGGCTCCAGCCAAACGCGTCCGCCCCCGGGGAGCAAGATCGGCCGATCCGGTTTTACGGATTCCTTCCGTGAGGCCCTCCGGCGGGCGGGTGGCGGTCCAGCCAGTGCCGCAGCGCGCGCAGGCCGAACGCGAGGACGAGGAAGAGACCTATCAGGCCGGTGCTGAACGCCAGACCGGTCACCGGGCGCCCAACCGGAAGCGCATGCGGCAGACGACGGCGTCCGAGCGGCGGCGTAGTGCGCGGGCGAGCACGGCTCCGCGCTGGTTCTGCAGGATCCGCTGCCACCGGTGTTCTGGTTCGACTTCGGCGATCAGCACGAAGACGTGCCGGTCGCCGACGGTGCGGAGGTGTTCCACCAGTGGTTCGCCGAGGCGGCGGCGTTCGTCGTGGAGCTGGACCAGCGTCACTTCGGGATGCCATTTTTCCCAGGCTGTCACGAAGTCCCGTGCCGACTGTTCGTCGTCGGGGTGGGTGACGTGGACCGCCTGGACATGGTCGCCCAGTGAAAGTGCGGCGGCGAGGGCGTCATGGGTCAGTCGGGAAACGGTGTGGACGGGGACGATCACGAGTGAACGGTTCGGCCGAGGGGGAGCGGGGGTGACGCCGAGTTCGAGCCGGTCGCCGATGCGGCGGTAGCTGCGTTCGACCCATTCCATGACCGCCACCAGCAGCGGAAGCGTGATGACGATCAGCCAGCCGCCTTCGCCGAATTTCGTCGTCGTCACCACGAGCGCGGCGGCTCCGGTGAGCAGCGCGCCGAAGCCGTTGAGCGCGGCCTTGGCGCGCCGGCGGGGCGGGCGGGTTCGTCGCCAGTGCCGGACCATTCCGAGCTGGGAGAGCGTGAACCCGACGAACACGCCGATCGCGAACAACGGGACCAGGGTGTTCATGTCGCCGTCGGTGATGACGAGCAGGAGCGCGGCGGTGATGGCGAGGAAACCGACGCCGTGGCGATACACCTGGCGTTCGGCGCGCAGGGCGAACACGTGTGGCAGCTTGTTGTGTTTCGCGAGCAACTGCGCCAGCACCGGCAGGCCGCCGAAGGAGGTGTTCGCGGCCAAGGCGAGCAGGAGCACGGTCGAGAACTGCACCAGGTAGAAGCCGAAGCCGTCGCCCAAGGACGCGGTGGTCACCTGGGAGAGCACGGTGACGCCGTCCGCCGGGTGGATGGCGAACTTCCCGATCAGCACGGCGATCCCGATGAGCATCACGCCGAGCAGGCCGCCCAGCGCGATCTCCGCACGCTGCGCGCGCCGTACCCGCGGCCTGCGGAACGACGGCACGGCGTTGGCGATCGCCTCGACCCCGGTCAGTGCGGCGCAACCGTTCGCGAAAGCCTTGAGCAGCAACAGAATCCCGACTGCCTGCAGATTCTGTGCGTGTTCCGGTGCGGCGATCTCCGCGGCCGGGCCGGAACGGACCAGGCCGGCGACGATCACGGTCAGGATCGCGCCGACGTAGATCACGGTGGGCACGACGAACACCCGGGCGCTCTCGGCGATGCCGCGCAGGTTCACGCCGGTGACCAGCGCCAGGACGCCGAGGCACAGCCACAGCTTGTACGGCAGCAGGCCGGGGAACGCAGACGTCAGCGCGGCGACCCCCGCCGCCACGGAGACCGCTACGTTGAGCACGTAGTCCACGATCAGGGACGCCGCGGCCACCAGGGAGGCCCGCCGCCCGAGATAGGTCCGGCTGACCCCGTAGGCGCCACCACCGTCGGGGAACGCGGCGATCACCTGACGGTAGGACAGCGTCAGCACACCCAGCAGTGCGGCGATCGCGAGCGTGACCGGCAGAGTGAAGCCCAGGCCTGCTCCGCCCGCGACGGCCAGCACGATCACGATGGCTTCGGGTCCGTAGGCGACCGACGCCATCGCGTCCAAGGACAGCGCGGCGAGCCCGCCGACGACGGAGAGCCGGTGCCGTTCGGAGCGGTCGGTACCGCTCTCGGGGCGGGTGAGAGTCGTGGTCACGTCGTCAGCGTGCGGTCCTGCCGCTCTTCGGTTCGAGGCCGTTGACAGGTTCTTGACACCGGACCAGGCGAACCCGACAGCAAACTGACGCGCCGGAGATCCCGGCCGTCGTTTCCGGCGCACCGAGGACGGTGAGCGGATCGCCGTCGCCGGCACGGAACTCGAAGCCATCCACACACCAGGGCATTCACCCGGGTCGGTATGCCTGCATCTGCCCGAGGCCAAAGCGCTCTTCTCCGGGGACACGCTCTTCGCGGGCGGTCCCGGCGCGACAGGTCGCTCGTTCTCCGACTTCCCGACGATCATCTCCTCGATCAGGGAACGGCTCTTCGCGCTGCCCGAGGACACCACCATCCACACTGGACACGGCGACCCCACCACCATCGGCACCGAAGCGCCGCACCTGGCCGAATGGATCGCCCGCGGACACTGAGTTCTCCGCCGCAGCCGGTGAACCGGCTGCGGCCATCACAGCGGTGGCCGGTACTTCCGGGTGAACCGGACGCCGTTGAAGGTGTGGGTGCAGCACGGGCATGCGGGTTCCAGGTCGTC